>CACPKA010000010.1 GCA_902634485.1 uncultured Pelagibacteraceae bacterium | reverse complement strand
GAGGTAGACCAAAAGTTTTTTGAAAGCTTTTCATTGCTAATTTCAACAGTTGTTCCAAGCTTATTAAAAAAATTTTTAACTTTTTTATTTGGTGGAAACATTGGAACTGGACCTTTTCTTAATGAAATTGGAGGAAGTGGTATGGCTCTTACAATTGTAGCTTTTACTTTAATAGCTTTTTTAATTTGAGGCAAAGTCATTGTAGAAATAAAACTAACAATAGTTTGGCTTGATCTAAATTTTAAATTTTTGATAATTTTTTGACCTACAGTTGGAGTAACTGCTAAAAAAATCCAGTTACACGAATTAACTATTTCTTGATTATTTTTTGCAATTAAAACTTTTTTAAATTGTTTTTTAAGTCTTTTAGCAACATTTCTATTTCTAGGAGACAGTAGTATCTTTTTAAAAGATATTTTTGATCTACAAATACCAGTAACAACTGACGATGTAATTTTTCCAGTTCCTATAAAGCCTAATTTCATAATGGATGGACAATATAAAAGAAATAGTATTAATTACAATGATCTTTTAGGTTTTAATAAATAGATTTTCTTCCTAGCATTGCTGCTCCTCTAACACCGCTGGCGTCACCAAAATCAGGTTTCAAAAAAACTGTATTTAAATTTTTTATCTTTAAATTTTTCATTAATAAACTTTTTAGTTCATTTAAAAAAGTTATTTCATTTGAAAGCCCACCTCCAAATACTATTGCATCGGGATCCAAAGTATAAATTAAATTAACCAAACTTCTAGCAAGTCTTATTTTAAAATTTTTAATAAATTTCTTGTCAAATTTATTTTTGTTTTTTTTATTAAAAATCATATGAGCACTTAACTTTTTTTTATAAAGTTTTTCTAGCCCTTTGCCAGATACAAAAGTTTCTATTGCCATTTTTTTAATATTTTTTTGGATAAATTTTTTATCTTCTAAGCTACCAAATATAGGTATTGCCATATGGCCCCATTCACCTGCTAAATGATTAGAGCCTGTAAGAATTTTTTTATTAATTACTATTCCTCCGCCTGTACCAGACCCAAGTATAATTCCAAAAACTACCTTATAATGTTTAGCGGAACCATCTGTAGACTCGGATAAAGTAAAACAGTTTGCATCATTTTCGCAAAAAACATTTCTTTTAAGAATTTTTTTCAAATCTAAATTTAATTTTTTTTTATTCAACCATGTTGCATTTGTTGAATTTTTTACCAAACCTGTATTTTTATCTATTGAACCTGGGTGACAAATACCAACATTTAATTTTTTTTTAAATATTTTATCAATTGTTAAAACAATATTTTTTATTTCTTTAATTGCTTTTCTATAATTATTAGGAGTTTTAACCCTACTTCTAATTATTTCTTTTCCACTTTTTGAAAGAACTACATACTCAATTTTTGTTGCGCCTAAATCAATGCCTATCTGCATAAAAGTATTTTTAAATATTACTGAATATATATATGATTAATATTTAATTCGCAAAAAAAGACCCTCTAATACGAAGTAATTCTCTTACTAAATCTTTATTTTCCTTAAAAGGCTTTCTTCCGTGAAGCCAAAAATAATTGTTAGCAACTACAGCTGAACCTACTGGAAGTTTAAGAATTACTTTATTTTTACTTTCTTCAAGTGCATCAGATAGTTTTTGTAGAAAGATTCCTTGTTCCATATTTTTTGGTTCTGGAAATTGGTCTATATAAGAAATTTGAGCCTTGCCTTCTTTATCAGCTGAAAAAACTGGATGTTCTACTTTATAATCAATATTTTTACTTTTCGGCGAACCCCAAGTGAAATTTTGTTTGCCTACTGGGTCATTAAATAAATCTTCGCAGTGTTCCCAATCATCTAAATGGAGCATAGCACTTTCTCCACCTTCTGCATTTTTTTCTTCCATTTTAGTCATTAATAACCAATCCGTTTTTTCTTTTACATAAGTTCCATCAGTATGAAGATCCATATTCGTATAGGCTTTTCTTAAATATGAGTCGCTATCGTCCTTATCTTTTACAAAGAATCTTGCATAATATTTTCCAACCATGGAATCATGATTGGGAGTACCAATTAAGTGTGCAACAGCTGTGGAAAGTTTTGTTAAAAAAGTATCATCTATTTTAGAATTAATTTTTTTAGGACTTATTATAAAACATCCTGTTTCTCTATCTCTTACTATTGAATTTAATAATTTGCTTAGCTCATTTGAGGTTAAATCATCTAAGCTCTTTGCAATAGTAAATCGAGTAAAAGGTTTGTATTCGAGTGCAGTAATATTAAATTTATTAAATGGGAAAATTAACTTATCAAGAATTTCATCTTCTATTTTTATATTAATTATTCTTTTCGATTTTTCGTGTTCTAATATTTCAAATCCTTTTATTTTTTCCATTTAAAGTAATTAGTAATGTTAACAATATTTTTTTCATACTAGAATTCTATCATCTTTTTTGAACCATTTTGCATAGTAAATTCAGCAGATTTATTTTTAGTTATTATCCTCATTGATTTAAATCCATCAACTTGTTCAATAAATTCATTAAGTTTTTTTCTTCCTTTTTTGCTCATTTTGGCTCCAGGAGCATTTACTCCTACATCAATGATAACTTCAGCTCCTTTTGAAAAAGCATTAACATAAGCTTTAACAGGAGGTCCACATGTCATTGCTTCAGTTACCCAAATAGGTTTGTCAATTTTTTTACTAGCTAATAATTCTGAAAACTCTCCAACCCAAAAATCTTTGTCACATTTTCCATCTCGCCCAGATATATGGTGTATATTTGCAATATCAAAATGATCTTTAATTTTTGGTAAAGCTGATGACCAGAATTTTTTATTTTCTGGATACATTGCTGCTGCTCCAGCCATAACTATTACTGAATCTTTTTGTTTTTCTTTTATTAATTTTGAAGAAGCAACAAAAATATCAACAAATTCTTCTTCTGTTCCTTTAAAAAACATTTCAAATTCTGGCTCATTCATTATTTCCCAATGAGTGATTTTTGTTTTTAAACCTGGCATGTCATTATTGCCATCTCCATCATAACGATCAATCAACAAAGTCAAAAAATTTAAATAATCTGGCATTGAACATGGTTTATTCATACGCTTAGGAAATCCTTTGAAAGGAGAACGTCCCTTTTTTTTTTTATTACAAGTTTTTTGATCCCATGTGGCATACGGCCAAATAGTTGCTAAAATTTTTTGGTTACGCTCTTGTGAATACTTCATATGTTTATCAGTTTCGTCCCATACGAAATTTCCTTTGCTTTGTTCTATAAATGACCAAACAAATGGACCTGGGTGTGGTCTAACCCACTGATTATCTTTTCCTCTCATTTTTTCATCGCGCATAAAAGTCAATTCACCAAATCTTGACTCTGCTGAAACGTTAGAAAAAATTACAAAAGTTAACAATATAAAAAATAATTTTTTCATTAATAAAAGCTACTTAATACAAATAAAAGCATAACGGAAAAAACTGTTGGATACACTAGATTTTTTTTACTTAAATAAAAAATTAATAGAGAAGCAAAAACAACTATAAATCTTATCGAATATTCTGTTCCAGATAAAACTCCTGCGGGAAATATAATTGTTCTTGCTATTAATGCTGCCAAAGTGGAATAGGCCAAACAATTAAACCATCTAAACCATTTTGAATTTTCTTTAATTTTTTCTGAACTAACAACTCCTAAAAATCTAGATAAATATGTTGCAAACGAAGTAACTAAAATTACCAAAACTATGCTACTTGACATTTAATTCTCCTACATAAAAAGCAATTGTGCCTGCTACAAATCCACCAAACAAAATCGACCACTCTGGTGATAACAAAAAAAATAATGGACCCAATATTGCTCCCAAGACTACAGATAAAGTAATTTGAATTGTTTTCATTGCGCCAACCATCATGCATGTAAAATAAACTGGATTTACAATAGCAAGACCAATCATCATATCTTCATTTAAATAATCGGAAGATAAAAAACCAATTATTGTTCCAATGATTGCAATAGATATGGTAGCTGTTCCAACTCCAATCCAATAATCTATTCTTTTTTCTTTATCAACTGATTGATAATTATTCTTCATAATTAGCCAAGCTGAAACTGCAACAAAGTGGCAAGATAAATAATATTTCCATCTTGGTTGGTTTTTATGCATTAACAAAGGCATAAGAGCAACGGTCATTGGATAAAGGCGAACATTTACTAACCATACTGCTAAAAAAATATTTAATAGTGAAGCACCAACTATCATTGACTCAGCCATAACTAAAGAACCGGGTAAAGCGTAAGTTAAAAAAGTAGAAAAAACACTTTCTTGAAGATTAAAACCAAGATTTTTTAATAAAACACCAATTGCAATCATGCAACAACCTAGGGCAATTGCAGGACTATCAACTTTTTTTATACAACCAAATCCTTGAAAAAAATATTTAGAATTTATCATTATCCACCAAGGAATAATCTTCCAACATCGGGGTTTTCTAATAAATCATCACCATTACCTGCAATTGCAGTTTGTCCAGAGACTAAAACATAACCTATGTCAGCAAACTCAAGTCCTTTTTTTGCATTTTGCTCTACTAATATTATTGTTTTTTTTTCATTTTTTTGAAGATCTTCCAAAATCTCAAAAACCATTTGAATATATTTTGGTTCTAATCCAATTGATGGTTCATCTACTAGTAGTATTGACGGTTTCATAACTAAAGCTCTTGAAATTTCTAATAACCTTCTCTCTCCGCCTGATAATACTTTTGCTGGTTGATTTCTTCTATTTTTTAATCTTTCATATTTTTGAAGTATTTTTTCTGCCTCTTGAAATGATTCTTCTGTTTTATCCTTTATATAACCTCCCATAAGAAGATTTTCTTCAACCGTCATATCTGGAAAAACAGAATTATCTTGCAATATATAAGCAATCCCTTCTTTCTTAAGTTTTTCAGCTGGTGATAATTTTGTAATTTCTTTTCCATCTATTTCAATTTGGCCTGAAAATATATTTGTAAATCCATATATTGAATGAAGAATTGTAGATTTTCCTGCGCCATTGGGGCCAATCAGGCATAGAGATTGAGCTTTACCAACAAATAAATCAAGATTATGTAAAATTTCCATTTTACCATAGCCAGCTGATAAATTTTTAATTGTTAAATGTATATTTTCATTTGATAATTTTTTTAAATCTTGTGATTTTGGTGCATCTCCAAGAACTTCATATTGATTACTCATTATTGCGCTCCCAAATATGCATCGATTACGCGCTTATCATTTTTTATTTCATCTGGTTTACCATTAGCTAGCATTTTGCCGTGAGCTAAACAAAAAATGCTCTCTGCCAATTGCATAATTACTCTCATATTATGTTCAATTACAAATAGAGTAATTCCAAAATCTTGATTAACTTTTATAAGTCTATCAATAATTCCGTTTATTAACGTAGGGTTTATTCCCGCAGTTGGTTCATCTAATAACAACATTTCTGGTTCGTTCATTAAGGCCATTGCGAGTTCCAATAACTTTTGTTGACCAAAAGATAAATCTCCTGCTCTTAGTTTTCTTTTTTGATACAATCCAACAAAACTTAATAAGCTCTCAGCTTTTTCTGTTAAATTTTTAGGTATCTTTGAAAATATTTTGACTAAACTCTCATCACTTGCTTTATGACTAATAAGCATGTTTTCTACACAATTTAATTTTCCATATATTCTTGTTTGTTGAAATGTTCTCAACAAGCCAAGCTTAGCAATAGTTGGAACTGGTAATTCTGAAACTTCTTTACCATTAAATTTTATAGACCCTTGATCTATAGGATAGGTTCCAACAATAGAGTTAAATAAAGTTGTTTTTCCAGATCCATTAGGACCAATTAGACCAACAATTTTTCCTTTGTCAACGGACATTGAAATATCGATATTTGCTTTTACGCCTCCAAATGATTTACTCACGTTGTTGACTTCTAGAATACTCATTTAAGTTCCACCTGTGCCTTTCGATCTGCTTCATCAACTACTTCACCAAATCTCTCAGGATATTTTTCTCTTAACCAGCCCATAATTCCTTCTGGAAAATAAATTACAATTACAACAATCAATACTCCGAGAGCAACATACTGCCATCCAAGGAAAAAAGTCCAAAAACCTTCTTTAAATATATGAAATACACTTGCTCCAATAATCGGTCCCCACAAAGTTCCTTTGCCGCCTAGTATTGCCATTAAAACCATGAACACTCCCATCTCTCTTCCATCAAATGCAACATCAGTTGAGTCTATATATCCGACAAGCCCTCCCATTATGCCACCTGCAAGGCCACAAAAAAATGCTGAAATCATCCAACCAATAATTTTATATTTCATTGTTTGAATTCCCATTGCTTCAGCTTTATCTTCATTATCTCTTATTGCATTGAGGACTAATTTAAATCTAGTTGAGTAAACAGATTTAACCACGATAAATGTGAGCACAAGTGAAATAAAACTACAAAAATAAAAAAATTCTCCTCTTGCTTCTAACCCTCCGAAGTCAGGAAAAGGTGGAGTTGTAAATCCTTGTCCTGCTCCAATGATTTCTATTCCACCTGAAATTTCACCAGCAGCAACACCTAGACCCAATGTACAAATTGCAAAATAATGTCCTCTTAATCCTAAAATTGAATATCCTATTAATCCAGCAACTATCGCCGGTACAACTGCAGCAACAGCTAGACCTACACCAAAGCCTTGAAAAAACTGGGCAGGTGTATGAACAAATGTTTTTTCTCCACCACTTTCAGTCCATTCAGCTAAAGGAAAAAACATTCCCACCTGGACAGATGCGCAAAGATACATGCCCAATCCATAAAATAAAATATTACCAAACGAATTATATCCCATCTCACCACCTTGGATATTCCATGTCATTGCTAAAATTATTAAAACACAAAGTATTGATAATTGAACTTTAAATGCAGGAAAAATAAATGGTGCTGTTATTCCAAAAAATAATATTGCAGCATATAAAATAATATTTTTATTTATCATTTTTAAACATCAATTAGATTTGATCTTTCTTATCTTCAAATTTGTCATAGCTCTACCTTTGCAAAACTTGTAGTCATTATCTCCTAATTTTTTTCCAGACGCATCATCAAATAATTTCCAATTAAATTTTACACAATCTGTTGGTTTTTTTCCTAAACTTAGTATTTTAAGTTCTACAGTTCTTGCTCCACGATCTGTAACTGAGAATGTTCTAGTTTCACCTTTTTTCCAAAAACCTAAGGGAAACTTGCATCCATTTTTAATATATTTAGTCCCTGATTTTCTTTGATCTAGTACTCTTCCCATACACTGACCGTCATTAGTAACCGTAAAAAGTTGAGTTTTTTTTACTCTACCCTCTCTATTTTTTTGCGTTCTTTTGTAAACTTTTATAATTTCCTTAGATCCTGGGGCTCTCCAATCAATAGGGCCTACAATTTTTTTTCTGCGTTTTTCACCAAAAATTTTGTCCGCAGGAGTAAATTTTATTTCAGTATCATCTCTTATCTCTCCCCCAGTAAAAAGTTCTAACGGTATAAATCTTTCATTTCCAATAGATAAATTTGGAAATGTTAATAATAATATTATAAGTAATATTTTCTTCATTTTAAGTACTCTCTTTTCTTAGAAAGTTTAAATCTTCTATAAACAAGGATTAAAACTAATAATAAAAATACTGAACCTATTCTAAACTCTGTTCCAAGAATATAGTCTGCAAATTCTTCAAAAACTCCAAGTCCCATGCCAGATAATGCTACACCTGGTAGATTTCCTAATCCTGCAACAATTACGATCATGAATGATCTGATTGTGTAAGGTAAACCCATATAAGGATGTATTGTAAATGTTATTGATATTAAAGCCCCAGCAACACCACAAAGGGCTGCATTTATACCAAAAGTAGCAGCATAAACTTTTTCAGTGTCGACACCTAAAATCTTTGCTGCTCTTGCATTCTGGGCTGTTGCTCTGATCGCTCGTCCAAGCTTTGATTTTTTCATATAAATCACTAAACAAATTGCAAAAACAATACTTACAAATGCAGAAAATATTTTCGAATTTGGCAAAACAACATTGCTATCAAATAAAAAAGTTGTTCCATAACCAGAATTAGCAAGTACTACGTCTGCACCAAATGCAAAATTCATTAATTGCATAAAAAGAATACTAATTCCAAAAGTTGCTAAAATGGATATGAATAAATCTCTATCAACGACTTTGTTAATTACTAATTTATAAATTCCAATACCAACAAAATACATTATGATTGGCGAAACAATTACTCCCCATGCTGGATGAATTCCATAGAGATACATAAAATAAGCAATGTATCCACCCAATATAACTAAATCTCCTTGTGCAATGTTTATGATATTCATTACTCCCCATTGAAGAGCCATACCATATGCAATCAAAGCAAATAAAATACCAAGAAGTATTCCGTCCAAGCAAGCTTGAACGGTTATCATCGGATATTGGAAAACCATAAAATCCATAATTTATCCTTAAAAAAAAATACCCCCTAGAGTTTAGGGGGTATTTATAGATTAGTTATTATCTTTCAGACCACTTAGGTATTGGATGAATCAACTCAGCAGATGCCCACTTAAGTGGAGCAACAACTTTATTTTCACATTTTCCAGCGCTATCACACATGACTTGGAATAATACCATCGGTTTAGAAACATTTTGGCCGCCTGGAGCAAATTTTATGTTTCCATAAAAAGTTTGCATGTCAGTAGCAGCAAGAGCATCTCTTACTTTCTTTTGATCGAAAGAATTTGCTCTTTCAAAAGCATCTTTGAAAACCAATAAAGCAGCTGAAGATTCAGCAGCTTGATATGGTGGTGCATATCCAAAAGCTTTGGTAAAGTCTGCATCATACGTCATTCCATCTTTAAACCACTTATCTTTGTAGGTTAAAGTCTTGTGCCATTGAGAAGCACATAAAGCGTATTGAGAATTTTTACCATGTTGTTTAGATAGTTTTGCAGCATCACAGTGTGTCATTGCAAGCATTGGAACGTCAACTTTCATCTCAGAAATTTGTCTGATAGCAGTCAAAGCTCCTTTTGTATGACCTGATACAACAAGTACATCTGGCTTCATTTGTTTTACTTTAACTAAAGTCGCAGCCATATCATTAAGTTCTTTTGGCAATTTGTCGTCAATTATGATTTCAGATCCTGTATCTTTAGCAGCATCTAAAATACCCAATCTAACGTCTTGAGAAAAAGCATCTTGTTCAAAAGCTTGCGCAATTTTAACACCTTTTCCGCCATTTAATTCAACAGCAGTTCTAATAGCTACATCAAGATATAAATTTGCTGGTGCTAACACTGCAAATAAATATTTGTATCCTTTTGTAAATAAAGATCTAGATGCACCATTTGCTTCAACCATAGGTACTCCGTACTTTTCAGTAACAGGAGCCATAGCTTTAGTTAAACCCGAACTATAAGGTCCAAGCATAAACTCAACACCATCTTGACTAATTAATCGTTCTGCAAGTTGAGCTGCTCTCTTAGGATTTGATTCATCATCATAGTAAATAATGTCAAATTTATAAGTTTTTCCACCAACTTTAATTCCACCCATACTATTTATTCTCTCGACAGCCATGTTGTAACCGTTTTGAGTATGAACACCATTAGATGAATATTTTCCTGTTAGTGAAACAGCAGCACCTAAAATAATTTTATCACCAACAACTTTCGCAAATGATACAACAGAAGTTGATAATAATAATGCTATTGCAGAAACAAATGTAATTATAATGTTTTTTATTTTCATTTATTCCCTCTTTGTTAATTATTAATTAAAAGACTATTAAACTAAGAATTTGATTTTATTTCAAGTTACAGGTTGAAACATTTGTAATAAAAAACCTTTAGTATTGCTGAGTTATCGCAATAATAAATGCAATAATTAATAATACACACGCTGAAATTGTATTAATTATTTTTGGATTTGCATTTATCCAAATAATTAATTTATTTGCGAGAATTGCATAACCAACGAGAGATAAAAAATCTAAAACAACATAAGTTATAATTAAAATTAAAAATTGTACAACGTAGTTTTCATTAAAATTAATAAACTGTGGGAAAATTAACGGAAAAAACATCCAAGCCTTTGGACTTGATCCAGCAACTAAAAATCCATCTTTAAAAAAAGAAAAAAAACCTTTTTCAATAATGTTTTTTGAGTCAATATTTTTTATTTTAGATTTGTAAATATCATATGCTAAATAAGTTAAATAAATTATTCCTATCCATTTAAAGGTATTTAAAAAACCAGGATTATCTGAAAAAAAAGATCCTAAAAAAAATATAACTAAAGTTGCTTGAACGATATTTGCACTTACATCTCCAAGTGCTGTCCAAATACATTTATTAACTCCATATTTCATTGAGTAAGAAATTATTACGATTCTAGGAGTACCCGGTGTAATAAATAAAATAATTATTATTTGTAAAAAAAGAATGTAATCTAACGGTAACATTTCTCAATTTTAGGAGTTTTTCTATTAGAAGGATAGCCCTAAAAAACCGGGAGCTAAAAATGGCTAGATAGGACTATCTAAATAAGATAATATCATATCGTTTTCAATTTGCATTAATCATTTTTAAAAAAATTTAGTTAAAAACTATGAAAAAAAGTCACAGGCCAATTACTAGATCTAAAAACCCTGAGCCAAAACCAGATAGTCCAGATTGGGTAATTTGGGCCGCATGGGCTGACCGCATAACATTTGAAGATATTAAAAAAAAAACTGGAAAAACAGAGTCTGATGTAATTAAGATAATGAGAAGATCTTTAAAACCTTCATCATTTAGACTATGGAGAAAAAGGGTAAATTCCCAGAGTATTAAACATAGAAAAAAATTTGAGTATTCAAGAAAAAATATTAGAAGTATTATTAAAGAAAGTGACTATATTTAAAATATGAAAAATGTAACAGTTTATATGGGTCCAAGATGTAATTTTTGTGATGCAGCAAAAAGATTGCTAGTAAGAAATAACATCCCTTATAAGGAAATTAACATTGCCCTTGAAGAAGGAAAAAAAGAAGAGATGTTAAGCAAATCAAATGGCAGAAGAACAATACCACAAATATTTTTTAATGATTTGCATGTAGGCGGTTATCAAGAATTGAGAGATTTAGAGAAAAAAGGTGAATTGCTTAATAAGTTAAAATAAATTTATTCAATAGTAATTTCGCAGTAAGGTTCATTTAACCACATTACACATGCAGTGTCTTCAGCTCCAAGAGCTTTACTAGTGTTAAATACTACTCTAATTGTTGGAGATTTTAGTCCTACTGTATAAGGAGATGTTAATGCATAAATCATTGCTGCAGTATCTCCTGAAACAACCATTGAAGATGCGTATGTAGGTGAAGCATAACTAATATCTATATCGTTATCTGCAGCATCTATAGCTCCATCTCTTGTTCCATCAGATGGTCCATAACCGCCTTCATTCACTAAATACATTGACGACGAAGTAGCTGTTCCAGTTCCAGCATCTAGCATTTGAGCAGCAGCCATATCAGTTCCTCCATCAGTTGCACAATTAGTACTTCCTGCTGTAACTGTTCCTGTTGCTGTAAAAGTTCTACTTATAGTAACTCTTAAATGAGTATAAGTTTTTCCTAAAGTTAATCCTGTAGTTGGCGCGTAACTACCTATGTCAGTTCCTGCTGTCGCTGATGCAATATCTACAGGCATATCTTTGGTTGCAACTGTATAGCTAGTGGCACAAGCGCTATCTTCACACAATTCAACTTTTTTCATTGTTACTATATATTCTGTCGCTGCTCCTGAACCGCTTGCAGCATAAACTTTGGTAAAAGAAAATAAAGTTAATACAAAAACTAAAAATATTTTTTTCATTAATTGCTTCCTCTCGCAATTACAACTCCAGATGCCTCAACCTCAACCGTTATCGCATTACTTCTTCTTACCTTTGTTAGCATTTCTCCACTGACATCCGAAGTTTCGAATGTTTCCTGAGATTTACCATCTAGTATTGTAGGTCTATCTTTTCCTGGATAATTATAAGTAAGCTTTATAAAATCTTGTGAATTTGTAATATTATTGTCATCAATACCTGCTTCTAAAGTCACATTATTAGTTAAGTTTATTTCAGTTTTAAAAATTTTTCCTTCTGAATCTTTTGTATTTTTAACTTTCTCCCATCTATAATCTGTAAAAACAATATTTGCCCAAGGCGCATTTGGTACTTGTCCTACTATATTAATATCATAGCCATCTAAAACTCTTTCTTTATTGCTTCCTACATCGTTTCCAGCTCCATTACTCTCTGAAAGGGCTTTATAAAAATTTCCATTAGCCTCAAACGCAGCAGTTCTTATTTCAGCACCTATGCTGGCTCTACTATTATTTTTTGTATCTCTGTCTAAAAATGTATTAAATCCAATAAATCTCTTTTTATCACTTGAGAGAAATCTATGTCCATATCCTAAATTTAAAGTTTGTCTAGAATAGCCAAGTATTGAATTATTACTAATTTGAAGTTGGTAAAAATTAAGTTTGTCATCATGAATTTTTATTGGTCTTACAATCATTATGCTGCCTACTGGTTTGTTAGAATCTTTTGATTGGATAGAAATTTCTGTATCTCCAGGTCCATCAAATAATTTTTCTGCTATAAAACCTTCCAATTTATCAGAACCTTTTTCATAAACTTTATCAATTACACTTTGCAGTGAATCAGCATATGAAACAGCCGGATAAATTATAACACATAATATTAATAATATTTTTCTCATATATATAATTGCTGTAAAAGTATTATAAATTTATAAGAATTTATAGGATTTTTTTATTAATTTTTTGGCTTAAAAATTAAGCATAATCCATTATTGCAATACCTTTTTCCTGTAGGTTCTGGACCATCGTTAAAAATATGTCCATGATGGGCGCCACAATTTTTACAATGATATTCGATTCTTGCATAACCTAGTAGATAATCCGTTTTAGTTTCAAAAACTCCTGGCAAAGGTTCATAAAATGATGGCCATCCAGTTCCACTATCAAATTTAGCAGTTGATTTAAAAAGTTCTATACCACAATTGGCACAGTGATAGCTTCCTTCTCTTTTTTCATAATTCAATGCACTTGATCCAGGACGTTCTGTAGCTTCTTCAAACATAATTTTTTCTTGTTCAGGTGTTAAAGTTATATTTATTCTTTTTGGCATTATTTATTCAATTTTTCTAATTGGCTTACCACTAACACAAGCTTCTAAATTTTCAATCATCTGATTATAAAATATAGAATAATTTTCTGCAGTTACATAGCCTAAATGAGGAAGCAACAAAGCATTTGGTAAAAATCGTAATTTATGGTCTGCAGGCAAAGGTTCTTTCTCATAAACATCTATACCTGCTCCTGCTATAACATTTGTAGATAAAGCTATAATTAAATCATCTTCGTTTACTATTGGACCTCTAGAAGTGTTAATTAAGTAAGCAGTTTTCTTCATCATATCAAATTCTTTTAGTGTAATTAATTCTTTATATCTATCGCCTAAGACAACATGAATTGAAATAAAGTCTGATGTTTTTAATAAATCTTCTTTAGTTACTGGCAGTACATCTAATTCTTTACACTTGGCTAAATCTAAATTTTCACTCCAGGCTATAACCTGCATGCCAAAAGCTTTTGCTATTTTGGCTACCTTAGATCCGATTTTTCCAAGACCAATTAAACCTAAAATTTTCCCTTCTAATTCAACACCAAGAGTTGTTTGCCAATAACCCTGAAACATATTGTCAATCTCCATCTTAATATTTCTCGCTAATCCTAAAATTAAAACCCAAGTTAATTCTGCAGCAGGATTTGAATTTATTTCTGTTCCTGTAACAATTATATTTTTTTCTTTTGCCGCTTGTAAA
Source organism: uncultured Pelagibacteraceae bacterium (assembly GCA_902634485.1). GTDB lineage: Bacteria > Pseudomonadota > Alphaproteobacteria > Pelagibacterales > Pelagibacteraceae > Pelagibacter. The sequence continues at coordinate 31,043 of CACPKA010000010.1, read as the reverse complement.
TCAATTGCTTTATTTCTCATTCCACTTGTAATAATAAATTTTAATTTTTTTAAATTATTTAATAAATTTTTTGAAATAAGAGTCCTTTCTCTCATTATTAAAAGAGCTTCGAATTCTTTTAATTCTTCAATTGCCTCCTCTTCATTTTTGAAAGGAGTACTAAAGATTTTTATTTCATATTTTCCAGATAGTTTTTTTAAATTTACAAACTCTTGAGCTATATTTTGATAATCGTCTAAAATTGCAACTTTAAACATTTAATTTTTTTTATTTGATAGAGTTATTCCAGCAACAATGAACATGGCTCCTAAAAAATGATAGAACATGAATTTTTCTTTAAATATAATCATAGCCATTATAGCACCAAAAATTGGCATCAAATGTAAAAATACACCTGCTCTGTTTGCGCCAATTAATGCTATTCCTTTAATCCAAAAAAAGAATGAAGCAAGACCAGGAAATAGAACAACATAGATTAAAGTTAAATAAAAGGGTTTTTCTAACCTTATTAAATTTCCCATGCTCATTTCAATTAAATAAATTGGAATCAAAAATATTAAACCAGTAATTATGACCACTTCTAGTAAAGTAATTTGAGATATTTCATATTTTTTTTTTTTTAATAATGCTGAATATAGTGCCCAAGAAAACATTGCTATAACCATTGTTAAATCACCTTTATTGAAATCTAAATTTTTAACTAAATTTATGTCAGCTTTAGTGATAATAAAAATAACTCCTGTCAATGAAAGAGCTACTCCAAATATTTGAAATGTATTTGTTTTTTCAATATTCAAAATTGATGAAATAAATATTATCCATACAGGAATTGTAGAGATCATTAAAACTCCACTTATAACTTGTGTATAATACAAAGAATAATAAACAATAGAATTAAATATTGTAATACTTGTAATGCCTAAAATTATAAAAAAACCAATATTACTAATAATATAATTTTTTTTATCTATCAGTTCTTTAATAGTAAATGGTAATAAAATTAAACCTGCAAAAAACCATCTATAAAAATTTAAAGAAAAAGGTGGAATTTCATAGATGCTAGCAGCTTTTCCAACGATAAAATTACCAGACCAAAAAATGGTTGTAAGTATTAACAAAAAGTAAGCTAAATTATTTTTTTTATCCACAGGACTAAGAAAATCTTACAGAACTATAAGGTTGTAAATCTAGGTTTGTATTTTCATTTGAAATCATTTTAGATATTATTTTCCCAGATATAGCGGCTAAAGTCCATCCTAAATGATGGTGTCCAAACGAATAAAATACATTTTCATAATTTTTTGAAGGACCTATAACTGGCAAATAGTCTGGTAAAGTTGGTCTAAATCCTAACCATTCATCTTCATGTTCTGGCAAACCATCAAGTAAAAATTTTGCATTATTTACTAAATTTTTAATTCTACTTTTGCTTATTTTATTTTTTAAACCACCAAATTCTACAGTACCTACTACTCTTAACCCTTGTTCCATAGGAGTCATTCCAAAACCTCTATTGTGAAAAACTACTGGACGTGAAATCATATGATCGCAATTTTTGAAGTGAATATGATATCCTCTCTCTGTATCAAGAGGAATTTTTTCGTCTAACTGATCAGTTAATATTTTTGAAAAAGCTCCACTTGTAATAAGAATTTTATCAAATTTAAAATAATCTTCTTGTATTTTTATAATTGGTTTTTCATCTGAAAAGTGAATATTCTCTACATTGCTTTTTTTAAACTTTCCTCCTTTCGATAAAAACAAATTAAACAACTTTAACCAAATTTTTCCTGGATTTCTTGCGTGTCTAGCATTCTTATAAAAAACTCCAGCATGGTAAATTTTCTTAATGTTTGGTTCTAAATCATGAATCTCTTTTTTATTTAACAATTGTTGTTCTGCTCCTATTTCATTTCTAATTTTAATTTCTAACTCTCTACTTTTGAGATTTTGGTCGTTCCATATATACATTATTCCATTATTTTCTACTAATCCGGATAGATCAATTTCTTGAAACAATTCATCATAAGCAGGTAAAGCTATATCTAATATCTGATGCATATATTTAGCGGTGTGCATCATATTTTTTGTGCTACAATTTTTTATAAATTTAAAAAACCAAGGAATCATTTTTGGAACATAATTCCATCTTAAGGCTAATGGACCAGTAGAGCTAAATAGCATTGCCGGAACATCTAATAAAATATCAGGCCTGTTCAATGGAATTGATGCATAAGGTGAAAAGTGTCCAGCATTCCCATATGAAGCTGCTGATATCCCTGGGTCATTTCTATCAAACAAAGTAACTTCGTAACCCTTTTTTTTAAGAAATAGAGCGCTACAGACTCCTTGTATACCTGCACCAACAATACCGATTTTTATATTTTCTGACATTTTAAAAACTTACAATTTAAGAGATTAGTTGGCGATGGTATATTTTAGCACTCATGACAATACTGAGACCAGTCATTGTTGCTAACATTGAAGATCCTCCGTAAGAAATGATTGGTAAAGGAGATCCAACAATCGGAAGTAAGCCTAATACCATGGACATATTGACTACAATATATATGAAAATAGCCGATGCAAAACCATAGCAATATAATTTAGCAAAAAAACTCCTAGCTAAAGAACCAATTGAAATAATTCTATATATCATTATTGAATAAATTAGTAAGAGTCCTATAGATCCCAAAAAACCAAATTCTTCAGAAAATAGAGTAAAAATAAAATCAGTATGTTTTTCAGGAAGAAATTCTAAATAGCTTTGAGTCCCTTTCAAAAAGCCTTTGCCGCTTAACCCTCCAGAACCAACAGCAATTTTTGATTGTATTATTTGATAACCAGCACCTAATGGGTCTCTTTCTGGGTCAAAAAAACTTAATATTCTTAACTTCTGGTATGGTTTTAAAAAAGAAATAACAAACGGTGCTGAAATAATTAAAACTAAACCAGAATAAATGAAATATTTTATATTAACTCCTGATAACCAAATTACAACTACACCACTCAATGCTATTAATATTGATGTTCCAAGATCTGGTTGACTAATGACAAGAATTACAGGAATAACTAATAAGATTACTGGTGATACTAAATTTCTAAATCGATTAACATTAGAAATTTGCATTCTATGATAATACTTTGCAAAACATACTATAATTGAAATTTTCATTAATTCAGAAGGTTGCAAATTTATTAAATATAAATTTATCCATCTTTGCGATCCAGAAGCAGTTATCCCATAGAAAGATGCATAGATTAATAATAAAACTACGATAAAATAAAAAAAATATCCTATTGAGTACCAAAACTTAATTCTAACAAATGAGAGAAACAACATTAAAACAAAAAAAACCCCAAACCTTATAATGTGACTTGTTGTATGATATGAAAACTCTCCTCCATCAGAAGAATACATAGAAATAACTCCAATGAAACCTAGAGCTAAAATAGATAAAATTAAAATAATATCAAAACTTCTTATCTTTTGAAAAAAAGTTAAATGATCTGTATATGAACTTTGCTGAAACATTTTAAGTAGTTTTTATTTTTTCCATTCTAATTTTTTCTCTTAAATCATGTTTATCTATGACTAATTTAAATAATTTTTTTGCAATGGGTGCCGCTACCTTACCTCCCGATCCTCCATGTTCAACAATGATACTTACAGCATATCTTGGGTTTGCATACGGGCCATATGCAACATATAAAGCATGATCTCTTTGTTCGTAAGCTATCTGAGAAGTTTTCAAATCTAACTCTCTTTGTTCCTCTGTAATTTTTCTAACTTGCGCAGTACCAGTTTTGCCAGCAAACTGATATTTTTTATCATCAAATCTTGATGCAAATGAAGTTCCATACAATTCATTAGTAGCACCAAACATTGCTTCTAAAACAAATTTTACGTTCTCTTGATTTCTAAAAAGAGGTTCAAACTCATTATCTTGATATTTTAATAATTTTTTGCCAGTTTCAATTATTCCAAACCCTTTTCCATCCTTTTCTAAAGTTTTTTCTGATATTATATTCTTTATAGTTTCTAATGATAAATTGCTTTCATTTTTATTTATTTTTGGGTAAATTTTAAATCCTCCATTCGCTAATTGAGCTGTCATTAAACAAAGCTGCATAGGTGTCGTTTGGATATAACCTTGACCTATACCAGTAATTAAAGTTTCTCCTAAAACCCACCCTCTTCCTAGATTGTTTTTTTTCCATTTTGTAGATGGTACTAGACCTTCTTTTTCATCTAAAAAAACACCACTCATTGTTTTTTCACCTAGGCCATATTTTTTAGAAGTTAAATTTAATCTATCTACACCTAATCTTCTAGCAACTTCATAAAAGTAAGTATCACAAGATTGTTTTATTGCATTTCTAAGAGACATGAAGCCGTGTCCTTCATCTTTCCAACAATGATATTTTTGTCCGTAAAGTTCTGTTACTCCAGTACATTCAATTTTTAGATTTGGACTAATTACATCATTTTCTAATGCAGAAAGAGCTACCAAAGGTTTAATTGTCGACCCAGGAGAATAAAGACCAGAAATAGTTTTATTTAAAAGTGGTTTTAAAGGATTGTCCCTAATTGTATTCCATTCTTCAGAACTGATTCCGTGAAAAAATAAGTTTGGATCAAAAGATGGTGAAGAGTGCATAGCTATAACTTCGCCCGTATATATGTCCATAACTACTATTGAGCCAGATTTATTTTTTAAAAGTTCGTTCGATAATACTTGAACATCAGTATCAATAGTTAAATTTATATTTTTACCCTTTATACCCTCAACATGGTCGAGTTGATTTATTCTCTTTCCATAAGCATTAACTTCGTATCTTTGAACACCATTGGTGCCTATTAAATCTTTTTCAAAAGTTTTTTCTAAACCTATTTTTCCAACTCTTAATCCTGGAACATGATTATTTTTAATTACCTCATTTTCATTTAAATCAGATACACTTGCTCTAGAAACATAACCTAATACATGAGTAAAACTATCTTTATATGGATAATTCCTTGAAATTGATAAAACTGGCTTTGCTCCATCTAGTTCATGTAGATATAAATTTATTTTAGAAAATTGTTCCCACGATAAATTTTCAGAAATAATTAAAGTCTGCCATGGTTTACGCTGTTCCTTTCTTCTCAAAATTTTATTATATTCATTTTCAGACAAACTAAGAATTTCTTTTAATCTAACCATAAGTGATTTAAAATTACTGACCTCTTCTGGAATTATATGTAACTGATAAACTTCAGAGTTGCCGGCAATAATTTTTCCAAAGTAATCTAAAAAATCACCCCTAACTGGAGGTAGTCTCCATTCTCTTAAACGGTTTTTATCTGATAAAGTTAAGTACTTTTTATTTTCATTTATTTGTAAAGAAAATAGTCTGGCAAAAATCCCACCAAATATAATGACTTTTGCGCTAGAAAGAATAAACATTCTCCTAGAAATTACATTAAGTTTTTTTCCTATTCCTGAGTCGCTACTACTAATCATTAGTCTCTTTTAAAAATTTATTTTGGTAGAATAAAAATAAGTTTGCAAAAATAATATAAAAAATGAATGTAAAAAAAATATTAAAGAACAAATTTTTATAATTTAGATCAATATCAAAAATTAAGTTAAGTGCACTATATGATAAAGAATTTACTACTAGTAATGTAAAAAGAAAAAAGAACCAATCTTTTATTAAACTTGGTCTAAGTGTTATTGTTCTTAAATATGCTGCAAAACCGCAAATAAGAAGATAGTTAAAACTACTTATGCCAATTGGAAAACCTGTAACAACATCATTAATCAAACCTGCTAAAAAAATATAACCATAACCAATTAATTCTGTTTTTCTAAGGCTCCAATAAAAAATCAATATAAAAGGAAAATTTAATGAAAAAATTTTTAAATAATTTAAATCCATTTCATTTAAAACAGATAAAAAAAGAATAATTAAAGGTAATAATTTAAGTAAATTATTAATTATATTGCTTCTAGTAAATTCACTCATTTCTAATTCTCTTCCTTAAAATATGATGCTATTTTAATGTATCTTAATTGAGTAAAATCAGAAAAAAAATCTATACTTAATAAATTTTCATTATTTTTAATTTTTCCAATTGGTATTCCGGGCTTTAACAAGCCTCCAGTTCCTGAAGTATAAATTATGCTGCCTTCTTCAATAGAAATATTACTTTTCATATATTGAATTGTTCCAGATTTATCACCATCTCCGGACAATATTGATTGTATGCTACCTGGCTCAATTGAAACTGGAATTCTGCTGTTCAAATCTGATAAAAGAAGTACTCTTGATGTTGTGTAATTGACCTCAACAATTTTTCCAACTAAATATTCATCACTTAAAACTGCCATACCCTTTTTTAATCCATTTTTTGTTCCTTTATTTATAATTATAGATCTTAGAAATGGACTTTGTTTATCAATTAAAACTTTAGCAATTATTGCATTTGAAGAATAAGTAATATCCTCTAAAATTTTTTTTAATCTTTTATTTTCAATCTCTAAAAATTTTGATTGATAGTTTTGAATTTTTATTTCCTTTAATTCTTCTTCAATTAAATTGAAATCTCTATAAACTCTTAAATGTTTTTGTATTGCCTGATAAGAATAACCGATATATTTTTCTGGTATTGATGCAATAAATGATGTTCGATAAACAACTTCATTTATTCCAATTTTTAAATAATTAATTGCAGAAAAATTAAACTTTCCTAAAATAATTAAAACTAAAGAAAAAAGTAATAATGCAATTAGCGAAAACCTTTGTTTTGTTCCTTTTTTTAAAAAAGCGGAACGTATAGCAATTACAAAATCATCTCTGCTAGGTTCCATGTGTTTATAAAGTTATTCAAGTATTATTAGTACTCCGATAACATTGTATTGAATGTCTCTTCTTGTTCTAGAGCTCTTCCAGTGCCAATGGCAACACATGCTAATGGATCGTCTGCTATATGCACGGGAAGTCCAGTTTCTTTAGAAAATCTTTTATCAATATTTTTTAGCAGTGCTCCTCCACCTGTTAGTGTTAATCCCATATCAACTAAGTCAGCAGAAAGTTCTGGAGGTGTGTTTTCTAAAGCGTCTTTTATTCCATTTACCATCTCTCTTAGTATTCTTGATAATGCTTCCGAACTATCTTCTTCTGTGATATTAACTTCTTTAGGTGTTCCAGATCTAATATCTCTACCTTTTACTGGATAAGTATTATTATTTGTAGGAATTGCCGTTCCAATTTCTTTTTTTATTTTTTCTGCAGTACTATCACCAATTAATAAATTATACTCTTTTCTCATATAATTTTTTAATTCATCATCCATTGCGTCTCCTGCAATTCTTAGTGATTTAGAATAAACAACTCCACCCAAAGACATAACTGCTATTTCAGTTGTTCCGCCACCTATATCGACTACCATTGATCCTGTTGCTTCAGAGATTGGAAGATTAGCTCCAATTGCAGCAGCAATGGGTTCTTCAATTAATTGAACTCTTCTAGCTCCTGCAGCTAAAGCGCTATCTTGTATGGCTTTTCTTTCAACAGGAGTTGATCCTGTAGGAACGCAAATAAGAATTCTAGGATTTGCAAAAGTACTTCTTTTGTGAACTTTTTTTATGAAATGCTTTATCATTTCTTCTGTTACAATAAAATCAGCAATCACCCCATCTCTTAAAGGTCTTATAGCGCTTATATTACCTGGAGTTCTTCCTAACATTGTTTTTGCTTCATCCCCAACTGCTAAAACTGATTTTTTACCTTTGTCCTCAACCACGGCTACAACCGAAGGTTCGTTTAAAACAACTCCTTGACCCTTTAAAACCACAAGAGTGTTTGCTGTACCTAAATCAATAGCCATATCCTGGCTCCAAATTTTAGATATATTTCCTAATATTCCCATTTTAATTATATTCCTTTCATTTTTTCTGATTTTAAATTTTCTTTAGCTTCTGAATTTTCAGGTGCAAAATTTCTTTTCCTTTTTATTATCATTTTGTTTAGAGCATTAATATAAGCATTAGCTGACGCAACCAAAGTATCTGTGTCAGCAGCCTGTCCAACTGTAGTTTTTCCTTCTTCTTCTATCCTTACACTCACTGTTGCTTGAGCATCTGTACCTTCTGTAACTGCATGAACTTGGTAAAGCTGTAAATTAACTTCATGAGGATAAAGTTTTTTTATAGATTTGAAAATTGCATCAACTGGCCCATCTCCTGTCTCTGAGGTTTTTTTAATTTCACCATAAACTTCTAATGTCATTTCAGCTTTTTGAGGTTCTCCTGTTCCTGCAAAAACTTTTAGTGATTTTAAAACAATTACACTATCATCTTTTATTAAACTATCATCTACTAAGGCAACAATATCTTCATCGTATACATGTTTTTTCTTATCCGCTAAAACTTTAAATTTTCCAAAAGCACTTTCAACAACGTCGTCTGTTAAATCTGCGTACCCTAAACTTATTAATTTATCTTTAAAAGCATGTCTTCCAGAATGTTTGCCCATTACAAGTGATGTTTGTTTAACGCCAACGCTTTCGGGTGTCATTATTTCATAAGTATTTCTATTTTTAAGCATTCCATCTTGATGGATTCCGGCTTCATGTGCAAATGCATTTTTTCCAACTATTGCTTTGTTATATTGAACTGGAAAACCAGTTGCATTTGAAACTATCTTTGAAGCTTTACTTAATAATGTTGTATTAATTCCAGTTGAGTAAGGCATCAAATCATTTCTTGTTTTCATTGCCATTACTACTTCTTCTAACGCAGCATTGCCTGCTCTCTCTCCAATTCCATTAATTGTACATTCTATTTGTCTTGCTCCAGCTTGAACACCTGCTAATGAGTTTGCAACAGCCAAACCTAAATCATTATGACAGTGAGTAGATAAGATTGCTTTATCTATATTTGGTACTTTATTTAATAATGTTTGAATAATTTTTGTAAATTCAGAAGGCACTGTATAACCAACAGTATCAGGAATATTTATTGTTTTAGCTCCACATTTAATCGCAAGTTCAACTGTTTTACACATATAATCCATGTCAGTTCTTGTTCCATCTTCACATGACCACTCAACATCGTCTGTAAATTTTCTCGCATAAGTAACATGCTCTTTAATTGATTCATAAACTTGCTCAGGTGATTTATTCAATTTATGCTTCATATGTAAAGGACTTGTGGAAATAAAAGTATGAATTCTAAATCTTGAAGCGTGTTTTAAAGCTTCATAACATCTGTCTATATCTTTTTTTGAATGTCTTGAAAGGCCTGCAGGAATAGATTTTTTTAAAATTTTGCTAATTTCTGTTACAGCCTCAAAATCTCCTGGTGAAGCTATTGGAAAGCCTGCTTCAATTATATCAACACCAAGTTCATCAAAAACTCTTGCTATTTGAATTTTTTCTTCCAAACTCATTGATGCTCCAGGCGATTGTTCACCATCACGCATCGTGGTATCAAAAATATAAACTCTGTTTTTATCAGTCATTGCAGTAATTTTTAAAATATCATCATACAATCTCTAGGGGAGATTGCAAAATATTTTGAGTCTTTTAATCCAAAATTAACACTTTAATCTACTTCTTGTCGCTATCAACCAGCTTCTTTTTTGATATCCAGGGCATCATAGCTCTTAAAGCTGCTCCTACTTTTTCAACTGGATGTTCAGCTAATTTTTCTCTTGTTTTTAAGAAGTTTTTTTGCCCATTCTTACATTCATCCATCCAATCTTTTGTAAACTTACCAGACTGAATATCAGCTAAAACTTCTTTCATTCTTTTTTTGGTTTCTTCCCTGTTAATAATTTTTGGGCCTGTAACATACTCTCCATATTCAGCTGTGTTTGAAATAGAATAGTTCATGTTCGCGATTCCACCCTCATAAATTAAATCGACTATTAACTTAACTTCATGGACAGTCTCAAAATATGCCATCTCTGGCTCATAGCCTGCTTCAACTAAAGTTTCATATCCATTTTTTATTAACTCTACTAATCCTCCACAAAGAACTGTTTGCTCTCCAAACAAATCGGTTTCTACTTCATCTTTAAAAGTGGTTTCTATAATCCCTGATCTTCCACCACCTATTGCAGAAGCATAAGACATTGCTAAATCTCTTGCTTTGCCTGATCCATTCTGATGAACGGCAAATAAACATGGTACTCCTCCACCTTTTTGAAATTCACTTCTAACCAGATGACCTGGGCCTTTAGGAGCCACCATAAATATATCTAAATCTTTTCTTGCCTGAATTAAATCATAATGAATATTTAAACCATGTGCAAAAGCTACAGATGTGCCTTCTCTAACTCTTTGCTCAATATGATTTTTGTAAATAGAGGCTTGTAATTCATCTGGAGTTAAAATCATTACAACGTCTGCCCATTCGGCAGCGTCTGATAAGTTCATTACCTTAAGTCCTTTTGACTCTGCTTTAGCTTTACTTGTTGATCCTTCTCTTAAAGCAACAACTACTTCCGAAACTCCACTATCTTTCAGATTTAACGCATGAGCATGTCCTTGGCTACCATAACCAAATATAGCTATTTTTTTACCTTTAATTAAATTAACATTGGTATCTTTTTCATAAAACATTTTCATTTTTTTTCTCCTTTTAAATTACTTAAATATTTCTGAACCTCTTGTCATAGCAACTGCTCCTGTCCTAGATACGCTTACTAAGCCAAATTTTTTTAGATTCTTTGAAATAATATCTATCTCTCTTCTTAAAGCTGTTATTTGTATCACGTACGATTTTTTTGTCTTGTCCAATATAACTGCATTGTATTTTTTGCAAGCTTTTAAAGCCTTTTCTTTTGTTTTATTGCTTCCAACTACTTTAAATAAAGCCATTTCTTTAAATATTACATTTTTATCTTCTCTTTTAAAATCTGCAACTTTATGAACTGGTACGAGTTTTTTTAATTGTAGTTTTATCTGCTCTATAACTTGAGGAGTTCCTGTTGTAACAATCGTAATTCTAGAAATATTTAATCTCATATCAACCTCGGCTACAGCTAATGACTCTATATTATAACCGCGGCCTGAAAACAAACCTACAACTCTTGCTAAAACCCCAGCTTCATTATCTACCCATACTACAATTATATGAGTATCAAGCTTACCCATCTTTCCAGGAATGCTATATGCAGATTTTGATTTTGACATTAAACTAAAATTTTTCCTTTTCCTGTTATTTTATTTTGTTTTTGATCTTTTGGTCCCAAAAGCATTTGATTATGAGGCTTTCCTGAAGGTATCATTGGAAAACAATTTTCTTCTTTATCTACCAAACAATCAAAAATTACTGGTCTATCAGTATTAATCATTTCAATAATTTTATCATCTAGTTCTTCAGGTTTTGTAGCTCTAATTCCAACACATCCATAGGCTTCTGCTAATTTTACAAAATCAGGTAAGGCTGCAGTATAACTTTCTGAATAGTTTTTATCATGAAGCAATTCTTGCCATTGTCTAACCATTCCCATGTATTCATTATTTAAAATAAAAATTTTGATAGGTAAATTGTATTGTACTGCAGTAGACATTTCTTGCATAGTCATCAATACAGATGCTTCACCTGCAATATCTATGACTAGTTTTTTTGGATGTGCTACTTGGACTCCAACTGCAGCAGGTAAACCATAACCCATTGTTCCCAAACCTCCGGAGGTCATCCAACGATTAGGTTTATCAAATTTATAATGTTGTGCTGCCCACATTTGATGTTGACCTACTTCTGTTGTTACATAAGTATCTTTATTTTTTGTTAGCTCATAAAGTCTTTGAATTGCATACTGAGGTTTTATTGTTTCTGTACTATTTACAAAATCGAATGAATTAATCGATCTCCACTTTTGAATTTTTTCCCACCATTTTGAAATCTTTTGTTTATTTGATTTAGCAAAATTAGGTTTAATTTTTTTTATAGTTTTGATTGTAAAGCTAATAACTTCTGCAACATCTCCAACAATAGGTAAATCTACTTTAACATTTTTATTTATTGATGACGGGTCAATATCAATATGGACTTTTTTTGATTTGGGTGAAAACTCATCAATCTTACCAGTTATCCTATCATCAAATCTTGCTCCTATATTTATCATTAAATCACAATCATGCATTGCATTATTAGCTTCATAAGAACCATGCATACCCAACATTCCTAAAAATTGACTATCTTCTCCAGGATAAGATCCTAATCCTTGCAATGTGGACGTTATTGGGAAACCAGTTATGTTAACTAATTCTCTTAAAAGTTCACTAGCTCTTGGTCCTGAGTTTACAACGCCACCACCAGTATAAAAAATTGGCTTAGATGCTTTGTCCATTAATTTAATTAATTCATCAATATTTTTTTGTGAAAATTTATTATGAACTTTGCCGTTTAATTTTTTTTGTTTTTTAAAATTAATATATTTTGATTTTTTAAATTGAACATCTTTTGGAATGTCTACTAGTACTGGCCCAGGTCTTCCAGTTGTAGCAACTTCAAAAGCTTTATGTATTGTTTTGCCTAAATCATTAATATCTTTGACCAACCAGTTATGTTTTGTACATGGTCTTGTTATTCCCGTGGTGTCACATTCTTGAAATGCATCTGTTCCAATTAAATGCGTAGGAACTTGTCCTGAAATACAAACCAAAGGAACCGAATCCATATAGGCATCTGTCAAAGCTGTTACCGCATTTGTTGCTCCAGGTCCCGAGGTAACCAAAAGTACTCCTGGTTTTCCAGATGAACGCGCATATCCTTCTGCTGCATGACCAGCTCCTTGTTCGTGACGAACTAAAATATGTTTTATAGAATTAAAATTTTTTAACTCATCATAAATTGGCAATACTGCTCCGCCTGGATAACCAAAGATAAATTCTACTCCTTGATCCTCAAGGCACTTAAAAACGATTTCAGCTCCTGAATACAATTTTGGCATTTGTCCAATCTAGCTGAAGTTGTGCTAATTGGTCAAGTTTAAGACTGGATTATTTTAACTTTTTTAAAGTTGAGTTTAGCTCTTTAGGATCAATTTTCTGCCAAGATGACATTTGCCCTCTAGCCCATGTCGTTTGTCTTTTGGCATATTGTCTAGTTTTTATGAAAATTCTTTCTTTTGTCTGATTTAAATTAATTTCACCTTTTAAAAATTTGCCTATTTCTGCAATTCCAATAACTTTTTTTGAAGTATGATCTTTTTTTACTTTTAATCTATTAAATTTTCTAACTTCAGATATTGCGCCATCCTTGAACATAGCATCTACTCTTAACTTAATTCTTTTAACCAGATCTTCTCTTGGAAAATCTATATAAATTTTAATGAAGCTAGAAGATTCAAATAATATTTTTGTTTTTTTAAACCATTCTATAATTGATTTCTTTGTAAATTTTTTTATTTCAAAGGCTCTGATACTTCTTTGTGCATCATTAGGATTAATTTGATTTTTTATCATTGGATCAATTTTAATAAGTTTTTGATAAAATTTTTTTTGACCAATTCTTAGTTGTAATAATCTTATTTTATTTCTAAATTTCAAAGGAATATTTGGAATTTCTACAAGACCTTCAGAAATTGACTTAAAATAAAGTCCAGTACCTCCTACCAAAATTGGTATTTTTTTTCTTTTTTTTATTTCTTTAATCTTATTGATTGTAAGTTTTAACCATTGACCAGTTGAAAATTTTTTTTTAACACTTTGAAAACCATAGAGATGGTGTTTAATTTTTTTTTGGTCTTTTTTTTTTGGACGAGCTGTTAAAATATTTAATTGTTTATAAACCTGCATACTATCTGAATTAATAATTTCACCATTTATTTTTTTGGCAACTTTTAATGCAAAAATTGATTTTCCAGATGCAGTAGGACCTGAAATTAAAATTATTTTGGACTTAAGGTCCATAGATTAATCTAATTTAACACCAATATATCTTCTTTGGTTCTGATTATTATAAATTACTAGTAATAAAGTTTTTTCTTTAGATTTTATTGCTGAACTCACTGCAATTTCTAAATCTCCAACTGTTCTGATCGCTTTTTTTTGCGCTTCTACAATTATATTTCCTACGCTTAAATAATTAATTGGACTTTCTCTTGCTATATCAAGAATAACTAGGCCATTTGTATTTTTTAATAGCCCTCTTTCCTCAATATCTTTTTCATTTATTGGTCTAACCTTAATTTTTAATGTCTCAATTTCTATTGCTTCTACTTTTTTTGCTTTTTTTGATTTGAAGTCCTCTGAAGTTTCTAACCTTCCTAATTTTATTTTCTTTGTTAATTCTTTTCCATTTCTCCAGATTTTAACTAAAACATTTTTGCCAACATTTGTTTGCCCAACAATTTTTGGAAGTTCTTTCATTTCATTTATTTTAGTTCCATCGAACTCTAAAATTATATCACCATCTTTGATGCCTGCTTTATCTGATGGGCTGTTTTCAGCAACACTTACAACTAGTGCGCCTCTGGGCTTGTCTAATTTTTCATATTCTGCAATCTCTTTAGTTACTACTTGAATTCTAACTCCTAACCATCCTCTTTTAGTTTCTCCAAATTCTATTAGTTGTTCAATTACCTTTTTTGCACTATTAGATGGAATAGCAAATCCAATTCCTATTGAACCATCTCTACCAAGAATTGCTGTATTAATTCCTATTACATTGCCATCCATATCAAAAAGTGGGCCTCCAGAATTTCCAACATTAATTGATGCATCTGTTTGAATAAAATCTTCATATCTAGACAAACCAATATCTCTATTTCTTGCAGAAATTATCCCCGATGTTACAGTTCCTCCTAAGCCAAAAGGATTTCCAATGGCTATAACCCAATCACCAATTCTTGCTTTATCAGAGTCACCGAATTTTACAGGTTTAAATTTTTCTAAAGACTCTATTTTCAGGACTGCAATATCTGATAATGGATCAGCTCCCAAAACTTTTGCTGTATATTCCTTTTTTCCATCAACTTTTACAATTATATCTTCAGCTCCTTTGATCACATGATTATTCGTTATTACAATTCCTTTTGAGTCAATTATAAAACCTGATCCTAATGCACTAGCTTTTCTTTTTTGTGGAGTGCCAAATTCCTTAAACATATCTTCAAATGGAGAACCTGGCGGAAATTCAAAAGGAAATGGATTGACATTGCTCACGATAGTTTGCGTAGTAGAGATATTTACCACTGAAGGCATTAATTTTTCTGCTAAATCTGCAAAAGAACTTGGCGACTCTTTACTGTTTCCTTGAATATTAAAGAAAAAATAGAAAAATATAAAAAGTATATAAAATTTTTTTGATTTAGTTTTCATCATTTTTTTAGATACCAAATAATAAGAAAGCCAATTATTGCAAAAATAAATCCACCAATTCTCAACTGACCATCTTTAATTGTATCAATTTTTTTTAACATATTTTTCATTTTTGATGGAAATAAGGCATACAAAATTCCTTCTATAAAAAGAAATAAGCCAAAAGCTATGAATAACTCTCTCATAACTATTTTAAATTAGTCTGTTTTATTAGGTTTTATATTTCCAAAAAACTTAAAGAACTCACTGTCAGGAGATAAAACTAAAGAGGTATCTCCACCTATTAAAGCTCTCTCATAAGCTTGCATGGCTCTATAAAAAGCAAAAAACTCAGGATCTCTTCCGAAAGCTTCTGCAAAAATTTTATTTCTTGTGCCATCACCTTCTCCTTTCATTATTTCTGAATTTTTGTTGGCTTCCGCAAGGATAACTGCAACTTCTTTATCTGCAGTTGAAGTAATAGTAACAGCCATTTCAGCACCTTTTGCTCTAAATTCTTTGGCTTCTCTCTCCCTTTCAGTTTGCATTCTTCTGTAGATTGCTTCACTGTTTGCCGGAGGTAAGTCTGCTCTTTTAATTCTTACATCAACAATTTTTATACCAAATTTCTCAGCTTCATTATTTACACCGTCTTGTATCAATGACATTTGTTTAGTTCTATCTTCAGATAATAATGTTTGTAACCTTTGTGTACCTAATACACTTCTAATTCTTGAATTTATAATTGTTGATAATCTCGATCTGGCTACTCTTTCATTTCCTACTGAAATATAAAATTTTAATGGATCAACAATTTGAAATCTTGCAAATGCATCAACTATTAATCTTTTTTGATCCGATGCGATTACCTCTTCGGGCGGAGCATCTAAATTCAATATTCTTTTATCTAAAAAAACGACATTTTGTATAAATGGCATTTTAAAATTCAAACCTGGTTTTAAAATAATTCTTTTTGGATCTCCAAACTGTAGAACAATTGCTTGATTAATTTCTTTTACTACAAAAATTGAAAAGAAAGCAGTTAGAGCTAAAATAAATATTATTGGTAATATAAGTTTTCCTATTTTCATTTAATTCGCCTTCTTTTTAAGTTCAGGTAAAGGTAAATATGGAACAACTCCAGATCCTGCATTTTTATCTATAATCACCTTATCTATGTCAGCTAAAACTTTTTCCATGGTTTCTAAATACATTCTTTCTTGTGTAACTTCCTTCGCTTTTGCATATTCTGTATAAATCGCTACAAATCTACTTGCTTCTCCTTCTGCTCTTGCAACAACTTCTTTTTTATATGCTTCTGCAGCTTGTAAAATTTTTGCAGCCTCTCCTCTTGCTCTTGGAATTACATCGTTAGCATAAGCTTGAGCTTCATTTTTAGATCTTTCCATATCTGCTCTAGCGGCCTGTACATCTCTAAAAGCATCTATTACTTGATCTGGTGGGTCGGCTTTTTGAGTTTGAACTTGTGTAACTTGAATTCCACTATTGTATTCATCTAAAATACTCTGAATAATTTCTTGAGTATCAATTTCAATTTTAGATCGTCCTTCTGTTAAAATTGGCTGAATATCGCTTCTCGCTATAACTTCTCTCATAGCAGTTTCTGCAGCGGCTTTAACAGTTCCTTGGGGATCTTGAATTTTAAATAAAAAATTTCCAGCGTCTTTTATAACCCAGAAAACTGAAAAATCTATGTTTACGATATTTTCATCACCGGTTAACATTAAACTTTCTTCGGGTACATCTGCTACCCCGCCAGATGAAAATCCACTGTCTGCTCCAGATCTAAAACCAACATCCATTCTATTTACTTTAGTTACTTTCGGAGTAAGAACTGACTCTACTGGGAATGGTATGTGATAATTTAATCCTGGTTGTGTAGTTTTTACAAATTTTCCAAATCTTAAGACAACACCTTGTTCATCAGGTAAAACTCTATATAGACCACTTGCTGCCCAGATAATTGCAAGAATTATTAGACCAAATACTAATGGTCTTCCTCCGCCAGCTCTACCTCCTGGCATAAATTTATTAATAATATTTTGAATTTTTTTTATTATCTCTTCTATGTCTGGAGGTCTAGGGCCTCTTCCTGAGCCATTTCCTCCTCCACCTCCTGGGGGTGATCCCCATGGGCTACCACCTCTACCTCTAAAATCGTCTACCATGACAATGTATATAATGTCTTTATAAGGAAAAACAAGTTAAGATAATGTAATGACAAAAGAAAAACCGGAAATAAGTGACGCAACTAAGAAAAAAATGGGTGGAAAAACCTTTGAAAAAAACCCTATTAAAGGAACTAAATATACTATTGCAATTTCAAGTGCAAAAGGTGGGGTAGGAAAGTCTACATTTGCTACAAATTTAGCTTTAGCATTAAAGCAAATTGGTTGCAAAGTAGGTTTGCTTGACGCAGATATATATGGACCATCTTTGCCAAAGTTATTTTCTATAAATGGTAAGCCCGAAAGTGATGGAAAATCAATGACACCTATTTCTAAATATAATATTCAATGTATGTCAATTGGTTTTTTAACAGAGGAACAAACACCAATGATTTGGCGTGGTCCGATGGTAACCAGTGCAATAAAAACTTTTGCCCAAAAAGTAAATTGGAATAACTTAGATATAATTATTGTAGATATGCCTCCAGGAACCGGAGATACCCAGCTAACTTTTGCTCAAGAAATTAAAATGGATGGAGTAATTATTGTTTCAACTCCTCAGGAATTAGCACTTCAAGATGTGAAGAGAGGAATTAAAATGTTTGATAAACTTGGAGTGAAAATAATAGGTTTAATTGATAATATGAGTCATTTTATGGGTGATGATGGAAAAAAATATTTTATTTTTGGCGAAGGTGGAGTTGAAAAAACTGCGAAAGAATTTTCTAAAGAATTTTTAGGAGAAATACCCATAGATCCTGAAGTTGGAAGATTTGGTGACTTAGGAAAACCTATTGTTGAAAGTTTACCTGGGCACAAAATTTCAAAAATTTATTTAAATTTAGCTGAAAAAATTAAATCACTTTATAATTAATCTAATTCAAATTCATTGGTATAATCTTTTTTTAATGATTGGATCTGTTTATTTTTTTCTAAATAACAATTTCCAATAACTAAACTATCTAATTCTGTACCCATAAAACATTTAAAAGCATCACTTGGGGTATTTACTATTGGTTCTCCTCTCACATTAAACGATGTGTTTACAATTACTGGACAGTTAGTTATTTCTTTAAATTTTTTTATTAAATCATAATACTTAGAGTTCGTATCTCTATGGACTGTTTGAATTCTAGCGGAATAATCAATATGAGTAACGGCAGGTATCTCAGATCTTTTAACATTTAGCTTATCAATTCCGAAAAGCTTCTCTTGATCTTCAGTCATTTTATTTTTAATTTTTGGATTTATATCTGCAACAAATGTCATATATGGACTATCCGCATCTAAATCAAACCAATTTTCTAAATCCTCTCTTAGAACTGATGGAGCAAATGGTCTAAAACTTTCTCTATATTTTACTTTTAGATTAAGATTTTTTTGCATAGTAGCTGATCTCGCATCACCTAAAATTGACCTTGAACCAAGTGCCCTAGGGCCAAACTCCATTCTACCTTGGAACCAACCAATTGCCGCTCCATTTGATAAACTTTCTGCTGTTCTTTCAATCAAGTCTTCGTTATTTAAAACATCAAATTTTGCTCCTAATTTTTTTAATTCATTCTCAATATTATCTTGAGAATATTCAGGTCCAAGATATGACCCTTGCATAGAATCTATATTAATATTTTCTCTATCTTTTTCCAATTCCAAATGCCAAAATGCTAAAGCAGCACCCAGCGAACCTCCAGCATCACCTGAAGCAGGTTGTATCCATATATTTTTAAATATTTTCTCTTTTAAAATTTTTCCATTAGCAACACAATTTAATGCTACCCCTCCTGCTAAGCATAAATTATTAATTTTATATTCTTCTTTTAAAGACTTACTTAAAGTTAACATAATATTCTCAGTGACTTTTTGTACAGAGGCAGCCATATCCATATGAAATTGGGATATTTTGTCATCTTCAGAGTTTCTGGGCTTTTGTCCAAATAAATTATGAAATTTTTCATTCGTCATCGTTAAGCCTGTGGTGTAATTAAAATATTTTTGATCTAGTCTAAAACTACCATCCTCTTTTACATCAATTAAATTACCTAATATTTGATCCACATATTTTGGTTCACCATATGGCGCTAGACCCATTAATTTGTACTCTCCACTGTTTACTCTAAAGCCAGTATAATAAGTAAAAGCTGAGTAGAGAAGTCCTAGTGAGTGTGGAAAATGTATTTCTTTTTTAATTTCTAATTTTTTGCCTCTTCCTATTGCAACAGTTGTTGTCGCCCATTCTCCAACACCATCTGCAGTTAATATAATTGCCTCTTCAAATGGTGAAGGATAAAAAGTACTGGCTGCATGACTTAAATGATGTTCAGAAAATAATATTTTTTTCTCATCGTTAAAATCTTTGTCATGTGTTTTAAGCAGATCTAATAGCATTTTTTTTTGAAAAAGTTTTTCTTTTAGCCATAAAGGCATAGCTTTAGAAAATTGGAGAAAACCTTTTGGAGCAAAAGCTACATAAGTTTCTAGAAGCCTTTCAAATTTTAAAAAAGGCTTTTCATAAAAAATTATATGGTCAACATTTTTAAGTTTTATATTTGCATAACTTAATACAAATTCTACTGCATTATGTGGATAAGAAAAATCATGTTTTACTCTTGTAAATCTTTCTTCTTGGGCCGCCGCAATAATTTTACCACCATGAATTAATGTTGCCGCACTATCATGATAAAAAGCAGAGATGCCAAGTATATAAGACATTTAAAAATCAAACTCCTTTTTTAATTTTAAAAAATTGCATAAATAAATGGGGCTACAGCTGATCCCTGTGCTAATATAATTAGACCACCAAAAATAACTAAAAACAAGATTATTGGTAATAACCAATATTTTTTTCTTTCTCTTAAAAAATCCAAAAATTCTTCTAAAAAGCTCATCTCAAAATTGCCTTTTCATACTATTAATTTTTTTGTTTCTTTGTATCCAATAAGATTTTTCTTTATTTTTTTTCAGTCTCAAAATATCTTTTTTAAAAAGTCTCATAAGAATTCCAATAGGCGTAACAACAAAAAAAAATATTATTCCCATTATTAATGGAGAAATTATCTTTCCTAATGTAATCCCAAAATAAAACCAAATTTTATTTAAAGGACCTAAAACTTTTGAATTCAATAGTCCTAAAATTAAAAAAATTATTGATATTATTATTGACCAATATCTTACTTCATTTAAACTTAATAAAGGCCAAAGACCTATAATTAAAAATACAATACAAAAAACAAATCCGAAATTTCTATTTGACGATATTTTTATTTTTTTTGACATTATTTGCAAAAATTAAACTCAATATAGAAAATTATTAAATAAAACTAAATAGATTTATCATTTAAATCAAAAGCTTGCATTAGCTCATTCCATTCTCTTTTGGATAATCCTGAATCTTCTAATTGAATTTTTTCTCCTTTAATTAACTTTTGAATTATTAACTTACCTTTAGCTGAAACTTCTGTTCCGCCCACTCTATAATCCATAAAGGCTTCATAGGTTATTGGAACCCATTTTTTAAGAGTTTCAAGCATAGCTTCTGCATAGGCTCTGATTTCATATTGTGCATGGCTATCTGCTCTCAATCTTAAAAAATTCATTAAATTAAGTAAATCTGTTTTCCAATACCATTGTGTATAAGTATTTAATGTTAAATTCATTCTTGCTAATTCTCTAGCTAAACCTGCTTTATTTTCTTCTATAGTTGATCCATCATAACGTTCATTAAGCATTTCTTCATAATTTTTATAAGTTCTTTCAGCATCTTCTTTTAGTAAGTCTAAAACTTTTTTTGCTTGTTCACCTTTAAGAACTTCTCCTCTTCCCTGTCTATTAATTTTTGATTGAGCTGCTAAATTATCAGATGTAGGTAAATAAAATTCTTTATCTAAAATTGAATATCTCGCAGAATACTCATTTACATTTGCAGTTCTATGTCTAATCCATTGTCTTGCAATAAATATTGGAAGTTTTATGTGATATTTGATTTCACACATTTCAAAAGGTGTACTATGCCAATGTCTCATTAAATATTTAATTAGACCTGCGTCAGTAGAAACTTTTTTGGTACCTTTTCCATAAGAAACTCTTGCAGCTTGTACAACAGAAGTATCATCCCCCATATAATCAATAACTCTCACAAAACCATGATCTAGTATTGGAATAGCTTCATACAAAATTTTTTCAAGTTCCGGTGCAACTACCCTTTTTGTTGTGTTTTTTTGAGATTGTAACTCTTTTATTTCTTGTTCTTGTTCTTTTGTTAGTTTCATGAATTATTTATTGAATCTTTATATTTTACTTTTATATTAATAGTGTTGGTTTTCCAACTATGACGATAAACGAATTTCGTAATAACCATTGCGGACGTGGGGGCAGTACCCACCACCTCCACCAAATTCAACTTATGGGGGTGAACTAGAATCGACGGATGTCTAAAGGCTATTCTTTCGTTCGGAATTGTTCCACCGCAACGGGCTAAATTATAATTGCAAATGATAAATTTGCTCTTGCTGCTTAATTAATTTATTAATTAAGTAACGGGGTTTTGGGGCACCTGGCAACAGAACGCCCCTTAAAAAATATAATTTATTTCAGACTTTATTAGTTAAAATTGATTGTTGGCACAGCAGTGGCACAATTATAAATTATTTATTTTTGCAATCATGCCTGCCTCGTAGTGACCGGGTACGTTACACGCTGCCTCAAGCTCAGCATTAGTATTAAATTTCCAAATTAATTCAGCACTCTGGCTCGGCTCTAACAACACACTATTAGAGTGAGAATGACTCATAGAATGATCTTTTTTTGATAATTCTTTCATTTTTTTTTTATCAATTCTATCAACTAACAATATTTCATTTTCTACCATTTTTATCATTTCTGGTTGGTGTTTCAGGTGCATAGCTTTAGTAGCAATATTAAATTCATGAACTAGTTCCCCATAATTATAAACAATAAACTTTATAGTTTGGTTTTTCTTTATTTCAAATTTATTTGGCTCATAATAATTGTCATACATTTTAACTACGATAACTTTAGAAACTTCAGCTGGATCTCCTTTTTCACCTATCATATTCATCGTGCCACCAAAAGAGATGCTTGGTATTAAAATTAATAATAATATAATTTTTTTCATGTTCTATAATAAAACTCTATATAAAATTTAATATTGTGAATTTTGGCACAGCAGTGGCACACTATTTATTAAATTATAGATTTTTCAATTCAAATTATTCGCGAATAATGGTACAAAGTTCGGGGCACCTGGCAACAGAACGCCCCTTTCTAATCTAATACTTTGCTTTGTTTTAAATAATAATTAACTTTTAGATTTAATTTGATCGGCCATAGATCGGGATTTTATTTTAATTTGATTATTTCTTCTGGGTGCTTTTTTATACGATCTAAAGTCTTTTTATCTTCGTAGCTTTTATACAAATTATCTATACCTTGCTCTTTTTTAATTTTTTCAAGATTTTCTAAATAATCATCTGGACCACCGTGCATTTTTAATTTCTGCATTTCATCTCTCATCTTTTTATATTTTAAATAAGTCAGCGTTGCTGTTGCTTTTTCTCTTTCATTTAGTTTTTCTCTTAAATCTTTTATTAACCAATTTTTTTCTTCACCTTCTAGTTTTTCATTTGCTTCAAGGCTAATTAAGGTGCTTTGAATAAATGCAAATGTTCTATCAAGTATGTGTTTTTGCTTTTCAATATCCATAATTATTGAATTTAAAATTTTATGTTTATCGTCTTTAACCATTAATCAAGTTTATATTGATCGAGAAATTTTAAAAATCTACTAGGTATTCTTGGCCAATTATATCTGCCTCTTTTAGACCAACTTAGGGTATTCGAGATATTGGAGTTGGCAACTATAAAATCTGCAACTTTATCGTGAGGATATAAATATAGATTTTTTTTAATCCTAAAACATATCCACAAATCTTTGTTCATATATTTTTTATCTATACCTAGCCTGCCCTTCAATTGAACTTTTAAGAAAGTCTTATTTTTATAATGTTGAGCTATAAAATCAGCAGATTGCCAATCATCAGACAGTCTTATAGTAGAAAAGCCATACTCAGCAAGAATAGAAGAAATTTTTTGATAATTATAATTTTCTTTCTGTCTAGAATTCAATTTTTTATAATTAATCTTTTCAAATTTTTTCATATCTATATCCAGCTTAAGCAAATCTCCTATTAATATAAAAATAATAAATCGTTGGTATATTTATTATAACCCATATTGCTTTTTCATATAAATATATCGGGGCGATTGGATTATACAGCACAACAAAAAATCCGAAAATCCACAGTTTAGTATTTGTTTTTTTTTTATAAAACTTCTGGGCAAAATATAAAGCACAACCAGATACAATTAATCTTGAGAGCATATAGTAGCCAATAGGCATAGGCAAAATACCAATGCCCAAAGCAGCTATTGGCGCCATCCAAAAAACATTTTTTTCACTTTTATTAAGATTTAATGTTTTGGCAGTTTTTTTTACCTTTTTTTCTATTTTAGGTTTTTTGGAAGCAAATGTTTTTTCTAATTTATTAAAATTTTCGTTAGAAAATACTAAACCTAATATTGATCCCAAAATTTCAAAAAAACCTATTAATAACTCTAGAAAAATTGAGATTATAAATTTTATGAAACGAAAAATAAGTATTAAAAATAAGAAATTTGGGAAGATGCCAGAAATCATATAAAATTTTCCAAGAAGAGTTAAGCTTTTAAAAAAATCAAATTCTGAAGTTTCTAAATTGTATATAAGTGTTGGATAATTGATTGCCAAATAAAAAAAGCTTGCAGTTAGAAAAATTGCCAAGCTTAAACCTGTATAGAATAAAAATACGCTACTTTTGCTAAAAATATATTGAAAAAAATTTCTCATATCAGTGGGTTATTTTATAAAAAAAACACTAAAACTAATAATGCTATTATAACAAATGGCAAAACTACTTTAATAAAAAAGTTTCGTGCTCCTTTTTTTTCGTCGTCTGTCATATTAATAATATAATAACACAAATATTTTGATCGGCATATGATCGGCATTTTCTTCAAATTCGTGCCTTTTCAATTCAAATTATTGGAGAATAATGGTACTTTGTTCGGGGCACCTGGCAACAGAACGTCTCAGTGACAATCATTAAATTTCTTATTTTCTTTTGAAGATTATTATTCAATTAACGAAAGGAAATTAATGAAAAAAATACTATTAGTAACGTTATTGGTAGCATTCAGTAGTTCAGTTTATGCTAGTTCCTGTCCAATGATGGTAAAAAAAATAGACGACAAAATAGAGCAAGTTCAAAAACTTCGTGATGAAGCAATGAAAGCACATGAGTCTGGTGATCATTCCAAAGCAGATGAATTGTTTGAAAAAGCTATGGAACTTTTTAAAAGTTAATTAAATTTAATTAGGGGCGCCTGGAAACAGGGCGCCTCTTAAAATAGTCCTTTTATATTTTAATTATCTTTCTTCTCGAAATAAAATAAACAAATCAAAAATAGCATGGTCCATGCCACTCCAATCATAGCTTTAATTAGAGATGTTTCAGCGCTCCAAATATCTAAAAATAACGCTCCTATAATAATTCCAATTGCGTATACAATTATTGTTAAAGTGCTTTTATTCATTTTTGATTAATATTTTTTTTTTCTTCCTTTTTTGATTTGTTTCCTCTAATTATAGCAGATATGCCTGTATAAATTACAAGAGCAAAAATTAATAAACTAATAGTAAAAAAAATTATTTTTTGCATTTTAAATTATTAGTTTGCATCAAGCACAGCATGTAAAAATTGTTTTGTTCTCTCATTTTTTGGGTCACCAAATAATTTTTCAGGTGGTCCTTGTTCAAAAATTTTACCCTCATTAAAAAAACATACTCTGTCGGATATTTCTCTAGCAAATCCCATTTGATGAGTTACCATTATCATTGTAAGATTATGTTCTTTATTTAAAGATCTGATTACATTTAGAACTTCTCCAACTACTTCAGGATCTAGAGCGGAAGTAATTTCATCTAAAAGCATTACTTTGGGTCTCATAGCTAAAGCTCTTGCTATTGCAACACGTTGTTGTTGTCCTCCTGATAATCTAGATGGATGTTGATCTTTTTTGTCTGTAAGTCCAACCAATTCTAATAAATCAAGCGCTCTTTCTTCTGCTTCTTCTTTTTTCATTCCCAGAACCTCGACCGGAGCTTCAATGCAGTTTTGAAGTGCTGTCATATGAGGGAACAGATTAAATTGTTGAAAAACCATTCCAATTTTCGACCGTCTTTCTCTTAAATATTTTTCATCAGCTTCAACTAATTTACCATTTGAGTTCATATGAGTAAGTGTTTCACCATCTAAATGTATAACACCTCCATTTATTTTTTCTAAAGTCATTAAAACTCTTAAAACAGTTGTTTTGCCAGAACCAGAAGGACCAATAATAGAAACCATTTCATTTTTTTTAATATCTAAATTAAGCTTATCTAAAACTACAAGATCACCATATTGTTTTGTTACTTCGTCAAATTTAACTATAATTTCATTTGATTTCTTATTTTCCATAATTTAACATTTTTATTGTTTAATTTTTCCTTGCGCCACATTTACTTTTGCCTCTAATCTCCGAACCCACATAGCAGCTGGCACTGAAAGAATTAAGAATATTATACCAACCATTGTGTAAGGTTCCAAATATCTATAATTGTAACCCCCCACAGCTGTTGCGGCATGAAATAATTCTGCAACACCTATTGTTGATAAAAGAGGAGTATCTTTAAAAATACCTACTAAATAATTGCCCATTCCTGGTATTGCTATAGGAAAAGCTTGAGGCAAAACTATTCTTCTGTATGTATAAATAGTCGAAAAATTTAAAGCTCTACATGCTTCCCATTGGGTTTTTGGAACGCCCTCTAGTGCGCCTCTGTAAACTTCAGAAAGATATGTTCCAAAATGTAAACCAATTGTAATCATTCCACAAAGCCAAGCTGAAAGAGTTATTCCAAATTGGGGTAATACAAAGTAGACAAAGAATAATTGTATTAGAAGTGGAGTTGAACGAACAAATTCTACTATTTCTCTATTAATTATATTTATAATTTTAAAAGGAGTTCTTTGACCTAATAGAAAAAATAAACCTACTACTAAAGCAATAGCATAACCTACACCCGCCGCAATTATTGTATTTAAGGTTGCCAGCAACATTTGAGGTAAAATTTCGTAAGCGAAATCCCATCTAAAGCTCATTTCCATATTACTAAGCCTTTCCTCTTCCAACTTTTTTTGCAGCCAAAACTTCTAACCATCTTAAAAAAGGGACAAGTGCAAATCTAGCCATTATATAATAAATTAATAATGCAGTTCCAAAGCATTGAGCCGAAAGCCAAGTAATTGAGTTAATTTGTTTTGCTTCAAAAGTTAAATCGACTACAGTAACTAAAGCAACAAGTGCAGTTGCCTTTAGAAGTTCTACCGTTAAATTTGCAGCTGGTGGCAAAATAATTGGAAATATTTGTGGAATAATAATTCTTTTAATTCTTTTTGCTGGGCTAAAATTAAGCGCATGGGCAGCTTCCCATTGTCCCCTGGGAACAGCAAGAATGCCTCCTCTAACTATTTCTGCACCATATGCACCAAAATTTAAACCTAATGCAGCTACGCCTGCCGTAAAAGCTTCCAATGAAATACCAAAAAAAGGTAGAACATAATATGCCCAAAACAATTGAACCAATAATGAAGTTCCTCTAAAAAATTCTATATAAACAGTTGCTGTACCTTGTATAATTCTATTTTTAGATAAGCGCATAAGTCCAAAAATCATTGAAATAATTACATAAAGAATAATTGAACAAACCAAAACTTTAATAGTTGTAACTGTACCTAATAACAGTGTTGTGCCATGTTCAGCTAAGAATGCAAAATAACTCACTGTATAACCATCGATTAAATTTAAATGAAATCAGGCGACCGTTATTCGATCGCCTGATTAAATAATTGTATTAAAATTACTACTTAGTTGAACAAGCCCACTCAGTGGTCATGTCTGCAGGTGGTAGTTGTGCTTTATCGTATCCATACTTACCAGCTCTCTCTAACATTTTATCTGGGTTAGCTAAAACTTTAGCAAGTGCAGCGTTAAATGCTTCTCTAAATTCGTTATCGCTTTTTCTAAAACCAATACCAACAACATTTACAGTTTCTTTTGGCATTAATTTTGGATCTGTGACTTCAAATTTACCGCCACTTTTTTCTTCATGCTCTTTTGCTCCAAAAAATGTTTGTACAGCCGCGTCAGCTCTACCAGCTTTCATAGCTGCGAATATTCCAACTTCACCTTCTACTAATAACATTTGACTATCAGGTACACCAAATTTTTTAGCAGCTTCAACAGTATTGAAACCAGTACCGGTAACAAGTGTAGCTCCTGTATCTATCACATCTTGATAGTTATTGATGTTTTTAGGGTTTCCTTTTGGTACTAACATTGCATCACCAAAAACTCCTATAGGATCCGAAAAGTTAATATTTGCACATCTACTTTTTAGTATGTACATACCACCAGTTATCATATCTGAACGATCTGCATTTATTCCAGGAATTAATCCTGACCATTCGAATACTTTAGTCTCATGTTCTGTAATTCCCATTTCCTCTAAAACAGTTAAAGCAATCATATTAACAAAACCTAATGCTTCACCATTATCTCCAGCATATGCCCATGGCACTGCTGTTCCAAAACCTAGTCTTAACTTATGTCCAGCTTTTAGTCTTTCAGTTAAAGTAGCTGCATTAACTGATGAAATGCTAAAAAGGATTACAAGCAAAACTGTAAAAGATTTAATTATTCTTTTCATATTTTTTCTCCCCTGGTTAAATTTTTTGAAAATAATTTAACTAAAAAATGACTTGTTTGTACATAACTATTAATTCAATCTGAAGTTGATACTAATGGATAACTTTTAGGTAATTATTGATTTATTTCAATTTTGTCACCAACTTTAATCTCTCCATCCTCTAAAGCTTTTAAATACAACCCCATATCAAAATTATTGTATGTTTTTTTTAATGAATTAAGCAAGTTTAAGCTATTATCATCTGTTTTGGGTTTAAGGTTTATTGCCACACATCGTGGAATATTTTTTTCTACTTTAAAAGAGATGTTATTTATTTTTATAATTTTATTTATCCATGTACGCTCTTCCCACTCCGGAACTCCATCAACATAAATATTGCCTCTAAATCTTTCAAATTCTACTTTTTTATTAATTTTTTTTTCGAAATCCCTGACGCTGTTTAAATTTATTAATGAAATAGAATTAAAAATATTGTTTGAGTGAGAAGTATCAAAAAATGGAAATTTATCATTCCTCAATAGAAAAATAGGTTTTATTAACGATTTTTCCAGTTCAATTAATTTATTAGAAATTAATTTTTTTTCCTCAGGGTTATCAGTTTTAACTGAGATTAGCTCCTTATTATTTAAATTAAGCGTAAGTTTATTATTATTATAAACAAAATTATATTTATTTAATGATGGAGAGTTTTTTAAATTTAATAAATATTGTAATTTTCTTTCTTTTGGATTTTTTTCTATTAATTTTACTTTTTCTAAATCAAGTCCCCTTGAAAAAGCAAATATTCTATCATTTATAATTCCTAGATCTTTCTTAATATTACAAAAACTAACATTTTGAAAAGACAGAGATTTGACTGGACTATAATGTATAGATGAAATTGTACAATTCATAAAATTTAAAAATAATAATTCTATAGGTTTCTTTTATCATTAAAAAAATGATATAAAAATTATATAATTTATAAGTATGAACGAAAATATTATCAACAAAACTGCAGAATATTTTAAAAAAAAAGGTATAGTTTTGCCTAAGATCTCAGAACTTTGTAACCCTCATTCCTTAGATAAAAATACAATTAGCAAATTGAAAAATGTGGATAAAAACACAATTGATCCTTTAAATTTATTTAGAGTACACTGGTTCAATAATAGAGATCATTCTGACTTTTCAAGTGTACCTGAAAATATTGTATTATCAGAAGAATTTACAGGAGTTCCAGCAAAAATTATTGTAAATATAGGAAGACTTTTTCCTCTTATTACTGCACATAAAGTTTTAGCAGCCTATGGATGTTTGCTTCCAAGAATATTAAATGGTGAATTTGATTATTCAATTCATAAGGCAGTTTGGCCATCGACAGGGAATTATTGTAGAGGTGGAGTAGCAATATCGAGAATTTTAGGTTTAAAAAGTGTAGCAATTTTGCCTGAAGGAATGAGTAAAGAACGTTTTGATTGGTTAGAAAAATGGGTTGAAGATCCAAAAGATATTATTAAAACGCCAGGTACTGAAAGTAACGTTAAAGAAATATACGATGCATGCAATGCACTTAAAAAAGATAAAAAAAATGATATTATTAATCAATTTTCTGAATATTATAATTATGCAATACATCGAGCAGTTACGGGCCCATCTTTTGAAAAATCATTTTTAAATATTAAAAAAAACTCCAACCTGAAAGCTAGGGCTTATGTTAGTGCATCAGGCTCAAGTGGAACTTTAGCTGCAGGAGATTATCTTAAAAGTAAATTGGGAACTCAAACAGCTGTGGTAGAAGCTTTAGAATGTCCTACGTTATTAAAAAATGGTTATGGAGAACATAATATACAAGGGATCGGGGATAAACATGTTCCATTAATTCATAATGTTATGAATACAGATTTTGTAGTTGATATATCTGATAAAGCAACGGACAATTTAAATTTAATATTTAATACTAATATTGGAAAAGAATATTTAATAAATAAATTAGGATTAAATAATTCTTTAGTAGATAAATTGCCAGAATTTGGTTTCTCAAGCATAGCAAATATTTTAGCATCTATAAAACTAGCTAAATACATGAATTTAGGTAAAGATGATGCGATTATAACAGTAGCGACTGATGGTGCTGATCTTTATTTGTCAGAATTAGAAAAAACTAAAAATAATTTTCAAGGCACTTTTGATACTACAGCTTGTGCAAATATATACAAAAAATATTTAAAAGAAATTAATACGGATAACATGATTAAACTATCTGAAAATGATAAAGAGAGAATATTTAATTTAGGATATTATACTTGGGTAGAACAACAAGGGGTGAGTTTATCTGATTTTGAAAAAAGAAAAGATCAAAAATTTTGGTTAAGTCACTACAATTATATGATATCTCTTGATAAAAGAATAGATAAATTCAACTCGCTTTAATATTTAAAAAAACTTAATTTTAAATAATCCAATTATATTTCTAATAGCTACCAGTGGCACTTTATGAATTTTATATATATCGCTTTTTCCAAAAAATCTTTTTCTATGAAAAATTTTTTTTTCAATTAATTGAATTTTATATTTTTTACAAATTGCAGTAAAACCCCACCAAAAACCTTCTTTCATCAATAAAAGTTTAAATTGTGGAAGTTTTTTAAACTCTTCGACTTTCCCTAAAACAAATGGACAGCTTGGATCTTTTATTGATGAATAAA
>CACPKA010000009.1 GCA_902634485.1 uncultured Pelagibacteraceae bacterium | reverse complement strand
AATTTCATCAATTTTTTCAAAGAAGAGATTGTTAAATTCATTTATTCCGATTAAATCTTTAGGAAAAATTTTAGAGTATTTAAAACTAATTACTTTTTCTTTTAAAATTTCCTCATTTTTGTTAATGAATTCTTTTGCTTCCTGAATAGTAAAACTATCTTTTTTTTTATAAACATTTGATAAATCGATATAATTTATTTCTATTTCCTTTGTTTGTTCTCTAAAATTTTTATTTACTAAAAAATTGGGAGGTATAGTTCCACCGCTAATGTATTTTCTCATTGCTTTCTTAAGTTCGTTATCCTTCATGCTTAACTCAAAAAAATTATGTGATATGTTTGAAAGTAATAAATGTTTTTCATATTTGGATCTTGAAAATTTATTATTTTCATCTTTGAAGTTTATATTTTCTTCAATTATTTTTTTTAGAGTTTTATCTGAAATAATTATATTAAAATTTTTAATTTCCATTTCAAGCATTGTTGATGAAATTAATTTAGCCAAATACTCTTCCAAAATATTATTATCAATATTTTCCTTTATTGTTTTTGTATCTAAATTTGAAAGGTTGATAAAATCCATAAAATCTTTTGTTGAAATATTTTTTTTATTTATTTTTGCGATATTATTTGTGTTGCCACCACTAAATACGCCGCCCATGCCCCAAAGCACAAATGGGACTATTAAAATTCCAACTAAAAGACCTGCAAATTTTGTTTTAGCAAATTTTCTTATATTGTTTAACATTTTTAATCTTTAATTTATTGATCTATAAAACACAAAGCTATAGATTAATTTCTTCATTATGACAAATAAATATAAGTATTTTGTAGCTAACTGGAAAATGTTTGGCAATATTAAATCTACAGATACCATAAATAGGGTAATTAAGTTAAGTAAGCAAAAAAATTTGAAAAAAGTTAAAATTATTTACTGTCCTCCTTATACATTATTAAGCATATTTATAAAAAAACTTGTCAATACCAATATAGATGTTGGGGCTCAAAATTGTCATCAATCACAAAACGACGGCCCATATACCGGATCTATAAATTCTCAAATGATTAAAAATTTAGGCTGCAAGTATGTAATTGTTGGACACTCAGAAAATAGAACTAATGGAGATAATAATTACTTAATTAACCAAAAAATCAAATCTTCATTATCTAACAATCTTAATGTTCTATTTTGCATTGGCGAAAACATCAAAGAAAAAAAATCAAAAAGGACAAAATTAGTTTTAAAAACGCAATTAACAAAAGGTCTTAATAAAGTTAAAAATATTGATAAAATAATAATAGCTTACGAACCTGTTTGGTCAATAGGATCAGGCTTGGTTCCAAAAAATAAAGAATTGATTGGTAATATTTTTTTTATTAAAAATTTTTTAAAAAAAAAATTTAAAAAATCTAATCCAAAAGTTTTGTACGGTGGGTCAGTTAATTCAAAAAATATTAAAAATTTATCCCTTATTAAGGAAATAGATGGTTTTTTGATAGGTGGAGCTTCTCAAAGATCAAATAAATTTATTGATATAATAAAAAAAACCTTTAATTAAGGCACATGGAAAATATTTTATTAATTGTTAACGTTGTATTAGCAATAATTTTAGTTATCTTGGTTTTAATACAAAAATCAGAGGGCGGGGCACTTGGTATAGGCATCTCACAAGAAAGCTTTATGTTTTCTAGAACTGCTGGTGATTTTTTAACAAAAGCAACAGGCATAGTTGCCTGTTTGTTTATAATATGCAGTTTGTCATTAACAATAATTTCAAGAGAAAATATAGATCCTTCCATATCAGTTTTAGATAAAGTTGAAGAAAGCACTAAAGATCAACCAGAAATTCCAGAAAATAATAATTAATTTTCTTCCATTTACTTAAAATTTTGCTTATAAGATAATTCCATGGCGCGATATATATTCGTAACTGGCGGCGTGGTTTCATCACTAGGGAAAGGTCTATCATCAGCATCTTTAGCTTATTTACTACAGTCCAGAGGTTTTAAAGTAAGAATTAGAAAACTTGATCCTTATTTAAATGTCGATCCTGGAACAATGAGTCCTTTTCAGCATGGTGAGGTTTTTGTCACTGATGACGGAGCCGAAACAGATCTAGATTTAGGTCATTATGAAAGATTTTCTGGAATTTCAGCTAAACAATCTGATAACATTACTACAGGTCAAATATATAGCGATGTTTTAAAAAAAGAACGTAAGGGAAAATATTTAGGTAAAACTGTACAAGTAATTCCACATGTTACTGATCGTATAAAAGAATTTATTAAATATGATATAAAAAACGAAGATTTTGTAATTTGCGAAATCGGTGGAACTGTAGG
The DNA here is from genome assembly GCA_902634485.1 of uncultured Pelagibacteraceae bacterium. Taxonomy (GTDB): domain Bacteria; phylum Pseudomonadota; class Alphaproteobacteria; order Pelagibacterales; family Pelagibacteraceae; genus Pelagibacter. Next base: position 45,587 of record CACPKA010000009.1, on the reverse strand, counting down.
AGATATAGAAAGTTTACCTTTTGTTGAAGCAATAAGGCAGTTTTCAAACGATGTAGGAAAAAAAAATACTTTATTTATTCATTTAACTTTAGTTCCTTACATGAAAGCTTCAGATGAAATTAAAACAAAACCAACACAGCACTCAGTAAAAGAACTAAGAAGCATAGGTATACAACCAGATATAATTATATGCAGATGCGAAAGGAGTATTCCTTTAGATCAGAAAAAAAAAATATCATTATTTTGCAATGTAGATATAAAAAACGTTATTCAAACCATTGACGTAAAAACAATCTATGAAGCTCCAATTAGTTTCAATTCAGAAAAACTTGATAAACAAGTTCTAGATTATTTTAACATTAAATCGAAAAAGAATGTTAACTTAAATCCTTGGAAAAATATCACTACAGTAGTACTTAATCCTAAAAAATATGTGAATATTGCAATAATTGGTAAGTATGTGAACTTGAAAGATGCATATAAATCTTTAGATGAAGCTCTAGTACACGGTGGAATTTTCAATAATTTAAAAGTTAATTTGGTAAGAATAGAATCTGATAACTTAAAACCTTCTGATATAAATAAAAAATTAAAAAATGTTTCGGGTATATTAATACCTGGTGGTTTTGGTAAAAGAGGAACTGAAGGAAAAATTGCAGCCATAAGATATGCAAGAAAAAATAAAATACCTTTTCTTGGTATTTGTTTTGGCATGCAAATGGCGATTATTGAATTTGCTAGAAATGTTTTAAATATTAAAAAAGCTTCTTCTACAGAATTTAAACAAAAATGCATTCCAGTAATTGGTTTAATTAATGAATGGCAAAAAAATGGTAAAACAATTAAGGGAACAAATAAAGATTTGGGTGGGACTATGAGATTAGGATCTTATGATGCAGAATTAATAAATAATTCTTTAATTAGAAGTATATATAAATCTAAAATAATTAAAGAGAGACATAGGCACAGATATGAAGTAAATATTAATTTTAGAAACCAATTTGAAAAAAAAGGTCTAATATTTTCAGGCAATTCTCCTGATAAAAATTTACCCGAAATTATAGAATTGAAAAACCATCCATGGTTTATAGGTGTTCAATTTCATCCTGAATTTAAATCTAGACCTTTGTCTCCACATCCATTATTCTCTTCTTTTATAAAGGCTGCAAAAAATCATAAAAAATGAAAAATTTCAAAGTTAAATGTGGAAGTATAGAAATTTCGAATACTAATAATTTTTGTTTAATTGCTGGACCCTGCCAGCTAGAATCGGAACAACATGCCTTAGACATTTCAGGTAAAATAAAAGAAATTACCTCAAAATTAGAAATTGGTTTTATTTACAAAACCTCATTTGACAAAGCAAATCGAACAAGCTTGAAAGGAAAAAGAGGTGTTGGTCTTGAAAAATCACTTCCAATTTTTGATAAAATAAAAAAAGAGATTAATGTCCCTATATTAACCGATATCCATAATTCAGAACAATGTTCTCTTGTTGCACAACATGTTGACATTTTACAAATACCAGCTTTTCTTTGTCGTCAAACAGATTTGTTAATTTCAGCCGCGAATACAAAAAAAATTATAAATGTAAAAAAAGGTCAGTTCTTAGCTCCATGGGATATGAAAAATGTAACAAAAAAAATCTCAGAGTCCGGAAATAATAATATTCTAGTTACAGAAAGAGGTGCAAGCTTTGGATACAATACATTAGTTTCAGATATGAGATCTTTACCTATAATGGCAAAAGATGGATATCCGGTTATATTTGATGCCACTCATTCTGTTCAGCAACCTGGTGGCCAAGGTGAATCAAGTGGAGGACAAAGAGAATTTGTTGAATATTTAGCTAGAGCTGCAACTGCTGTAGGTGTTGCAGGAATATTTATGGAAACTCATCAAGACCCAGACAATGCGCCATCAGATGGCCCTAATATGATTCCAATATCTAAACTTGAAAATTTATTAAAACAGTTAGTTGAAATTGATAAAACTATAAAAAACAATTAGTGACAAAAATAAAACATATCCAAGCAAGACAAGTATTTGATAGCAGAGGAAATCCAACAGTAGAGGCAGAGGTTACATTGGATAATAATATAAAAACTACATCTATAGTGCCATCTGGCGCTTCTACTGGTGCTTTCGAAGCTCATGAATTGAGAGATAATGATAAAAATTATTTTTTAGGAAAAAGTGTTTTGAAAGCTATTAAAAATATCAACACAATAATTTCTCCAAAAATTATCAATCAAGACCCAAGTGATCAAAAAAATATAGATGATATTCTTATAAAGCTTGATGGTACCGATAATAAAAAAAATTTAGGAGCAAATGCACTTCTTGCTGTTTCTTTAGCCGTAAGAAAATCTTCAATTATATTAAACAATGAATCTTATGTGGATTCAGAAAAAAATTTTTTTTTACCTTTTCCTTTAATGAATATAATTAATGGTGGTGCTCATGCAGATAATAATTTGAATATTCAAGAGTTTATGATCAGACCGGATTCAGCATTAAGCTTTATGGATGCCATCGAAAAATGTTTTATAGTAATACACAATCTGAAAAAAATTTTAAAATCAAAAAAATTTCTTACTAATGTTGGTGATGAAGGGGGCTTCGCACCCTCATTAAATTCCAATGAAGAGGCTTTGAGCTTGATTGTTGATGCGATAGAAACATCTAAATTAAAACCAGGTTTAGATATTTCTATATGTTTAGATGTTGCAGCAAATGAACTTTATGACGGTAAAGGCAAATATTCAATTGCATCTGATTATCTATCCGTAGATGAAGTTATTAATTATTATAAGGATTTAGTATCTAAATATCCTATTAAATCAATCGAAGATCCATTTTCAGAGGAAGATTGGAACGCATGGGCAAAATTAACTTTAGCTATAGGAAAAAAAGTCCAAATTGTTGGTGATGACTTATTCGTCACAAATGAAAAAAGACTTAATAAAGGTATAAAATCAAAATCTGCAAATTCAATATTAATTAAAGTTAATCAAATTGGCACCTTATCAGAAACTTTAAATGTTATAGATTTGGCACAAAAAAATAATTTAAATACAATAATATCTCATAGATCAGGCGATTCAGAAGACACATTTATCGCAGATTTAGCAGTAATGACTAATTCTTCTCAAATTAAAACAGGATCTTTAGCTAGATCTGAAAGAGTTTCCAAATATAATCGTTTAATAAGAATAGAAGAAGAGCTTGGCAAGAAAGCAAAAATGAATAATTTATAAATATGTTAAATTTAATTAAAAAAAATTATTTTTTACTTATTTCTACTTTTATTATTTTATACTTTGTTTTCAATCTTCTTGATGGTGAACGTGGTTTATTTTCATATATTAAAAAAAACGAAATTTTAAAAGACCTGCGACAAACTGAGCAAAATTATTTAGAAAAAATTGATGATCTTGAATTTAAAAACTCTTTATTAACTAATAATTTAGATCTTGATTACATAGAAACATTGATAAGAAGTAAATTTTTATTTGGAAAAGACAACGAAGATACTTATATAATTAATAATGATAATTAGACATCCTGAAAAATTAAATAAACCAGTTAATCCAATAAAAAAAAAACCTAATTGGATAAAGTCAAAGCTTGTTAATAGTCAGGAATTTTTTTTAACAAAGAGTATAGTGAATCAAAACAATTTAAAAACTGTTTGCCAAGAAGCAAATTGCCCAAATATAAGTGAATGCTGGAGTAAAAGACATGCAACATTTTTGATTATGGGTGATACTTGTACAAGAGCCTGTGCTTTTTGTGATGTTATTACTGGCAAACCAAAACCACTAGATCCATTAGAACCAATTAATATTTCATCAGCAATTAAAAAATTAAATCTTAAGCATGCTGTTATAACATCGGTTGATAGAGATGATTTAATTGATGGAGGTGCTAATCATTTTTTTGATGTAATTTTAGAGACAAGAAAAAATAATCCAAATACTACAATAGAAGTTTTAACTCCAGATTTTCTAAGAAAAGGAGAGTCTTACAAAAAAGTTATTGAAGCAAAGCCTGATGTTTTCAATCATAATATTGAAACCGTTCCTGGGCTTTATAAAAAAGTTAGACCTGGCTCAAGGTACTTTGCATCACTAGAATTGTTAAAAAATGTAAAAAAAATTAACAATCAAATTTTTACCAAGTCAGGATTAATGGTTGGTTTAGGTGAAAATAAAGATGAAGTACTTCAAGTAATGGATGACTTAAGATACGCTGAAGTTGATTTTTTAACTATCGGTCAATATTTGCAACCATCTGCTAAACATCATCCACTAGATAGATATTACAAACCGGAAGAATTTGATGAATTAAAAAATATAGCTGAAGCGAAAGGTTTTTTACTAGTTTCATCATCGCCCTTAACAAGATCATCTTATCATGCTGATGAGGATTTTGCAGTTCTTAAAGAAAATAGAATAAATCAGACTAATGCCCAAAGCATCAGTTAAAAGATCAATTGAATGTAAAAAAGAACAGCTAATTGATCTTGTTCTAGATATTGAAAATTATCCACAGTTTGTACCATTCTGTTTGAATTCAAAAATTTATGAAAAAAAAAATAAGGGTGATTTATTATTAATTATTGCAGATTTAACAATTGGAAAGGGTCCTTTTCAGGATACTTATAAAAGTGATGTTAAATTTAATAAAAAAGAAGACTCAATTTATGTAACTAATCTTGATGGTCCTTTAAAACATCTTGAAAATAAATGGCACTTTAAAGAGAAAAATAATTTTACAGAAGTTTCTTTTGATGTAGATTTTGAATTAAAAAATGATTTTTTAAATATAATTATGACGAAATCTTTCCAATTTGGATTAGATAAAATAGCAGACGCTTTTCAAAAAAGGGCTGAAGATCTATTTAGCAAGACGTAAAATTAAATTTAAAGCTTTATTTACTGTAGATCTTTGGATTAAATTTCTTTTCTTATTTTTGAAAAAGAATTTTTTAACTAAAGTTTTCTTTCCTTTTTTTATTCCTATATAGACTAAACCTACAGGTTTTTTCTTTGTCCCACCCTTTGGCCCGGCTACACCAGTAATTGATACAGAAATATCAGTTTTGCTGATTTTGTTTAAATTTTTAACCATATATAAACAAGTTTCATAACTTACAGCACCATGCTTAATTATTGTTTTTTTTGAAACTTTAAGAATATTAATTTTTGCTTGATTTGAATAAGTAACCAATCCAAGGGTGAAAATTTTAGATGATCCACTTATTGAAGTAATAGAAGATGAAAGTAAACCACCAGTACAAGATTCTGCAAAAGATATTTTTAACTTCTTTTTGTTTAATAATTTAACAACTCTTTGAGTGAGTTTTTTCATGAAGTAATTACCATATATAAAACAAGAACTGCCACAACATATAAACCAGCACAGACATCGTCCATAATAACACCAAAACTGTTCTTAAAATTTTTATCATAATAGCTTATCGGGTAGGGTTTAGTAATGTCAAAAATTCTAAATAGAATAAACATTATGAAATAAAACGTTAAAACATGACTAGTTTCTCTTGTTCCTTGGTGAGCTATTTCGTAAAGACATATTGGTATAGATTGACCGATAAATTCATCAATAACTACTTCTTTTGGATCTTTATTATCTAATTTTTTTATAAAAATATTTACTGAATATAGAGAAATTAAAAATACAATTATAACTCCTATTAAAACATAATTTGGTGAAAAGTTGAATATATGAAATAAAAAATACAAAAAAAAAGTAGTTGCTAACGAAGCATAACTGCCAGGTATTTTTTTTAGTTTTCCAATACCAAATAATGTAACAAATAAAAAATTAATTCTATTAATCATATTTTATGACAGATGTTATTACTTCACACGCTATGGCTTTTTCTTTTCCAATTAAACCCAATTTCTCAGTAGTTTTTCCTTTAATATTTATTTGGTTTTTAGATATTTCGCAAATTTCAGAAATTACCTGTGTCATTTTATTTTTATACTTAGATATTTTTGGTTTTTGGGTAATGATATTAATATCAATGTTGTTAATAAAGCAATTTTTTAATTTTATTTGATTTATAATTTTTTTGAGCAAAATTGTAGATCTTATATTTTTATATTTTTTATTTTTATCAGAAAATTTTTCACCGATATCACCCATCTTGCATGCGCCTAAAATTGAGTCTGTAATCGAATGTAAAACTGGATCTCCATCTGAATGACCCAATGTTCCGAGATTAAATGGAATTTTAATACCTCCTAAAAATAGTTTTTTTTTTGGTACCAATCTATGAATGTCGAAACCTATTCCATAACTCAAATTATTTTTATTTAAAAGATCAGATTTTAAAGTAATTTTAGAATTATTTTTTTCACCTTTTATAAATTTTACTTTTTTGTTTTTTTCAATAAAAAGATTTGAATCATCTGTTATTTTCCTGTTTGTTTTTTTTTGTAAATTTAAAAGAGTTTTATAATCAAATGCTTGCGGTGTTTGTGTTAAATATATTTTATTTCTATCTATATTTTTTAATTTATTGTTTTCTCTGAGTTTAACTGAATTATTTGTTTTAATTACCGGAACAACGCAATTGTATTTTTTTAAACCAAAAAATAATTTTGAAATCAATTTTAATGTAAAATTTGGTCTAGCCGCATCATGAATAAAGACTTTAGAAATTTTACTACTCTTTATATATCTTAAGGCTTTCACGGAAGATTCTGATCTATTATTACCTCCACTTATAATTTTGACATTTTTAAGCTGAATCTTTTTTAGAAATTTTTTGTGTCCTTTGTTTATTACTAGAACTATTTTTTTGAATCTTTTTGATTCTTTTGCTTTATCTATTGAGTGAAGAAATAGAGGTTTTCCCCTATAAAAATAGTAAGCTTTTGGCGTTTTTGATTTAAATCTTTTACTTTCGCCAGCTGCGAGTATTATAAAGCAATTATTCATAATTAAATTTATAAGATAATTTATATGATTTCAAATTTATGTTCCGATTTATAAAACAAAATATATTTATTGCTATAATTTTTATAGTTACACTCTCCGTAGGTTTTTTGACTTTTTTGACATTTATCAATAAAAGCTTTGTTGAACTTACAGAAAACAATCTACAATATTTGCTTATAGCAAACATTATTTTATTAATTATATTTTTTTTAATAATTTTTAGAGAAATCAAAAATTCTCTTAAAAATGATATGAATGTAAGAGGATCCATTGCCAATAGAAAATATATAACTTTTTTCTCACTTTTTACATTAATTCCATCAGTTTTGATTGCTATTTTTTCTCTTTTCCTATTTTCATTTGCGTTAGAAAAATATTTAGACGAAAAAATAACCACAGCAGTAAATAATTCATACGAACTTGCGAAAAACTATGTAGATGAAAAAAGAAACAAAGTTGAGTCTGATGTTGTGTTAGTAGCATTTGATTTGAATAAAAACCTAAATTTATATCTAAGCGAAGATAAAACAAACTTTATAAATTTTTTAAATACACAAAGATTAATTAGAAATCTTGATCAAATACACTTAATTGATAGCAAAAAAAATGTAATTATTTCTTCATCTGATACAGGATATGCGCCAGTTGAAGACAGGGCGCTTAAAATGGTTTTGAATGATGATAGACCACTTAAAATTATTAATACTTTTGAAAATAAATCTGCTGCTTTAATAAGACTTACAGATTATCCTGACGCATTTTTATATGTAGTGAAATTTCTTGAAAAAGAAATTTCTAAATATTTAATTGAATCTGAAGAAGCTATAAATTTTTACTATACAGTTGAAGATGAAAGAACTGGAATTAAAATTTCCTTTATACTTATTTATGTTGTTATAGTCACTTTGTTGTTATTTTTGTCTATATCTATAGCAATTAAATTTTCTTCCAGGTTTTTTAGATCTATTAATAATCTAATTCTTGCTTCTACTAATATAGGAAAAGGAGATTTAGATACAAAGGTTCCTGAAATAAAAACAGATATTGAATTAGAAACTTTAAACAAAAATTTTAATTTAATGATCGATAAACTTAAATCTCAACAAGAAAAACTGTTATTATCAGAAAGACATGAGGCATGGGAAAATGTAGCACGTAAATTAGCACATGAAATTAAAAATCCTTTAACTCCTATCCAGTTAACTATTGATAGATTAAAAAACAAATATCAAGGCTCAATAGAAGCAAATGAAAAAAATAATTTTGATAGTTATTTAAAAACTATTATTAAACAAATTAAACAAATAGAAAATTTAGTTAATGAATTTTCTGATTTTGCTCGAATGCCAAAACCAATTTTTGAAAAAAAGAAAATAATTAACATAATTAATCATAATTTATCATTGCTTAAAGAGGTTGATAAATCAATTTCAATTAAAATAAAATACGACAAAGAAGATTTAATTGTTAAATGTGATGGGGAACAGATAAGTAGAGTTTTTTTTAATTTGGTTAAAAATTCTATTGAAAGTATTCAAGAAAAATTTAATAAAAATGGCGATTTTTCTAAGATTATTGATATAGAAATATTGGACAAAAATGATTATATAGGCCTTAATATAACTGACAATGGAACTGGTTTTTCAAAGGATATAATAAAAAATATAACAAAACCTTATTTCACAACTAAACCGAAAGGATCTGGTTTAGGTTTATCAATAGTAAATAAGATAATAAATGATCATAATGGAACAATTAAATTTAATACTAATAAAAATGGAGCTAAGGTAGAAATTCTTCTTCCAAAAAATTAATGTCATCAGAAATTTTAATTATAGATGATAATCCTGATATACGATTAATATTAAAAGATTTAATCGATGAAGCTGGATTTAAAACACGAGTCGCGGCAAATTATAACCAGGCATTATCTGAAATTGATAAAAAATTACCCGACGTAGCAATTATTGATGTTAAATTAGACAAAGGTGATAACGACGGTATAGAGCTACTTACTCATATAAAAAAAAAAGATAAAGATATACCGGTTATTATAATATCAGGACATGCTAATATAGAAATGGCGATAAAATCTTTAAAATCAGGTGCATTTGAATTTATAGAAAAACCTTTTGATAGAGAAAGGTTAATGAATTTTGTTAATAGAGCTGTAGAAAATTATAAATTAAAATATGAAAATAAAAACTTACAAACCCAGTTATTTCACTCTTTTGACTTAGTAGGCAATAGTCAAAACATTGTTAAAATAAGAGATCAAATAGAAAAACTATCAAATTCAGAAAGTAGAATTTTTATAAATGGACCAACTGGATCTGGTAAGGAATTAGTAGCTAGAAAAATTCATAAAATTTCAAATCGTAAGAAAGGTCCATTTATTGTTTTAAATGGTGCATTACTAGATGTTAAAAAATATGAACTTGAATTATTTGGCGAAGAAAAAAACAATGGTTCAATAACTTATGGCTCATTAGAGAAATCTAGTGGAGGGGTTTTGTTAATTGATGAGGTTACGGAAATACCTTTGGAAACTCAATCAAAAATTTTGAGAGTTTTAATTGATCAAAAATTTAGAAGAATTAATGGAAATCATGATATTAAAGTTGATGTTAGAATAATCTGCTCAACTAGTAAAAATATTCATGATGAAATTAAAGATGGAAATTTCAGAGCAGATTTGTTTCATAGATTAAATGTTTTTAACATAGACATATATCCATTAAGAAAAAGAGCAGATGATATTCCGGTATTAATTGAATATTTTTCTGAAAAAATATCTAAAAACTATAATTTAAAAAAATTTGATTTAAAGCCACATTATAACTACTTAATAAATTATAATTGGCCAGGCAATGTAAGAGAATTGAGAAATTTGATTGAAAGAATCGCTATTCTTTCACCAGGGAACAGTAGCGAAAAAATACTAAATATTGTTAAAGAGTCTTTAAAATCTTCAGACAAATCTAGCTTTGACGTTAAAGATACTCTTTCAATACCATTAAAAGAAGCAAGGGAAAATTTTGAAAAGGAATATTTAACAACTCAATTAAAAAAATTTGGGGGAAATATTTCAAAAATGGCAAAATTTGTTGGAATGGAAAGATCAGCCTTGCATAGAAAACTAAGAAACTTAGGTGTTAAAGGTTTAAATTAATGAACATAATTATTTGTGGTGCTGGAAGGGTAGGTTTTACGATTGCCAAATTACTTAGCGAGCAAAATCACTCAATAACAGTCATTGATCAATCTAGCGAAGATATCCAAAAAATAAATGATGGTTTAGATGTTAAAGGCATAGTTGGAAAAGCAACTTATCCTTTAATACTAGAAAAAGCTAATGCAGCAGAAGCTGATATGATCATTGCCGTTACTAAAAATGATGAAATCAATATGTTGATTTGTCAGATAGCATATTCAATATTTAATATTCAAAAAAAAATAGCAAGAATTCGTTCTAAGGATTATTTAAATCCTAAATTTTCAAAGGTTTATAATAAAGAAAATTTACCTATTGATGTAATAATTTCACCTGAATTAGAAATTGCTAAGTCGATAGAACGTAAATTAGAAGCACCAGGTGCTCTGGACAATGTAATATTTGCTGAAAACAAAATTAGATTATTAGAAATTTTAGTTAGAGATAACTGCCCATTAATAAATATACCTTTAAATGAACTTACCAAAAAATTTCCTAAGTTAGAGGCTAATATTCTTGGAGTTATAAGAGGTGAAAAATTCAATATTATGAAAAAAACTGATATTTTAAAAAAGAATGACAAAGCTTATGTAATAATTAATTCAGAACAGATGCAACAGACTTTGTTAGCATTCGGTCATGAAGAAAAAATTTCTACAAAATTACTTATAATTGGTGGTGGAAATATAGGTTTTAATTTAGCTAAAAATATTGAGCAATCAATTGAGTCAGCTAGAATTAAAATAATCGAAAAAGATAAAACAAGAGCCGAGTATATTGCAAATGAATTAAATAATACAATTGTTATTAATGGTAATGGATTAGATGAAGAAGTTCTTTCAGAAGCTAATTTGGAAGACGTAGAAACTGTCTTAGCTCTTACAAATGATGATGAAGATAATTTGATGGTAAGTGTCTTAGTTGAAAAATTTTCAAAAGACAAACGAACTATGGCACTTATCAATAAGCCTAATTATTCATTATTACAATCTTCATTAAAAATTGATGATTTAATTGATCCAAGAATGAATACAGTTTCAAGTATACTAAAGCATGTTCACAAAGGAACAATTGAAACTGCATATACTATTTTAAATGGTGAATATGAAGTAATAGAAGCGGAAATTATAGAAACTTCTGAATTAATTAATAAAGAGTTAAAAGAAAGTAATTTACCTGACGAAATAAGAATTGGAGCAATATTAAGAGGTAAAGATATAATAATTCCAAGATCAAGTTTTGTTTTTAAAAAAGAAGATAAAGTAGTTTTTTTAGCTAAGAGAGATCAAATGTCGCTTGTAGAAAGCATGTTTAGAATTAGCTCATTTTAGAATTTTAAATGAGTAGATTTAGCTTAATTTATTTAGGAATTTTTTCTATAATAATATCAATACTATCATTTTTTAATATAATTTATTCAAATTATTTTAATTTATATCTTAATATAGATAGTTACGTATATTCGTTATTATTCTCAATTTTATTTGGTTTAAGCTTTCTAATTAAAAAAAAAGACGTTGATAATAAAATTTCTATTTATGAAAAAATTATTATTGTATTTTCTGGATATATAATTTTACCTATATTTATATCTATTCCATATTATTTTAGTATTTATAATATTACTTTTATTGATGCATATTTTGAAGCAGTTTCTGGATTTACCTCAACGGGTTTTTCTATTTTTGAAAATATTAAACATTTAGACGAAAGTTTAATTTTATGGAGATCTTCATCACAATGGATTGGTGGATTATATTTTTTATTTTCAATAATTTTATTAATAGATATTTTTGATTCTAATTTAAAAAAACCACTTACTAATTTATTATCATTTAATAATACAGAAACATTAAAACAGTCTGCAAAGATTTTAATTCTATATGTTTCTCTAACATTTGTAATTTTTTTATTACTGAATATTCTTGATGTAAGAGCATTCAATTCATTTAATCTTGCTATGACTATTATTTCGTCTGGTGGTTTTCTTCCAACAAATAATCTTGAGTCTATTGTTAACACGAAAATTAAAGAACTAGGCATTTCTTTTTCCATGCTTATTTCTTTTTTTAGTCTTTTTTTATCTTATAATCTTTTTTTTATTAGAAAAAAAAGTATAAGTTTTTTTCAGGAAGATTTTTATCTTTTATTTTATTTAATTATCATTATTTTATCATTTTTTTTTATAATCAATAGTGATAATAATTTTAGTACAATTTTTCTGGCAATATGTAGCAGTGTATCTAATATAGGTATTTCATTATCTGGTTCTTATCAAAATATTTCATTTATATTTTTATTAATAACTATTATTGGAGGCTCCTTTTTTTCTACAAGCTCAGGAATAAGATTTGTTAAAATTTATTCATTATTCAAATTTTCTATTAATGAATTAGCTTCTCATGCAAAACCATTAAATGTGTTTGTAAACAAACTTGAATTTTCTGGCTCAAAATTAGAAACAAGCGATATAAATAAGTATTTTATTTCAGTTTTAATATTTATATTTTCGTTAATTATTTTATCTTCAATATTGACTATTTTAGGTATAAGTCTTGAATCTGCTTTTAAATTATCAATTCTTACACTTATGAATACAGTTAATTCAAATATGCATGGTTTAAATGAATTTATTTTTTCTGATTTACATTATTTTACTAAGTATTTCCTAGTTTTATTTATGATAATCGGAAGAGTTGAATTATTGACTTTATTAATAATTTTTAAAAAATTTATTTTTAAAAATTAAATTAATAATATAAATAATGATTAATAATGCGCTCTTAGCTCAGCTGGATAGAGCATCGGTTTTCTAAACCGCAGGTCGGAGGTTCGAATCCTCCAGAGCGCGCCATTTTAAATATTTCAAATTTATAATTCAGGAGGTGGAAAATACATCCAACCAGTAATCATATATTTTTTTCCACTTTTTAAGATTTCTCCAGTGTGAGCGTGTGTCCATTCTGCTGGCCAAATTAAAGTTTTGCCAATCTCAGGTTTAATTTTTATTCCATAATGACTGAAATTTGTTTGGCCTCCATCTTCGACATCATTAAGGTAAGTCATCCATGCAAACAGTCTATGCAAAGTTGCTATTGATGTTCTTTCACTATGAACTTTAGAAAAATGATCTCCTGGTGAGTATTCTCCTATATTGAATTCACCTATGTCCATATCTTTAATCATTGTTTTTAAAAATGGCCATTGACCTTGATAGTCCAAAAAACATTTATGTAATTCATTTATATATTTTTTGAGAATATCAAATTTTGGATTTTTTAAATCGTTGGGACTAACAGTAATATCAATCCGGCTTTTTGTTTTTAAATCTTTACCACTTGCTGTAACACCTTGTTTTTGTAAATTTTTATTATCTTTAAAAAAATTAGTAATTTTGTTGCATAAATCATTATTTTCTAAATTCCAGCAACCTATGAAGTGAGTTTGTTCAGTATTAAGATTTATTCTTTTCATTTAATTTTTTAAATAATTTTTATTTCATTTTGTGAAAATCTAATTATGCCGTCACCTTTTCTAATATATGACAAACCTTTTTGATGTTGAGATAATTTAAGTAGCAAATTGCCATAACCGGAATATCCTTTTTTATAATTCGGATCTAAATTCAGTAATTTTTCAAAACAGTTTTTTGCTTTTTTAAATTCTTTTAATTCTACCAATATATTGCCGAAGTTATAATAAACATTAGAATAATTAGGGTTAATTTTAATTGCCTTTTCGTAACAAATTATGGCTTTTTTATATTCACTCAATTCTTTAAAAACTATACCAAGGTTACTGTATGCGGAAGCATGATTAGAATTAAGTTCAATTGTTTTTTCAAAGCATACCATTGCTTTTTGATAATTTTTTAACTTTAAAAATACTAATCCTAGATTATTGTGTGTATCTGGGTACATTGGATTTACATTGATTGCTTTTTCATAAGAATTTATTGCATTTTCTAATTGATCAATTTCTTTATAAAGTATTCCAAGATTATTATATGCTTCTATATAATCAGGTTTAATTTTAATTGCTTTTTCATAAGAATTTATAGCTTTTTGATATTCTTTAGATTCTTTAAACATTATACCTAGATTATAATATACACCTGGAAAATTTGGATTTATTTCTAATAATTTATTATAAATTTTTTCTGCTTCTTTAAAATTTTTTTTTTTGTGATTTTGAAGAGCAAGATTAAAAGTTTCTTCAATATTTAGTTCTTTATTTTCATTCATTAATTATTTCAAATAACCATACTTTTTAAGTCTTATGTCGCCAGTTCTTGCATGAGCTTCCATTCCTTCATAACGCGAAAGTCTTGCAGCTGCTGCTCCAACTAATTCTGTAGATTCTTTTGTCATTCTCTGAAAACTCAATGTCTTTATAAATTTTCCTACAAATAAACCACCAGTGTATCTGCCTGCTCCTTTAGTAGGTAAAATGTGGTTTGTACCTGAGCATTTGTCCCCATAAGCAACAGTTGTTTCTTCACCTACAAACAATGAACCATAATTTTTAAGTCTATTGAGAAACCAGTCTAAGTTTTGTGTTTGTACTTCTAAATGTTCAGGAGCGTATTCATCACTAATGTTTGCCATTTCTTCATCCGTATCACACAGTATAACTTCACCATAATCATTCCAAGCTGCTTCGGCATTTGTTCTTGGCAGCTCAGGTAATTTTTTTATAAGTTCAGGAACTCTTTTAATTACTTTTTCAGCTAGATCTTTACTACTTGTAAATAACCAGGCAGGTGAATTATAACCATGTTCAGCTTGACCAACTAAATCAACTGCAACAATTTCAGGATCAGCATTATTATCCGCAATGATTGCAATTTCTGTAGGTCCCGCAAATAAATCTATTCCAACTTTACCGAATAAAATTCTTTTTGCTTCAGCTACAAATTGGTTACCTGGACCTACTAATATATCAGCAGGGCTATTACCAAATAAACCATTAGTCATAGCAGCAATTGCTTGAACTCCACCTAAATTTAAAATTACATCAGCGCCACAAAGATCTGCAGTATAAATTATTGTTGGATGAACACCAACAACTGGCTTAGGAGAACTGCATACAATTATATTTTTAACTCCTGCAACTTTTGCAGTTGTAACACTCATTACTGCGGATGCTATATGAGCATATCTTCCTGCAGGCACATAACAGCCTGCCGTATTAACTGGTATAAGTTTTTGTCCAGCAAATAATCCTTTTGATAATTCAACTTCAAAATCTTGACCATAATTTTTTAATTGAGCTTCGGCAAACTTTTTTACTCGTTCATGTGAAAACTGAACGTCATCCTTTGTTTTTTGATCTAATTTTTTTTTAATTTCTTCAATTTGATCTTTTGATACAATTATATCACCTTCATACTTATCGAATTTTTTTGTTAACTCTATGCATCCTTCTTCTTTTTTTTTTTCGATATCTTTAAGAATATTTTCAACTATTTCTCTAGTTTTAATATCATCTGTAGAGGATGTCTTCGTTGCCTTTTTTAGATATTTTATACTCATAATTGTTTTTTAGACTAATAATAAAATTGATAAAGTTATTAGTTATAAATTTTTCTTAACACTATATATAGTAATAATGTTAATATACTAAACCAAATATAGAGATATTAATGAAATTTTACACTTATTATTCTTGAAGAAAAACTCAATTCAATGATAATCGCAACAATTCAAAAAAAATTTTGAATTATTTGTTAACAAATAAACATAAGGAAAAAATATGTTAAAATACATTAAACAATTGACTTCTTTGTTTGCTGTACTTGCTGTTCTATTTGCTTTTGGAACAGAAGCTATGGCTGCTAAAAAGTCTAAAACTCTAAAAAACACTACAAAAAAAGGTTTTGTAAGATGTGGAGTTTCTCAAGGTCTTCCAGGATTTTCAAATGCTGATGCATCTGGAAATTGGACTGGTGTCGACGTTGATGTGTGTAGAGCGGTTGCTGCTGCAGTATTAGGTGATGCGAACAAAGTTAAGTTCACTCCACTTAGTGCTAAAGAAAGATTTACTGCTTTAACATCAAACGAGATTGATATCTTGTCAAGAAACACTACATGGACACTTTCTAGAGATGCTGACATTGGTCTTACTTTCGTAGGAGTAAACTTCTATGATGGTCAAGGCTTCATGGTTAGAAAAAATTCAGGAATATCTTCAGTGAATGATTTCAAAGATGGTGTTTCTGCTTGTACTAACCTTGGAACAACTACTGAGCTAAATATGAGAGATTTCTTTAACTCAAAAGGAATCAAGTATGAGCCAGTAACGTTTGAAAAAGCTGACGAAGTTGTTGCAGCATATGATGCAGGAAGATGTGATACTTACACTACTGATAAATCTGGTTTAGCTGCTCAAAGGATTAAATTGAGCAACCCAGATGATCATATAGTTTTACCTGAAACGATCTCAAAAGAGCCTTTAGGCCCTGTTGTACGTCAAGGTGACTCGGTTTGGGAAGATATCGTAAGATGGTCTCTAAACGTTATGATTGAAGCAGAAGAGTACGGTGTTAACTCAGGCAATGCAGACGCTATGAAAACATCTGATAACCCAGCTGTAAAAAGACTAGTTGGTGCAGAAGGTGAATTAGGCGCTGCTTTAGGCTTAGATAACGATTGGAGTTTAAGAATTATCAAGCAAGTTGGTAACTATGGTGAAAGCTACAAGAGAAATATAGCTGACACAGGAATTCTACCTGATAGAGGTCCAAATGAATTATGGACTAAAGGTGGAATTTTATACGTACCACCAGCAAGATAATTTATATCTAATAATTAGTTAAAAAGGGCTAGATTTTTCTAGCCCTTTTTTTTATAAATCTTATTAATTGTGAATTTTAAAAAGATATTTCCTCAGGCACTTACTTTACTAGCTGTAGTCCTAGTATTTGGTTTCTTTTCTTATAACGCTCAAGTAAATATGGATAATAGGGGAATAACTTTTGGATATGGTTTTTTATCTCAAGAGTCATCTTTTGATGTGCAATTTTCTTTAATTGAATACGACGGTTCTCATTCTTATTTCAGAGCATATCTGGTTGGTTTGTTAAATACTATTTTGGTTTCAGTTATAGGAATAATCTTTGCAACAATTATTGGTGTTGTTGTTGGAATTGCAAGATTATCTAAAAATTATCTTATTGAGCGAACAGCAGCTGTTTATGTTGAATTTTTTAGAAATATACCTTTATTATTACAAATATTTTTCTGGTATTTCGCAGCACTAAGAGCACTACCTTTACCTCAAGAAGCAGACCCGATGTTTGGAGTATTTTTTTTAACAATAAAGGGTTTCTTTGTACCAGCATTTATATGGAATAATTTAGATGTTTTTATTTATTTCATTTTAGCAGCATTAATATCTATATTTTTTATTAGGTCTTATGCTAAAAAAAAACAGGAAAACGAGGGAAAACAAACTCCAGTATTACTAATTTCAATAGTATTGTTAACAATTCTACCACTTTCAAGTTTTTTAATAGGTGGAGCTAGCTTTTCAGTGCAAGTTCCTGTTTTAGAACAATTATCACAAACTTCATTTACTTATAAAGGAGGACTTGGACTACCACCGGAATTAATAGCATTAGCTCTAGCTCTTTCACTTTACACAGCAACTTTTATAGCTGAATGTGTAAGAGCAGGAGTGCAGGGTGTCGGAAAAGGTCAAAAAGAAGCCGCTGCTTCAATAGGATTAACACCAAACCAAGTTTTAAAACTTGTTATCATGCCTCAAGCTTTAAGAATAATAATTCCACCTACCACTAATCAATATTTAAATTTAACAAAAAATTCTTCTTTAGCTGCAGCTATAGCTTATCCTGATTTAGTTTTAGTTTTTGCTGGAACAGCATTAATGCAGACTGGAAGAGCCATTGAAATTGTATCTATTACAATGTTAACTTATTTAACTCTAAGTATTTCAATTTCTATACTTATGAATTGGTATAATAAAAAAATTGCAATTAAAGAAAAATAATGAATAAAATTAATTTTTTATCACCTAATAAGGACAATCTTTATACATATTTGTATACGGGTATTTTTCTATTTTTTATAAGTTTTTTTGATGTATTTTTAAATTCATTTTTTAAAATAAACCTAACATCATTTTTACCTGGGTTTATTAGTTTTATTTTACCATTGATTTTAGGCTTTATTGGATTGCATTTAATTAGGATTGAATATTCAGGAATTAGACAATTAGATTTATTAAATAAAAATATTAACACTAATAGCTTTAATGCTTTTTTATCTTTGATAATTATATTTGTAGTTATCAAAGCTTTACCACCATTTCTTAGTTGGTTTATTATAGATGCTAATATCGCAGGAGACAGTAAAGATGCTTGTACTGGAAGCGGCGCTTGTTGGACTTACATAAAAATATGGTTTAATAGATTTATGTATGGAATGTATCCTAATGCAGAACAATGGAGAATAAATTTATCAGTTATCTCTTTAGCATTTTTAGGATCAGTTGGTTATTTTGCTACTGAAAAATTTAAGAAATATTTAACTTTATATTATGTTATTATTTATCCTCTTATTGCTTTTTTATTTATCTTCTTTTTTATCTCAGGGGGACCTATATTTTTTGATTTTTCTTATGGAATAATTGCGGCAGTAATTTCAATTATAATTGGTTTCTTTATCCCCTCGAAATTCAAAATGTATTATTTCATAATTTTTCCTTTAACTATTTATATATTATTAAAATATGTTTTCTTTTACGAAGAACTTTTTGAACTAGGAAAATTAGAAGCTCTTGTATGGGTTGAAACTGGAGCTTGGGGAGGTTTATCTTTAACATTTATAGTGTCATTTTTTTGTTTAATATTCTGTTTTCCAATTGGTCTTTTTTTATCCTTAGGAAGAAGATCTGATTTTCCTATAATTAAATATATATCAATTGGTATGATTGAGTTTTGGAGAGGAGTTCCGTTAATAACCGTATTGTTTATGTCTTCGGTGATGTTTCCAATGTTTCTACCTGAAGATATGTTCATAGATAAATTGGTAAGAGTTATTATTGCCATTTCTTTATTTGAAGCAGCATATGTTGCAGAAGTTATTAGAGGTGGATTGCAAGCTTTACCCAGAGGTCAATATGATGCTGCTAAATCATTAGGCATGGGTTATTGGAAAATGCATATTTTCGTTATTTTGCCTCAAGCTTTAAAATTGGTTATTCCCGGTATTGCTAACACTTTTTTAGCTTTAGTAAAAGACACTCCTTTAATATTTGTTGTTGGTTTATTAGAAATTGTTGGAATGTTAAATTTAGCAAAAACAAATCCTGATTGGTTAGGATTTGCGATGGAAGGATATGTTTTTGCTTCAATATTATTTTTTATTATTTGCTATGCAATGAGTAAATATAGTTATAATTTAGAACAAAAATATAAAACTGAAAGATAAAAATGGCCGATCCTATTATTCAAATTAAAAATATGAACAAATGGTTTGGAGATTTTCAAGTTTTGAAAGATATAAATCTTGATGTCGAAGCAAATAAAAAAATTGTAGTTTGTGGACCATCAGGCTCAGGTAAATCTACATTGATAAGGTGCATTAATAGATTAGAAGAACACCAAAAAGGTTCAATAGTAGTTGATGGTACAGAATTATCAGAGGAAACAAAAAATATTGAACAAATAAGAGCGGAAGTTGGAATGGTATTTCAGCAGTTTAATTTATTTCCACATTTATCTATATTAGATAATTGTACATTAGCTCCAATTTGGGTAAAAAAAATGCCCAAAAAAGATGCTGAAGAGTTAGCACTTAAACAATTAAAACAAGTTCAAATTGAAGATCAAGCAAATAAATATCCTGGACAACTTTCTGGTGGACAACAGCAAAGATGCGCAATAGCAAGAGCTTTATGTATGGAACCTAAGATAATGCTTTTTGATGAACCTACCTCAGCTCTTGATCCTGAAATGATTAAAGAAGTGCTTGATGCTATGGTTAATCTTGCAAAAGCTGGAATGACGATGATTGTTGTAACTCATGAAATGGGTTTTGCTAAAGAAGTTGCTGATGAAGTTATTTTTATGGATGAAGGCATGATAGTAGAAAAAGCGGATACCAAAGAGTTTTTTGCTAACCCAAAAAATGACAGAACAAAACTTTTTTTAAGTCAAATCTTATAAGAACTAATTTAAAAACGTAAATTTTTTTTAAATTAACCCAATTTGATACATATTTATATTTAAGGATTACGTCTAAAATGCTTGAGTCAACCCCCTAAATTTAGCTATTTTTTTTTTATTTTAATGCTTGCATTATCTCCCCATATAGAGTTCAATTTGTTTTTTTAAGAGGGGTCTTAATGGAAGAAAATTTTAATAAACATCTTGGAAACAAGTTAAAACTTAGAAGATTAGCTTTAGGTTTAACGCAAACAAAAGTTGCTAAGGCTATAAACGTAACATTTCAACAAATTCAGAAATATGAAAAAGGAACTAATGGGGTAAGTTCAATTAGATTGCTTCAGCTATCTAATTATTTAAAAGTACCAATAAATTATTTTTTTGAAGATTATTCAGAATACTTAATTAATATTGAAAGATCTAAAGAAGGTCATATGAATGTTAATTATAATTTTTTAGTAAAGCTTTACTCTGAATTAACACCTGATCAAAAAGTTAAATTTAGTAAAAATTTACAAACAATAAATATTTCTGCTGTTAAAACTGGTTAGATTGGCTCCTCGGGCAGGACTCGAACCTGCGACCAATTGATTAACAGTCAACTGCTCTACCAACTGAGCTACCGAGGAATGTAAAAACTGAACTTACTTTTTTTTTAATCTAAAACAACTCTTTTTTTTGGAGGCAACGCCCGGAATCGAACCGGGATACAAGGATTTGCAATCCTCTGCGTAACCATTCCGCCACGTTGCCGCTTAAAATGATACTAAATCAATTTATTTAATGTTTATATAATTGTTTTTTTGATTTAGTCTAGAAATATTCACTATAATTTCATTATTGTTTATTCAAATGATTAATTTATAAACTAAAAGAGCTTATGAGTTCTGATAAATATAACCATTCTGAAGTTGAAAATAGAATTTATTCATATTGGGAGAAAAACAATTTATTTAAACCCAAAAAAAATAAGAAAAAATTTTCAATAGTAATACCTCCTCCCAATGTAACAGGAAGTTTACATATGGGGCATGCTTTAAATAATTCTATTCAAGATTTACTATCTCGATATCACAGAATGAATAATTATGAAACTTTGTGGCAACCAGGAACAGATCACGCCGGCATAGCAACTCAAGCACTTGTAGAAAAAAAATTGGCAGGTGAAAATATTAATAAAAATGATTTAGGAAGAGATAAATTTATCAAAAAAGTCTGGGAATGGAAAAATGAGTACGGTGATATAATTATTAATCAGTTAAAAAAATTGGGATGTTCATGTGACTGGTCTAGAAATGCTTTTACAATGGACAAAAATTTATCTGAATCTGTTATAAAAGTTTTTGTTGATCTCTATAATAAAAAATTAATATATAAATCAAAAAAACTTGTTAATTGGGATACTGTGCTTAAAACTGCAATATCAGATCTTGAAGTTGACCAAAGAGAGGTTAATTCTAAACTTTACTATATAAATTATCCAATTGAAGAAACCAGTGAATTTATAACAATTGCCACTACTAGACCTGAAACAATGCTTGGAGATACTGCAGTTGCTGTAAATGCTAAAGATAAAAGATACAAAAAATTTGTTGGTAAAAAAGTTTTACTTCCTCTGGTAGGTAGAAAAATTAAAATTATAACAGATAATTATGCTGATCCAGATCAAGGAACTGGTGCAGTTAAAATTACTCCAGCACACGATTTTAATGATTATGAAGTGGGAGTTAGAAATAAACTTGAAATTTTAAATATATTTACTGATGATGGAAAAATTAATAAAAATGCACCAAGTGAATTTGTTGGTTTAGACAGATTTCAAGCTAGGAAAAAAATACTAGATAGTTTAATTCAAAAACAACTATTAGTTAAAGAAGAAAATATTAAAAATAAAGTGCCTTACGGCGACAGATCAAATTCAATTATAGAACCTTATTTGACTGAACAGTGGTTTGTTGATGCAAAAAAACTTTCTGTTAAAGCAAAAAAAATTGTTAAATCAAATAAGACAAAATTCTATCCTGGAAATTGGTCAAAAACTTATTTTGAGTGGATGAATAATATCGAGCCTTGGTGTATTTCAAGACAGCTTTGGTGGGGACATCAAATACCTGCGTGGTATGGACCTGATAAAAAAATATTTGTAGGTAAAACTGAAAGTGAAGTACTAAAAATTTCTAAAAAATATTACAAAAAAAATGTTAAATTATCTAGAGATCCTGATGTTTTAGATACATGGTTTTCATCTGGTTTATGGGCTTTCGCAACACTAGGTTGGCCTGCAAAAAAAGATTATGTCAAAAAATTTTACCCTACATCTGTTTTAGTCACAGGTTTTGATATTATTTTTTTTTGGGTTGCTCGTATGATTATGTTCGGTATGGAGTTCTTAAATAAAGAACCTTTCAAAGATATTTATGTTCATGCTTTAGTAAGAGATGAAAAAGGACAAAAAATGTCAAAATCTAAAGGCAATGTTATAGATCCATTAGAACTTATAGAAAAATATAGTGCTGATGCTTTAAGATTTACATTGCTTTCAATGGCTTCTCCAGGAAGAGATGTTAAATTATCTGAAGATAGAGTTAAAGGTTATAGAAATTTTCTAAATAAAATTTGGAATGCTAATAATTTTTTAATTCAAAATAAATGTTCATTTAATAAAAATCAAAAAAAACCTAAAATTTCAATTAATATAAATAAGTGGATATATACTGAGCTATTAGAAACTAAAAAAAATGTTGAAAAAAATATAAAAGATTATCGCTTTGATGAAGCAGCAAGAAACTCGTATCAGTTTGTTTGGCATTCCTATTGTGATTGGTATTTAGAGTTAACTAAAACTATCCTCTATTCTAACGATAAAAAGTCGATTAAAGAAATAAGAGAGGTATCTAGCTACATATTTAAAGAAATTCTTATATTAATGCATCCTTTTATACCTTTTGTAACAGAAGAGATTTGGCAAAGAAATAAACTAGATAATTCAAAAAAAAATTATCTTATGTTAACAAACTGGGTATCAGGTAGCTCGAAAAAAGATAATGATTTCAAAGAAGTTGAAAAAATTATTAATATAATTTCGCAAATTAGATCGTTTAAAAATGAGTTAAATGTTAGTCCTGGTTCATTTGTAGATATATCTTTAAGTAAAATTAATGCAAATACCAAAAGCTTCTTTAAACATAACAATACAGTTATTAAAAAACTAGGAAGAATTAACAATTTTTTCGATAACGATAAAGAAAAGCCTTCAGCAACAATCGTTATTTCTGGAGATATATTTAAAGTTTATTTTGAAGAAAATGTTGATTTAAACGTAATAAAAGAAAACTTATTAAATAAACAAAAAAAATGCCAAAATGAAATAGATAAGATCAATTCTCGCCTTAATAATAAAGATTTTATATCAAGAGCACCGAAACATATTGTTGATCAGGAAAAAACTAACTATAATAATTTGAAAAACGATATTAAAAAAATATCTCTAACAATAAAAAGTTTATAATGACTAAATTTAATAAAAAAAAATTACCAAGTAGACATACATCATTAGGCCCAGATAAAGCACCTCAAAGATCATTTTATTATGCGATGAATTTAACAGAAAAAGATGTTGCCAAACCATTTGTAGGAGTTGTTTCAACGTGGAATGAAGCTGCTCCTTGCAATATAGCTTTAATGAGACAGGCACAATCAGTTAAAAAAGGTGTTAGTCTTTCAGGAGGCACACCAAGAGAATTTTGCACAATTACAGTTACCGATGGCATTGCAATGGGTCACGAAGGAATGAAATCTTCACTTGTATCGAGGGATGTAATTGCAGACTCTACCGAATTAACTGTAAGAGGACATTGCTATGATGCCTTAGTTGGTGTAGCAGGTTGTGATAAATCTTTACCTGGTTTAATGATGGCTATGGTTCGATTAAATGTTCCAAGTGTTTTTATTTATGGAGGTTCAATTCTTCCAGGAAGATTTAATGGTAAAGATGTGACTGTTGTTGATGTATTTGAAGGTGTAGGAAAATATTCTTCAGGAAAAATGACTAAACATGCTTTAAGAAAATTAGAATTAGTTGCATGCCCAAGTGCTGGTGCTTGCGGAGGACAATTTACTGCCAATACTATGGCATGTGTTTCTGAAGCGATAGGTTTAGCTTTACCTTATTCTGCTGGAACACCTGCTCCTTACGAGCAGCGAGATAAATATGCCTTACAGAGTGGTAAAGCAGTAATGAATTTATTAAAAAGAAATATTAGGCCAAGACAAATTGTAACTAGAAAATCATTGGAGAATGCCGCAACCATTGTTGCTGCAACAGGTGGATCAACTAATGCAGCTTTACATTTACCTGCACTAGCAAATGAAATTGGAATTAAATTTGATTTAATGGATGTTGCTAAAATATTTAAAAAAACACCTTATCTAGCAGATTTAAAACCAGGTGGAAAATATGTCGCTAAAGACATGTGGTCAGCTGGTGGAGTGCCAATGTTATTAAAAACCTTGATGGATGGTGGATATATACACGGTGACTGTATGACAGTTACAGGCAAAACAATGAGAGAAAATTTAAAAAAAATTAAATTCAATCCAAAACAAAAAGTAATGAGAAAATATAATAATCCATTATCACCAGATGGTGGGGTTGTAGGTCTAAAAGGTAATTTAGCACCCGATGGAGCTATTGTTAAAGTTGCAGGACTTAAAAAACTTCAATTTACAGGAAGTGCAAGATGTTTTGATACAGAAGAGGCTGCTTTTGAAGCTGTTAAAAAAAGAAAATATAAAGATGGTGATATCATTGTTATTAGATACGAAGGACCAAAAGGAGGACCTGGTATGAGAGAGATGCTTCAAACAACTGGTGCAATTTATGGACAAGGCAAAGGGGAAAAAGTTGCATTAATTACTGATGGACGTTTCTCTGGTGCAACAAGAGGATTTTGCGTAGGACATGTTGGTCCTGAAGCATCAGTTGGAGGACCAATAGCTCTATTAAGAAATGGAGATATAATAGATTTAGATGCAAAAAAAGGAACTATCAATGTTCGTTTATCTAAAAAAGAATTATCTATTAGAAGAAAAAAATGGAAACCAAAAAAAATAAATTTTGGTAATGGAACATTGTGGAAATATGCACAAACTGTTGGTCCTGCATATTTAGGAGCGCCCACACATCCAGGCGCTAAAAATGAAGTTAAAGTTTACGCAGATATTTAATGAAAATAAGACCCATTATTCTTTGTGGTGGAGCAGGAACTAGACTTTGGCAAAATCAAAAAAAACATCAAGCAAAACAATTTATAGACCTTGGTGGGTGGACTTTAATTCAAAAAACATTGGAAAGAATAAAAAAACCATTATTTGATTATCCTATAATAAGCACAAACATAAAATATTTAAAAGATGTAAAAAAATCTTTAAAAAAAAACAAAATCAATAAATACAAAATAGTTTTAGAACCAGCAAAAAAAAATACTGCTCCAGCCATGTTATGTTCAGCATTAATTAAAGATATTCCTTACAAACAACCAATAATTTATTTTGCTGCTGATCATTTAATAGAGAAAAGCCATATTTTAAATAGATCAATTAAAAAAAATAAATCCAATTTAGATGATCAAAATATATTTATATTTGGTATTAAACCTAATAATCCTTCAAGTGAATATGGTTATTTTTTAACAAAAAAAATAAAAAAAAATATAAATAAAGTAGTTAAATTTGTTGAAAAACCCGATATTAACAAAGCTAAGAAAATAATTAAAAATAAAGGTTATTGGAATGCAGGAATTTTTTATTTAAGAAAAGATTCTTTAATAAATAATTTTCAAAAATACCAAAGAATAACTTATAAAAACTGTTTAAATGCAGTAAATAAATCTAAATATAAAAATAATACTTATTATTTAAATAAAAAATCTTTTATTAACTCTGTAGAAAAATCTTTTGATTATGCGATACTTGAAAAAACAAAAAAAATTAACGCCATTAAATTAGATATACCTTGGTCAGATCTTGGTAGTTGGAAAGAAATCTCAAAAATTTTTAAAAAAAATAAACTAAAATTATTCAAAAAAAAGAACGTTTATTATAGACCTTGGGGTAGATATGTTAATTTATTTAAAGGTAATAATTTTCTTGTTAAAGAACTAACAATTAATCCAAATTCATCTATTAGCTTGCAAAA
Source organism: uncultured Pelagibacteraceae bacterium (assembly GCA_902634485.1). Classification (GTDB taxonomy): domain Bacteria; phylum Pseudomonadota; class Alphaproteobacteria; order Pelagibacterales; family Pelagibacteraceae; genus Pelagibacter. The sequence continues at coordinate 19,013 of CACPKA010000009.1, read as the reverse complement.
ACACAATCATAGATCTGAGCACTGGATGATAACACATGGTAAACCTTTGATTAGCCTTAATAAAAAAAAATTTTTCAGGAAAAAAGATGAATCTGTATTCATACCTTCTGGATCAATTCATAGAATTGAAAATAAATTTAAGAAACCAGTTAAAATAATTGAAGTTCAAACTGGATCTATATTAAAAGAATCTGATATAATTAGATATCAAGATATATACGGTAGGATTAAGTAATATTTTTACCAGTATACGTATCTAGACATTTAGAAAAAAAAATACCTAGTAGTTTTATATTGTGATCATTAATTAACATTATTTTTTTTGGTTCATCAACATTCATCAAATTGTTAGAAGCATATCTTTTGAATTTATCTTTTTTTAACCATCCTGTTTTTTCTAAAACTGCTATTTTTCGTAAAACAGTTGTTCTAGGAACTTTTGTAATTTCAGCTATCGATGTTGCATTTAAACCTGGTGATTTATTTAATGAATGTATATTGTTAAATAAATCTTTTGAGCTAATAGGATCATGTGTATTTTTTAAATTTGATGTTGTATTCAATGTACAGAGCATAACTATAAATGCTGACTCGATATCCATTAGTTTTTTTAAGTTGGAGAAATATGAAATTTGAAAATCTAGAAAATTTATAAAATAAATTAAAAATTTATCCTCAACATCTTGAATAATTTGTTTAGTAGTCACTTCTTTAATAAAAAATCTATTTCTACTAAAAAAAATAGAAAATTTTGATAAAAAACGGCTAAGATTTTCAATTTGAACATCAATTACATTTTTTTGAATCATATTTGTATTTAAAGAATATGTTCTAGTTTTTTTATCCAAAACTATTAATTTATCTTTAATCAATTTAACTCTTTTTCTTCTTACAGTTTCTCTTGGAACATTGAGTAATGATGCAATTTCTTTAATTTTAAAATTTGACAATGGAGATTGTAAGTTGTTTCTTGTATAAAAATTTTTAAGTGAAATATTATTTTTATCGTAATCATTTTTAATCATATTTTTATATAATTCTGAAGATAGTACCATTCCGACTAATGATGCATCTAAGTCATGATAAATTATGTTTAATGAAGCTAAGTATTCTGTCTGCATTTTGAAAAAATCTGGCATTAAATGTGAATAATTTTCCTCTATAATTTTTGATAATTTGTTTGGTTCGAATTTCATTGCAATATTTAGATTAAAATATTATTGTCCATTTTGGGGAAATTATCAAATAGTAATTTGAAATTTTTATGAATGTAGTAACAGATATAATTTTACCGTTAGCCTTAGCATTTATAATGTTTGCATTGGGTTTAGGTTTAACTGGGGCTGATTTTTTAAGAGTTATAAAACAACCAAAAGATTTTTTTGTTGGGGCAATTAGTCAAATAATTTTACTTCCAATTATTGCTTTTATATTAGTTAAACTTTGGCCAATTTCTCCAGAGCTTGCAATCGGTGTAATGATTATTGCTGCTGCACCAGGCGGGGTAACTTCAAATATATTAACGTCTTTTGCAAAAGGTGATGTTGCACTTTCAATTTCATTAACTGCAGTAATAAGTCTTTTAAGTGTAATTACTGTACCTTTTGTTATTGCAACTTCTTTAGGTTTATTAGGATCTGGAAATGTATCTCAAAATGTTTCTTTAACTAGTATGGCGATTAGTATGTTTTTGATCGTAACAGTTCCTGTAATACTAGGCATGATATTTAGAAGATTTGCTTCAAATGCAGCGATAAAATTTGAACCAATAGCTAAAAAAATCTCTATAGTATTATTTGTAATTGTCTTGCTTGGAGCTATTTTGGCAGAGAAAGATAATGTTGTTTCTTATTTTGCCGATGCTGGTCTTATTACACTAGCTTTAAACGTTATTATGATGATTGTTGCTTTTTATGTTGCTAAGTTATTAGCAACTGGAAATGCTCAAAAAAAATGTATTGCTATAGAGTGTGGTTTGCAGAACGGTACACTTGCCATTTTCGTTGGTACAACATTATTTGGTGGCGGAGCATTTGTAATTCCGGCTGCTACTTATAGCTTAATAATGTTCGCCACCTCTTTAATTTTTGTATACCTCGTAAAAAATAATTAAAACCAATTATTTGGAATAATTATATAGTGAATAGCAAGTACTTAAATATTTTAACAAATCTGTAACATTTAAATGAGATAATTTTATATGGAACTTTTAACATTTGTTTTTTTAATCATAATAGCTATTTTGTTATTTTTTCTTTTAAAAAAAGAAAGAGTCTTAGGTATTAATACTGAAGTTAAAATTGAAGATAGAAAGTTAGATGAAGATGAAAGTAAAAAATATAGAGAAACTATTTATAATCTTTTAAATTACATTCCAGAAGGAATTATAATTTTAAACAAATCTAAGGAAATAATATTTAGCAATAGTTCAGCCAGTAAAAGATTTCAAACAAAGTTGAATGAAAATATAAGTGGTTTTTTAAGAAATCCTGACTTGTTAAGTTCAATTGAGAAAGCTTTCAATGGAGAAAATTCTAATGATCTTGAAATAGAGCTACGAAACCCTTCAGTTCTTAGAATGAATGTAACAATTTACCAAGATAATAGTAATTTATTCTTTGATGAGCCATCTTGCTTACTTTTTATGAGAGATTTAACTGAATTTCATAAATTTCAACAACTAAAATCAGACTTTGTTGCAAATGTTTCCCATGAACTAAGAACTCCACTGCAATCTATTAAAATGGGACTTGAGACATTTGAAAATAACGCAGATTTAAAAAAGAATTCTGAAGTTACTAATTTATTATCAGTAATGACCTCCCAATCTGAAAGAATGGAAAATTTAATCAGAGATTTATTATCTCTTTCAAAGATTGAGTTGCAAGAACATATAAGACCAACCCATGAAATAGATTTAATTGAAGTACTTAACTATGTAATGAAGACTTATGAAAATATTGTTAAAAAAAACAATATAAATTTAAATTTACAAAAAACTGAGAATTTTAAAATCATTGGTGATCGAGATAAATTAATAGAAATTTTTACTAATCTCATTGATAATTCAATTAAATATAGTGAGAAGGGTAAAGAAATTAAAATTGTTACAAAAAAAGAGGGTGATTTAAATATTGTCTCGATATCAGATCAAGGGGTAGGAATTCCTAAAGAATTTATACATAGAATCACTGAAAGATTTTTCACTGTTGATCCTAGCAAAAGTCGTAGTGTTGGTGGAACAGGCTTAGGTCTTGCAATTGTTAAGCATTTGGTATCTCAGCATAGAGCTGAGATGGACATTAATAGTGTTGAAAATAAAGGAACTACTATCAGCGTTAAATTCAATTCAATTTAATTCAACTAAAAAGTTAGTGTTTGTAATAAAACTTTAACCTTTCTTTAATAAAATTTTTAAATATTAGATTTATTTATTTGGAAAAACAAATCTAAATAGGAGAAATATGAATAGATTATTTAAAACGTTATTAGGTTTTCTTTTAGTAATTACATTTACAACAACTAGTTACTCAAGAGATCAAATTAAAATTGTTGGATCTTCTACAGTTTACCCATATGCAACAGTTGTTGCTGAAAAATTCGGTAAAAGTGGAAAATTCAAAACACCAGTAATTGAAAGTACCGGAACTGGTGGTGGAATGAAATTGTTCTGCGCAGGTGTTGGAGCAAACCATCCAGATATAACTAATGCTTCAAGAGCAATAAAATCTAAAGAAAAAGCTTTATGTGAAAAAAATGGAGTTTCTGAAATTATAGAAATCGTAGTTGGTAATGATGGTATTTCATTTGCTCACTCAGTTAATGCACCAGATGCTGACTTTACTAAAGAACAACTTTGGAGAGCTTTAGCAGCTAAAGTTGATATTGATGGCAAACTTGTCGAAAATCCATATAAAAAATGGAGTGATATAGACTCAAGTCTTCCAAGTAAAAAAATTGAGATTTTAATTGCACCTCCTACTTCAGGAACAAGAGATGCATGGAATTCTTTAGTTATGGGCAAAGGTTGTACGAGCACTGCTAAGTCAATTTATGAAGCTGACGGTAAGAAAGCTAAAAAAGAATGTGCTAAAATGAGAGAAGATGGTTATGCGGTTGAGGCGGGCGAAAATGATACTTTAATAGTGCAAAAACTTGCGTCAAATCCTGATGCATTTGGTTTCTTTGGTTATAGTTATTTAGTAGCTAACAAAGATAAAATCAAAGCTTCTTCTGTAAATGGTGTCCAACCATCATTAGAAGGCATTCAGGACTACTCTTACCCAATAGCAAGACCTTTATTTTTTTACGTTAAAAAGGCTCATATAGGTGTAATACCAGGTATCGAAGAATACCTTAAAGAGTTTACTTCAAAAAAATCAATGGGTATGAGAGGTTACTTAGCTGAAATAGGATTAGTTCCTTTAGCGTCAGACAAATACAAAGTGACTAGAACAGCTGCATTAGATTTAAACATTATAAAATTAAATTAATTCTTAATTTAACCCCTTTAAAAGGCCAGTTTTTACTGGCCTTTTTTTTATTCAATTAATAATTTAGTTTGTAACAATTTTGTAACATAATAAAGATAACAATCTGAGCGAATGAACTTCGTTCTAATATTCTTAATTACCATATTTTCATTATCTTTGTTTTTCTATGGTAGATCAAAAACTAAAAGTATTTCCATTGAAAAAAATATTAAATTAAAGGCTCTTCCTAAGTTTTACGGGTATTATCTCGTTCTTTGGTGTTCAATACCAGCATTAGTATTTCTATTAGTTTGGTCTTTATTTGAACCAATAATAATCAAAACTATAATAATAGAAACAGCAGCAAATCAAGGTGCTATTTTTGATGATAAAAATGAAGCAAATTTAATATATGAAAAAATCAAAGCAATCCATTTAGGGACTTACTTTGGAGACATTGATTTAATATTAAAAGAAAGTGCACTTTCATATGCAAAATTTATAAATCTTTTTACAAATTCAAAAGTAGTATTAATTTTTGGAATAATTATATCTTCAGTTATTTATGCACTTAATAAAATAAAAAATAATAACAAGGCAAGAGACGATGTTGAAAGAATTCTAAAAGGTTTGTTATTTGTTTCTTCATTAATAGCTATACTTACAACTTTAGGAATAATTTTTTCATTACTTTTTGAGAGTATTAAATTTTTTTCTGTTATTAATGTTTTTGATTATTTATTTGGTACTAATTGGAGCCCTCAAAGAGCATTTGTAAGAGATGCTTCATCAATTACTGCAGAAGAATATGAGGATTTAAAAGATGCATTTGGTTTTATACCATTAATAGCAGGCACTTCCTTTATTGCATTTATAGCAATGTTAGTTGCTGTTCCTGTGGGATTATTTTCTGGAATATATATGGCCGAATATGCTTCAAGCAAAGTAAGAAAATTTTCAAAACCTATTATTGAAATTTTAGCTGGAATACCAACGGTTGTTTATGGATTTTTTGCTGCCTTAACTGTTGGTCCTTTCTTTAGACAATTCGGCGAGAGCTTAGGGTTAACAGTCTCATCAGAAAGCGCATTAGCTGCAGGATTGATCATGGGGATAATGATTATTCCTTATGTATCATCATTATCTGATGATGTGATTAACTCCGTTCCACAATCATTAAGAGACGGCTCATATGCAGTTGGAGCAACAAAATCTGAAACAATTAAACAAGTTGTAATACCAGCAGCCTTACCAGGCATAATAGGCTCTGTATTACTTGCTGTATCAAGAGCAATTGGAGAAACAATGATAGTTGTAATGGCCGCTGGTTTAGCTGCAAACCTTACTATTAATCCACTTGAATCAACAACAACAATTACTACACAAATTGTTATGATTTTGGTTGGTGACCAAGAGTTTGATAGTCCAAAAACACAATCTGCTTTTGCTTTGGGTCTTACTTTGTTCATTGCAACACTAATTTTAAATTACATCGCTCAAAGAGCTGTTAAAAAATATAGAGAGAAATATGACTAAAGAAGAAAGATTAAAAAAAAGACATAAGGCTGAAAAAAGATTCAGATTTTATGGAGTAGTTTCCATTTTAGTTGCTTTATTATTTGTTTTAATCCTAGTTCAAAATATTTTTTCTAAAGGTAGTTCCGCATTTAAGAAAACAGTAATAAATGTTGAAATTTTCTTTGATCAAGAATTGCTCGAGATCAAAAATGGTGCTTCTGAAAATGAGATAATTGAAGCTGATTTCTATGATGTAGCTATAGAAAGTTTAATAAAAGCTTATCCTACGAAAAACCTAAAAGAAGAAAATCAATTATTAAAACTATTTAGTGGAGATGCAGAATTTGAAATTAAACAAGCTTTTTTAGATAACAATAATTTAATAGGAAAAAAAATTAATTTAAATATTACAGCTTCAGATGATATTGACCAATTGCATAAAGGTAACTATCCAAGAGATCTTCCTGAGGATAGAAGAAGAATTTCTGATTTTCAATTAGTGATTTATGACTTTCTAGTAGAAAATGATAAGATTGGTAAAAACTTTAATAATTACTTTTTCAAAAATGGAGATTCAAGAGATCCAGAACTAGCGGGCATAGGAGGTGCACTAGTAGGATCATTCTATAGTATATTGATTTGTTTATTGCTAGCTTTCCCAGTTGCAGTGTTGGCATCAATATATTTAGAGGAATTTGCACCCAAAAATAAAATTACTGATTTTATAGAAATTAATATTAATAATTTGGCTGCTGTACCATCCATTGTCTATGGTTTACTTGCTCTACAAATATTATTAGCGACAATACAATTACCTCGTTCTACACCGTTAGTTGCGGGTATTACATTAGCATTAATGACATTACCAAGAATTATCATACCATGCAGAGCATCATTAAAAGCTGTTCCACCATCTATACGTGAAGGTGCATTAGCTGTAGGTGCTTCAAAATTTCAGTCTGTATTTCATCATGTCGTACCATTAGCATTACCTGGAACATTATCAGGAACAATTATTGGATTAGCACAAGCATTAGGAGAAACTGCTCCTTTAATTTTGATTGGAATGGTTGCCTTTGTTGTTGATATACCATCAAGCCCTGTAGATCCTTCATCTTCTTTACCAGTTCAAGTTTATTTATGGTCAGAGTCTGCTGAAAGAGGATTTGTTGAAAAAACTTCCGCAACAATTATGATGTTATTGAGTTTTTTAATAGTAATGAATTTTTTAGCAGTATATTTGAGACAAAAATTTGAGAAGAGATGGAACTAAATGAATAATATAAAAATTAAATCAAAAAATTTAAATGTTTACTATGGTGAAAAGCAGGCTTTATATGATGTTAATTTAGATTTAAATGAAAAAGAAGTAACAGCATTAATTGGTCCATCTGGATGTGGAAAATCTACTTTTATCAGATGCATTAATAGAATGAATGATGTCATAGATATTTGCAAAGTTACAGGAAATATTGAGATGGATGGTATAGAAATCAATGATAAAGATTTAGACGTTGTATCCTTAAGAGAAAGAGTTGGAATGGTTTTTCAAAAACCCAACCCATTTCCAAAAAGTATTTATGATAATGTTTCTTATGGACCAAAAATTCATGGAAAAGGTGAAAGTAAAAATGAATTAGACGAGATTGTTGAGCATAGTTTAAAAAAAGCTGCATTGTGGGAAGAAGTAAAAGACAGACTTGAAGAGCCTGGCACAAGTTTGTCAGGTGGTCAACAACAAAGACTTTGTATAGCAAGAGCTATATCTGTAAACCCAGAAGTAATTTTAATGGATGAACCTTGTTCAGCTTTGGATCCAATTGCAACAGCTAAAATAGAAGAATTAATTGATGAATTGAAAAAAACATATACAATAGTCATAGTTACGCACTCTATGGCTCAAGCAGTAAGAGTTTCTCAAAAAACTGGATTCTTTCATTTGGGAAAACTAATTGAGGTAGGAAAAACAGAGAAAATTTTTAAGAATCCTGACAATAAAATGACACAAGATTATATTACAGGTAGATTTGGATAAATTATGAGCAATGAACATACAGTTAAATCATACGAAGAAGAACTTCAGTTTCTTAAAGATTCTTTAATTAATATGGGGAGCTTAACAGAGTCACAATTAACTGACTCAATGGATGCAATAATTAAAGTTGACAAAGATTCAATTGATAAAATTATAAAAAGTGATGAAAAAATAAATAAATTTAGATCAAAAATTGACTCTCAAATAATGAACTTATTAGTAAAAAGAGCGCCAATGGCTATTGACTTGAGAGAAACTATAAGCTCATTAAAAATTTCGCAAGATTTAGAAAGAATTGGAGACTTGTCAAAAAGTAATGCAAAAAAAGTTAAACCTTTGCCTTTAGATTTACCTGATGAATTACTTGGAAATTTAAAAAGATTAGGCGAATTAGTTATAAAACAACTAAATGATGTGCTCGATAGTTATGTTAACAAAAATTATAATAAAGCAAAAGACGTATGGGAAAAAGATGAACAAGTAGATGATCTAACTTATATAGCAATGGAAAGTGTAATAGACTTCCTTTCTAAAGATAAAAAGAACTTAGATTTTTCTACCCACTTAATATTTGCAACAAAAAATTTAGAAAGAGCTGGAGATCACGTAACAAATATAGCAGAAACAGTATGTTATTTAATTAAAGGTGAATATCTAAAAGGCAGTAGGCCAAAAGGCAAAGTAGTTCAAGACAACTAATGACAGGTAAAATATTTATTATTGAAGATGAACCTTCAATAATCCAATTAGTTCAACATAATTTAGAAAAAGAAGGTTTTGTTGTATCTTCGTCATTAAATGGTAATGAAGGATTAAAAGAACTAAAAAAATTCCAACCTAATTTACTTTTACTAGACTGGATGCTTCCAGATTTATCGGGGATTGATGTATGTAAAAATATAAGAAGAGATAATATTTTTAGAAACTTACCAATTATAATGCTTACAGCCAAAGGAGAAGAGGAGGATAAAATTAAAGGATTAGATAGTGGAGTTGATGATTACATAACTAAGCCTTTCAGTTTTAATGAGTTATTATCAAGAATAAAAGCAGTATTAAGAAGATCAGATCCTAAAATTGTTTCCGACCTTTTAGAATTTGAAGATTTAAAATTAGATAGAGTAGAAAAACGTGTTTTTAGAGATAAACAAGAGTTAAAACTAGGACCGACAGAATTCAGGTTATTAGAGTTTTTCTTACTTAACCCCAAAAGAGTTTTTTCAAGAGATCAAATATTAGAAAGTGTATGGCCAAATAATATAAATGTTGAAGGTAGAACTATAGATGTTCATATAAGAAGATTAAGACAATCTATTAACACTAAAGATAAAAAAGAATTAATAAGAACTGTTAGATCTTCAGGATATTCACTTATATAAAAATAATTTTCTAACAATATATATTGCTAATATCATTCCAATAAATTCTGCAATAATATAATATGGTGTATTTAAATAACTAATACCTGTAAAAGATTCAGTAAAAGTTCTTGCTAATGCTACAGCTGGATTTGCAAAAGAAGTTGAAGAAGTAAACCAATAACCAGCAGTAATATAAAGACCAACGCTGGCAGCAACAGCAATTTTTCCTGACTTCATAGAGCCAAAAATTATTATTATAAGCCCCAATGTTGCTATTACCTCAGATGTGAATATGTAAATTCCATCTCTTGACTTAGTAGATAATTCATAAATTTCATGTTCAAAAAAGAAATTAGCTAAGCCAACACCAATCAAGCAACCAACCAATTGAGCAATGATATAGTAGGGTAATAGTTTCTTCTTTAATTTACCTGTTATTGTCATTGCGATACTTACAAATGGATTAAAGTGAGCTCCTGATACATCAGCAAATACTGTAATAAGCACAAATAAACCTGCTCCTGTTGCTATTGTGTTTGCAATTAACATCACAGCAACGTCATTAGTTAAGTTTTCTGCCATTAAACCTGAGCCAACAATAATCATTACTAAAAAACAACTGCCTAATAGTTCAGCAAGAAAATAACGACTTTTATTTTTCATTAAGTAGTTCCTTTATTTTTTTATTAATATGATTAAAAACTTTTTCAATTATTTCATCTTTTTTATTTAAGTCATTTGTTTCATTAAGTAATTTAACAGGATCTTCTATATCCCAATGAATTATCTGATCTTTATTTGGCCAAATAGGGCAGACTTCGTTATTGGCATTATTACAAACTGTAATAACATAATCCATTTTAATTTGACTATTAATAAACTCATTAAAATTTTTAGATCTATAATTTGAAAGATCATAATGTTTTGATAATAAATAATTCTTCACATCCTCATTTATCTTTCCTGTTGGATTACTCCCAGCACTAAAACCTTTATACAAATCGTCATACTCATTATTTATTATACTTTCAGCAATAATACTTCTTGCTGAATTACCTGTGCATACGAATAATATATTCTTCATTTAAAAAATAACTTTATAAATACCAATTACAAACAATGGAATTTGTAATCCAAAGTTAGTTAAGATTGCTTTATCTTTGCTCATAAATCCTGCAATAGTCCATCCAACAACTCCTAATCCATGAAAATATATATTTAATGGATATATATTTAAATTTGTAAGAAGTATTCCTACTAAAACTAAAAACGTACTGATCCACTTTAGATATTTTTTTATAAACATAAAATTTCCTTTCGTTATTATTATTTCAGTTATGTTAAGAATTTATTAAAATAAAGGATTATCTACACTTTTTGCATAATCCAAAAAACTCAAGATTGTATTTACTATATTTCATACCATCTTTGTCTTTGAAATTAGCTAAGTATTTAGAAAGACCTGCGCTACTTATTTCTGTTACTTTTTCACAGATTTCACAGATTGAAAATGCAGTAGCTTTTGCTACCTGACAACTTGAATTGTGACACGCAATAAAAGCATTTCTACTCTCAATTTTATGAATTTTTCCTATCTCAACTAGCTTATCTAATGCACGATAAACTTGCAGGGGAGCTTTAATACCTTTTTTTTGAACATTAAAAAGTATTGAATAAGCTTTCATTGGTTCAGGAGATTTATCAATTAAATCAAAAATAATTTGCTGATTTTTTGTTAGTAAAGTTTGTTTTTGCATTTTTTATATTTTACCAGTTACCCATTAGTTTTTCAATTGAATGGATTGTTTTATTTTTAATAATGAAAGTATAAATAGAACTAAAGATGCTGTTATTATTGAAGGTCCTGATGCAGTATTAAACTCCAGTGAAGAAAACAGTCCTATTATTACAGATAACAAGCCTCCAATTATTGAAAACAGTACCATTTTTTGTGGGGTGTCAGATATGTTTCTAGCCATTGCAGCTGGAATAATTAACATTCCAGTAATTAACAACAGTCCAACCATTTTAATTGAAATTGCAATAATTGCAGCCATTAAAATTGTAAATATTGCTTTTGCTCTATCTGGATTTAAACCTTCGGCTTCTGCTAATTCATAATTTACCGTAGATGCGAATAAAGGTTTCCAAATTAATTTTAATACTAATAAAATTAATGCACCACCAGCCCATATAATAATTAAATCATTAACTGTTACCGCTAATATATCTCCAAATAATAATCCCATAATATCAAATCTAATAAACGTTAAAAATCCAATTACTACTAATCCTACTGCTAAAGAGGAGTGAGCTAAAAGACCGAGCAAAGCATCGCCTGGAAGATTTGTTTTTCTTTGGAGTTGAATTAAAATTAAAGCTATTACAGATGAAATTATAAAAACTGAAATAGCAATATTAAACTCAAAAGAATATGCCATTGTAACACCAAGTAAAGCTGAGTGTGAAAGTGTATCTCCAAAATAAGATAATCTTCTCCAAACAACAAAACATCCAAGAGGACCTGTTACAAAAGCAACACCAATTCCTGCTACTAAAGCTCTTATAAAAAAATCATCAAACATTTAGTTTTTCTTTATTTCTCCTTCGTGAGAGTGAACATGATCATGTTTATGTTCATAAATTGAAAGTGTTTGAGCAGCTTGTTCACCAAACAAAGCTTTATACTCATTATTTTTTGCTACATCAATTGGTGAACCTGAGCAGCACACATGACCATTTAAGCATACAACATGGTCTGTAGCACTCATTACAGTATGCAAGTCATGAGATATTAATAAAATTCCACAATTAAGTTCTTCAGATATTTTTTTTATCAATTCATACAAGGCAATTTCGCCAGTGAAATCCACACCTTGAACAGGTTCATCTAGTACTAATAGATCTGGTTTTTTTGAAATAGCTCTTGCTAGTAAAACTCTTTGAAATTCACCACCAGATAAATTACCTAGGTTTTTATTTTTTAGATGCACTACACCAGTTAATGAAAGAGCTTCATCTATAGCATCATCTTTAAGGTTTTCTGTTAAGACCATAAAATCTTTAACCCTGAGTGGCAATGTCCAATCTATCGAAACTTTTTGAGGGACATAACCAATTTTGTTAGTATATTTTTCAACTTCACCATCAAATTTTTTATAAATACCTAAAGCAATTTTCGCTGTTGTGCTTTTTCCAGAACCATTAGGGCCTATAAGCGTTACAATTTTACCTTTTTCAACCTCTAGTGATACTCCTTTTACAAGCCACTTATCATTTTGCTGATAACCTGCATTTTTTAATTTCACTAATGTGTTACTATTTGTTCCCATTTTACTGCTTGACTTTATAATGTTATATTATTACATAATGTTATATTATAACAATAAATTAATACTCAACATATGAAAAATCTAAAAAAAATACCATTTATCTTATCAATACTATCATTCTTAACTATATTTACATCAGCAAATGCTGATTTGAAAGTAGTTGCATCTATTAAACCAATACATTCCCTGGCTAGCTATCTAATGGATGGCGTCGGTAAACCTGATTTGATAGTAGACGGATATGCTTCACCGCATGGATTTGCTCTAAAACCATCACACGCAAAAATGCTACAAGAAGCTAATCTTATATTTTGGGTAGGAGAGGGTTTAGAAAATTTTTTAGAAAAACCATTAAAATCAATAGCTAAAAATGCTGAAAAAATTGAGTTGATGGAAATCAAAGGTTTAACAAAATTAAAATTTAGAGAAAGAAATATTTTTGATGGTCACGATGATCACGGACACGATGAAGATGGTCACAAAGAAGATGATCACGATGACCACGGACACGATGAAGATGGCCACGAAGGCCATGCACATGGAGAATACGACCCACATATTTGGTTAGATCCAGAAAATGCAAAAGTTATCTTAAATGAAATGGTTGAACATTTAATAGAAAACGATGAAAAAAATGCTTCTATTTATAGAAACAATTTAAATAAAGCTTTAAAAGATATTGATGGACTAACAAAAAATGTTAAGTCTGAACTAAATAAAGATTTCAAATCTATTGTTTTTCATGATGCTTATCAATATTTTGAAGAGAGATTTAATGTTACCGTCTTAGGTGCATTTACAGTCAATACTGATGTTATGCCTGGTGCAGAACAATTATCTGAAATTAGGGAAATAATCGAGCATGATAAGGTTAGCTGTATATTTTCTGAACCTCAATTTAATCCTGATATAATAAATGCAGTTGCTAAAGATATGAATATTAGCACCGGTGTATTAGATCCATTAGGAGCAACTCTAGACCCAGGAAAAGGTTTATATTTTGATTTGATTAGAAATATGTCTAAATCATTCAAAGGCTGCTAATTTTAAACCCATTCTAATAGCTACAAAAATAACTAATACAGCAGTTAACAAAGCTAATATTTTTGTAGAAAAAAGTTTGAGATTTAAAAAGTTACCTAATTGACCACCAATTATAACAGCTAATAGTAGCACCCAATAATTGCTAATTTCGTTGAAAACTGCGTTCTTTGTTAATTGACCTATTATTCCAGAGACTGAATTAATCAAAATAAATATTGAAGCAGTTGTAACTATTTGCTGAGGTTTGCCAGCCCTTAATAAAAAAAGAATAGGGCTTAAAAATATACCTCCACCTATACCTACAACTCCAGAAATAAGGCCTAATAAGGATCCTATAAATAAAGAAACTATAAAAGGAATTTTTTTGTAGTTACTTTCAATATCATCATATGATTTAAATTTAAATAATAACAAAATACCTGCTGCAGATAGAACAAAAAACAATAATACTTCAAATAAACTTTTGTCAATTTCTAATGATCCACCAATAAAAGCTAAAGGAACGGATCCAATTAAGTATGGTACTAATAATTTTAAATTTAAATTACCTGCCCTGATGTAATTGAAACAATTTCCTGATACGACAAAAATATTACATAATAGTGCAATAGCAGGAAATATATAATAGGGAACACCCCATATTAAAAGCAATGCTAAATATGTTGAACCGCCACCAAACCCAACGCTTGAATATAATGTAGCAGTTACAAAGAATAAAATTGATAATATAAGCATTTTCTACTAATTTAATTATATGAATACCGTTTCCTTGTCACTAGATGAAATTTATCAGTTAGCCAATAAAACATTACTTGCAAATGGTTGCGATCAAGAAAATGCAAATATTTTATCAGAGACTATTATGAAAGCTGAAAGAGATGGGTCTTTGTCTCATGGTTTATTTAGACTTCCTGCTTATGTTGCTGGTTTAAAAAGCAAAAAAATAGATGGCAAAGCTAGACCAGAAGTTAAAAAAATTTCTCCAAGTGTGATTAAGATTTTGGGAAATCATGCTTTAGCACCAATGGTTTTAAAAGTTGGCATACCAGAATTGGTAAAAGCCGCTAAAGAAACAGGAGTTGCGATATTAGCAATTACGAATTCACATCACATGGCTGCTATGTGGCCTGAAACAGAAGCTATTGCTGAAGAAGGTTTAGTAGCGTTTGCATGCACATCCTATAAACCAATGGTAGCACCTGCTGGAGCAAAGAAAGCTTTATTTGGAACTAATCCAATTTCTTTTGCTTGGCCTAGACCAGGAAAAACTCCTGTTGTTTATGATATGGCTACAGCTTCAATGGCAATGGGAGAGGTTCAAGTTGCCGCTAGAGAAGGTCACAAAGTTCCTATTGGAACTGGTTTAAATAAAGATGGAAAAGAAACAACAGATCCAAATGAAATAGCTAAAGGAGGAGTAATACTTCCATTTGGCGGTTACAAGGGATCAGGAATTGCAATGATGGTAGAATTGCTTGCTGGAGCTTTACTAGGAGAGGCTTTCAGTTATGAAACTGCTGCAAAAGATACCAATGACGGTGGCCCACCTGCAGGAGGAGAGTTTATTTTAGCAATGTCTCCTGATAAAATTTCTGGTGGTGACTGGAATAAACATTCAGATGAATTTTTTAACAAAATGAAATCAATGGAAGGAGTTAGACTTCCTGGTGAAAGACGTCATAAAAATAGATTAGATAAAGGCCCAAGAAATATAAATGAAGAATTAGTAAATAAAATTAAATCTTTAAGCTAATTCTAATTCAATAGGTGTATGATCAGATGGTTTTTGTCTTCCACGTGGAAACTTATTTATTTTAACATCCTTAACAATGTTAATTAATGAACTAGAAACTAAGAAGTGATCAATTCTCATTCCATTATTTTTTTGCCAAGCTCCACTAGTATAATCCCAAAAGGTATATCCTTCTTTTTCAGGATAAATATGTCTATAAGCGTCATGAAAACCTAAATTAATTAATTCTCTTAATTTTTTTCTTATTTCTAATCTAAATAAAGCATCATTTTCATAATTTTTCGGATTATGAACATCTTCAGCTGATGGTATGATGTTAAAGTCGCCTCCAACAATTATATTTTCATTTTTTCCAGATAAAGATTTTAATTTTTTAATTAAGCTGTCTAGCCAATAAATTTTATAGGTATATTTATCTGTATCAACCGGATTTCCATTTGGAGTATAAATATTTATTAAAATTATATCTTTTTTTTTATGTTTGATTTCTGCTGATATTATTCTTGATTGTTTATTTTTATCTTTAAAAATATCATTTTGAATATTGTTTAATTTTTTTTTTGAAACGATAGCAACACCATTGTAGCTTTTCTGACCAAATACATAATTTTCATATTTTAGCAAATTAAAATCATCATAAGGATAAGTTTCATCAGGAGTTTTGATTTCCTGCATCATTAATATGTCTGGTGAGAATTTTTTTAAGTATTCTTTAATATTATCAATTCGAGCTCTTACTGAGTTAACATTCCAGGAGCTAATAATCATTAAAGCGAGAAAGATACTCCGCAACCGCAAGAAGATTTACTCTGTGGGTTAGAAATCTTAAATGAGTCTCCAATTAAATCAGTTGCGTAATCGATCTCTGAACCTTTTAAAAGATCCGCAGAAGTTTTATCAATAATTATATTGTTAAATTTTAAATCTTCGTTGCTAGGTTTTTCTTCAAAAGAAAAATCATATTTAAATCCAGAACAACCACCACCTTTTATCGCGATTCTAAAAAAGGACCCTTTATCTTTTTTGGAGAGTAGATAGTTGATCTGTTTTATTGCGTTATCTGTAAATTTAATTTCTTTATTCATTTTTCAACACTGATATTACTAATATAATATTAAATTAATCAATTTAAAGTATGAAAAAGTTCACAAAATTAGGTTTATTTAAAAGCAAAGGACGTATTTATAAAGAATCTGTTAATAAATACAGAACACCATTCCAGAGAGACAGGGATAGAATTATTCATAGCGCTTCATTTAGAAGGCTTAAACATAAAACTCAAGTATTTGTAAATACGGAAGGCGATCATTATAGAACTAGAATTACTCATTCGATAGAAGTTGCTCAAATAGCTAGGTCTATAGCAAGATACCTCGGTTTAAATGAAGATCTAGCAGAGACACTCAGTCTTGCACATGACTTGGGTCATACACCATTTGGTCATGCTGGTGAAGAAGCCTTAAATGAATGCATGCACAAGCATGGTGGATTTGACCATAATCTTCAAACGTTAAGAATTGTAATGTTTTTAGAAAACAAATATCTAAAATTTAAAGGATTAAATTTAACTTTGGAGACTTTAGATGGATTGTTAAAACATAACGGTCCAATAACAAATACTTCAAAAATAAATAAAATTATTGGATTGAATAATTTAAGTAAAATTTTTTTTAATAAATCTGCTTCTTTGGAAGCTCAAATTTCCTCAATCTCTGATGATATTGCTTATAATAATCATGATATTCAAGATGGAATAAAGGCCAATCTATTTAGACTGGAAGATCTTATAGAGATAGATTTTTTTAAAGAAATTTATAAATTTCATAAAAAAAATATAAATAGTCATAATCATAATATTCTAATATATCAAATTATAAGAGATTCTATTGATAAAATGGTAAAAGATTTAATAAATAATACAATAAAAAATATTAAAAAAAATAAGATTAATAATATTGAAAAAATTTATAATTCACAAAAAACATTAGTATGTTTTTCAAATAAATTTATTAACATTGAAAAAGAAATTAAAATATTTCTAAAAGCAAAAATGTATAGAAACAAGAATGTAATTATTAAAAATGAAAATGGTAAGAAAATAGTAAAAAAATTATATGGCTTAATTTCAAAAAATCCATATAAGTTTTTAAATAAATCAGATTTAAAAAAAAATAAAAATAGATCTATCGCAGATTTTATATCTGGAATGACAGATAGATATGCCATTAACTTATATAATAATAAAAAATGAACATTTTTGATATTTATTTAGAAAAAATTAAAAAAATTATAATAGAAGAAAGTAAAAATGGTTCACTAAAACTACCTGACAATCTCGATTCTATAAACGTTGAAATACCACCCAAACATTTTGATTGCGATGTATCATCAAATGCATCAATGATACTAGCAAAAATTAATTCTACAAATCCAATTGAGTTAGCAAATAAATTTATAAAACTTATAAAAAAAGAAGATGTTTATATTGATAAAATTGAAGCTGTTAAGCCTGGATTCATTAATATTAAATTTAATAATAAGTTTTGGATTGATTTTATTAAGAATTTAATAAAAAAACCAGATACATATGGCGTTGTAAATGGAGTCAATAAAAAAAAATATCTGATTGAATTTGTTTCAGCCAATCCCACAGGACCTTTGCATGTAGGACATTGTAGAGGTGCTATCTTAGGCGATGTTATTTCTAATATTTTAAAATTTAATAAACATAATGTAGTTAAAGAATATTATGTAAATGATTATGGTAATCAAATTATAAGCTTTACTAAATCTGTTTATCTGAGAATTAGAGAAATTCTTTATAAAGAAACTTTTCCAAATAATGATCCAAATTTGTACCCAGGGGAATATATAATAGATATTGCAAACAATATTATTAATGAAAATAATAAATTAGACTTTTCAAATTTTGAACCTATATCAAATGATTTAACTAAGTTATCTGTTGAGCAATCTTTAAAATTTGTTAAATCAAATTTGAATAATCTTGGCATAAAACATGACAATTTTGTTCACGAGACAGATATAATTAACAACAATGAGGTTGATAAATCGGTAGAAATTCTTAGAAAAAAGAATTTTATTTATGAAGGACAAATAGAAGCCCCAGAGTCTGAAAAAAACACAAATTGGGTAAAAAGAAATCAATTATTATTCAAATCAACTAATTTTGGTGATGATAAAGATAGAGCTTTACAGAAGTCAGACAAAACATGGACTTATTTTGCAGGCGATGTTGCTTACCACCAAAATAAATTAAGTAGAGGATTTGATGTACTCATTAATATACTTGGAGCAGACCATGCTGGTTATATAAAAAGAATTACTTCTGTTGTTGAAGCTTTTTCTGGTAATAAAAATAAAATTAAATGTAAAGTTAGTCAGCTTGTAAAACTTATAAAAGATGGAAAACCTTTTAAGATGTCAAAAAGAAAAGGTGACTATATAACTGTTGAAGATTTAATTGATGTTGTAGGA
>CACPKA010000008.1 GCA_902634485.1 uncultured Pelagibacteraceae bacterium | reverse complement strand
CAAAGAAGGTGAAATAGTTGGAATAAAATTAAGAGAAATAGAAGAAAAATGGATAAGTAATGACTTTAAAATTTCCAATGAAGAAATATCTAAAATATTTAGCAATTAGATATAGTTTACATCTTTAATCTCAAAATTTTTAACTCCTGCAGGTGTTTTAATTTCGACGAGTTCTTTCTTATTTTTTCCTATTAATCCTTTTCCTATTGGAGATTTAAAATAAATTAAATTTTTTTTTAAATCTGCCTCATCTTTTCCAACAATTTTATATTTAAGTGTTTCTCCTGTATCTAAATTTTCTAAATCTACTGTAGCGCCAAAGATAATTTTTCCATCATTTGAGTATTTTGTTATATCAATAACATTTGCTCTAGCTATAATATCGTTTATTTCTTGAATTCTTCCTTCGTTATAAGATTGTTGTTCTTTAGCTGCGTGATATTCGGCATTTTCTTTCAGATCTCCATGTGATCTTGCTTCTGATATTGCAGCAATTATTTGAGGTCTTTTTTTTTCTTTTAAAAAAATTAGTTCTTCTTTTAATTCATTAAGTCCATTTACAGTTATTGGTTCTTTATCCATACTATTTCCATTTAGCATTTGGTGGCATCGACATTAATATTGCCTTAGTATTTCCACCACTGTTCAACCCAAATATTGTGCCACGATCATAAAGTAAGTTAAATTCAACATACCTTCCTCTTTTTAATAATTGAATTTCTTTATCTTTTTTTTTCCATTTCAGATACATTTTTTTTTTTATTATTTGGTCAATTAAATAAACAAATTTTTTTCCAACATCTTTAACAAATAAAAAGTCTTTCTCCCAATTATCCATTTTATAATCAAAAAAAATACCACCAATACCTCTAGTTTCTTTTCTATGTGGTAAATAAAAATACTTATCACACCATTTTTTATATTTTGGATAGTATTTTTTATTGTGTAAATCACACATTTTTTTTAATTCTTTATGAACATATTTTTTTTGAATATTATCTATTATACAAGGAGTTACATCTATACCTCCTCCAAACCAAGCTTTTTTTGTGCAAATAAATCTTGTATTAAAATGTAAAGCAGGAACTTTTGGATTTTTAGGATGTAATACTACTGAAACACCTGAGGACCAAAATTTATTATTATTTTTTGTACCAGGAATTTTTTTTGCAAATTCTTGTGGGAATTTTCCAATAACATTTGAAAAAGCAACACCTCCTTTTTCAATTACACCACCTTTAATAGTTCTAAATTCACCATGTTTCCATTTATTAATTTTAAATTTTTTGTTTGATCCATAAACTTTTTCTATTTTTTCAATTTCTTTACAAATAATTTTTTGTAATTCTGAAAACCAATTTTTAGCTAACTTTTTTTTATTTTTTATGTTCATAATTTATATTAATTTGTTTTGTCTTAAACATTCTGCAAGTGTTATTGCTACAGATGAAGATAAATTCAATGATCTTTTATTTTTTAATAAAGGTATTTTTAATCGGTGATCTACTAAATCATGAATTTTTTTTGGCACTCCAGAACTTTCTCTACCAAATAAAATTGTATCATCAGGTTTGAACTTAAAATTGGTATAAGAATTAGTTGATTTTGTAGTCATTAGTATTACTCTATTTTTTGTTTCTTTTTTTGAATTAAAGAATTGATTATAATCATTGTAAAATCTTATCATTTTCTTATCCATATAATCCATAACTACTCTTTTGAATCTTCTATCATCTATTATAAAACCACAGGGTTCAATTATTTCAACAAAGGCTCCTAAACATGAGCAAGTGCGGACAATCGCAGCTGTATTTTGTGGTATATCTGGTTCGAATAGAGCAATTTTGGGCCTTAAAATGATCCTTTTTGATGTCATTGTTGTCGCAGATAAAAAACTTTTTTCTTATATGAAATCATATATTTATATCAAAAATTACAATAAACAAATTATTATAAAATGTCAGATCAAAAAAAACCTAAAAGAAGAGATTTCTTATTTACGGCTTCATATGCCTTAGGGGCAGTAGGTGTAGGTGCAGCTGTTTGGCCCTTAGTAGATCAAATGAATCCTGACAGGTCTGTAAAAGCTTTAGCAAGTACAGAAGTTGACGTTAGTTCATTAGAGCCTGGAAAATCAATAACAGTTCTTTGGAGAGGAAAACCAGTTTTTATAAAAAGACGAACTCAAGAAGAAATATCAGAGGCTAGAGCGGTAGATTTAAAAGAACTTAAACATCCTGAAAAGGATGAAGATAGAGCAAAAAACCCTGAATGGTTAGTCATGCTTGGAATCTGTACACATCTTGGATGTGTGCCTTTAGGAGATAAAGGCGAGTACAATGGATGGTTTTGTCCATGTCATGGTTCTCATTATGATACTTCTGGAAGAATTAGAAAAGGTCCGGCTCCTACGAATATGGAAATACCAAAGTACGAATTCGTAAATAGCAATACAATTAAAATAGGTTAAAAAATTTAATGAGTGATCACAATTACGTTCCATCATCAAAATTAGGTAAGTGGTTTAACGATAGACTTCCTCTATTGACGCTAAGTGCCCACTTAAAGGAATATCCCACGCCAAAAAATTTAAATTATTGGTGGACGTTTGGAGGCATATTAACATTCTGTTTAATAACGCAGATAATTACTGGGATTGTATTAGGTATGCACTACGTTGCTCATGCAGATTTAGCTTTCGATAGTGTTGAGCATATAATGAGAGATGTAAATTATGGATGGCTAATAAGATATGTTCATGCAAATGGTGCATCGATGTTTTTTTTAGCTGTTTATATTCATATATTTAGATCTTTATATTATGGATCTTATAAATCTCCCAGAGAAGTAATATGGATTATTGGAATGATAATATATTTACTAATGATGATGACAGCTTTTATGGGCTATGTTTTACCTTGGGGTCAAATGAGTTTTTGGGGAGCTACAGTTATAACAAATTTATTTAGTGCAATTCCTTTATTTGGAGAAAGTATTACGAATTGGTTGTGGGGAGGGTATGCGGTTGATAACCCAACTTTAACTAGATTTTTTAGTTTACACTATTTGTTACCATTTTTAATACTTGGTTTGGTTATTCTTCATATTTGGGCTTTGCATGTTCCAGGAAATAATAACCCTATTGGAATTGATTTAAAAAAACCATCAAAAGACACTGTTCCATTTCATCCGTACATAGTTATCAAAGATTTATTTGCACTATTGTTATTTTTAATTGTATTTGCATTTTTTGTTTTTTATTCTCCAAATATACTTGGACACTCGGATAATTACATTGAAGCAAATCCATTAGTCACTCCAGCACATATTGTTCCCGAGTGGTATTTATTACCTTTTTATGCAATTCTTAGATCTGTGCCAGATAAGCTTTTAGGAGTTGTTGCTATGTTTGCATCGATTTTTATTTTAGTAATTTTGCCTTGGTTGGACACATCAAAAATTAGATCAGCAGTTTTTAGACCTCTATATAAACAATTTTACTGGATTTTAGTAATCGATGTTCTTATTTTAGGTTACATGGGAGCTATGCCTGCAGAAGGTATATACTTATTAATCGCAAGAGTTGCTACTGGATATTATTTTGTCCATTTTTTAATCATTCTACCTATTCTTGGAAATAAAGAAAAAACTTTACCAGTGCCGATGAGTATTACTGAGCCAATTTTAGGGGGCTCGGCGAAACCCGAAATGGTAAAAAAAAATTTTAATTAATTATGAGAAAAAAATTTAGTTATATTTTTATTTTATTTTTAGTAACAGTTTTTTTTAGCCAAAAAGCATGTTCAGAAGAAACTAAAAAATTACTAAAGGTTGATTGGTCTTTTAAGGGTTATTTTGGAAAATTTGATAGGGCTTCTCTCCAAAGAGGCTATCAAGTCTATACTGAAGTTTGTGCTTCGTGCCATTCAATGAAATATTTAAGTTATAGAAATTTAGCAGAAGAAGGGGGTCCAGAATTTTCTGAGGAGCAAGCAAAAGCTATAGCTGCTAATTTTGAAGTTACAGATGGACCAAATGATGACGGAGAGATGTTTACAAGGCCTGGAAAACTCTCAGATAAATTTGTAAATCCATATCTTAATGATAAAGAGGCAATAGCAGCAAATGGTGGCGCTTATCCTCCCGACATGTCTGTTTTGGTTAAGGCCAGAAGTGGTGGTGCTGATTATGTATATTCTGTTTTGCTTGGTTATGAAGACCCACCTGCTGGCGTGAAACTAGATGATGGAGTGTATTATAATGCATATATGTATGGAAATAATATTAAAATGCCAAATCCTTTATCTGACGGTTTAGTGGAATATAATGATGGAACAGAAGCAACAGAGGAACAAATGGCAAAAGATGTTGTAACTTTTTTGGCTTGGTCAGCTGAACCACATTTAGAAGAAAGGCACAAAATTGGTTTTAAGGTAATTATTTACCTTATAATTTTAACTTTTTTAGCTTATTTTAGCATGAAAAGACTTTGGTCACGTATTGAACCTAAAGTTTAAAATATCTCCATCTTTCACAATATATTCTTTTCCTTCTAATCTCATTTTTCCATTAATTTTTGAATTAGACCATCCATTGTTTTCAATAAAATCTTTAAAACTTACTGTTTCTGACCTAATAAATCCTTTTTCAAAATCTGAATGAATTACTCCTGCAGCTTTAGGTGCAGTACAGTTTTTGGGAATTGTCCACGCTCTAGATTCTTCTGATCCAGATGTAAAAAATGTATCTAATTCCAAAATTTCATAGCCTTTTCTAATTATTGAATCCAATCCAGCTTCTTTTAAATCAATCATTTTCATGTAGTTTGTTTTTTCTTCTTTTTCTAGGAGATTTATTTGGTTTTCTGTATCTGCAGAGATTATTATAGTATTTGTTTCTCCATACTTTTTTATAAAATTTTTTGTGTATTCATTGCCGCTTTTAATGCTTTTTTCATCAACATTGCAAACAAAAATTTTTGGTTTTATTGAAAGAAGACCTGTTTTATTTAAGTTTTTTTTTTCATATTTACTATAAAGAAAATCAAGGCTTTTATTATTATTAATACATCCCAGAGCAGTTTGAAGAATATCTAGCTGGTCATCCTCTATAGTTTTTTTTTTCTTTTTTTCTAATCTCTTTTGAATTGATTCTAGGTCAGCTAGCATCATTTCAGTCTCTATTATCTCAAGGTCTCTTACAGGATCTACATTTTTATTAACATTTTGAATAGTTTCTGAATCAAAACATCTTATCATATGTATAATAGCATCTACTTCTCTTATATGAGATAAGAATTTATTTCCTAAACCTTCGCCCTTAGATGCTCCTTTAACTAAACCAGCAATATCTACAAATGAAATTGTCGTATTTATTTTTTTTTTTGAATCTGATATTTCTGCTAACTTGTCTAATCTTAAATCAGGTACTGGAACAACACCCTCATTTGGGTCTAT
The DNA here is from genome assembly GCA_902634485.1 of uncultured Pelagibacteraceae bacterium. GTDB lineage: Bacteria > Pseudomonadota > Alphaproteobacteria > Pelagibacterales > Pelagibacteraceae > Pelagibacter. The sequence goes on along the minus strand of CACPKA010000008.1, from coordinate 54,835 downwards.
GGTACAAAAAGGGAAATTTTCTGCTTGTGCTTTACTTGAATTTGTTAAAGCATTAAATAAAGTAGATTTACCAACATTTGGTAGGCCTACAATGCCACATCGGAAACTCATATTATTTATTATTTACTGTGCTCGAAAATAAATCTAATTTTTTGTCTAATAAAATTGCCAAAGAACTTGTTATGTTTTTTGTTATACTTTCTATTTCTAATTTTTCTTCTTCATCAAAATCTTTAAGCACATGTTCGGCCGCATCAAGGTGTCCATTTGGTTTGCCAATGCCAATTCTTACTCTTGAATAATCTTTTCCAATAAATTTATCAATAGACTCTATTCCATTATGCCCAGCACTAGATCCTCCAAACTTTGTTTTTATCTTTCCAAAATCTACATCTAAGTCATCATGAAATACAATTACATTTTCAGAATCAATTTTAAAGTACTCTATAAGTTCTCTTATACAAATTCCTGAATTATTCATAAAAGTTAAAGGTTTAATTGCATAGACTTTTTTATCACCAATATTTCCAGTAGTTAGCAATCCTTTGAACTTTGGTTTTTGTTTTGACAAGCTAAATTTTTGATTGATTGCGTCTATAATTTTAAAACCAATATTATGTCTATTATTTTCACTATCAGGAGTTGGATTCCCTAAACCTACGAATAAAATCATTTTATAATTTATGAAATTTTTGCACTAAAATTATTTTTTTTCTGCAGCGACTTTTTTATCATCCTTTTTTTCGGTTTCTTTTTTCTCGCCATCTTTACCAGTATCTTTTTTATCTCCGTCTTTTTCACCTTCAGATGCTTTAGCCTCTCCTTCAGCTCCTTCAGTCGTTCCTTCAGCCCCTTCTTCACCAGTTTCTTCAGCAGGTTTTTCAGGCTCTTTTATTACTGTAGGCGCAGCAACGGTGGCTACTACAAAGTCTCGTCCTTGGATGGTAGGAACAACACTTTCAGATAATTTTATAGAAGAAATTTTTATACTAGCTCCAATATCTAAATTTTCTAAATCTACAATAAGCTCTTTCGGTATATTTTCTGATGGACATTTCAATTCTACTTTTCTTCTGACTATATTTAGAACTCCACCTCTTTTTAAACCTGGGCATTTCTCACTATTAATAAACTTAACAGGAATTTCTAAAACTACTTTTGCTCCTTTTACAATTCTTAAAAAATCTATATGAATTGGCTGGTCAGTTATAGGATCCCATACAATTTCTTTTGGCAAAACATTATGAGATTTTCCATCAATATTTAGTGAAATAATATTTGACAAAAAATTTTCTTTTTCAATTATGATTTTTAGATTTTTTTTATTTAAAGAAATTTTTGTGTTTTCTTCTGAACCACCATATATAATTGCGGGAATATCTCCTTTAGTTCTTAAGGAATTAATTTCACCCTTTGTTTTAGTATTTCTTATAGTTGCATCAATTGTGTTCATAAAAACAAAGCTTTTTAACACATGTTTTTAATAACTCAAGTAAATTATTTAAATAAGTCTGAAACTGAAGTTGAATTAGAAATTCTTTTAATTGCCTCTGCTAATAAATTGGATATTGTTAATACCTCTATATTCTTAGCTTTTTTTATCTTACCAGAGTTATCGATTGTATCTGTGATAACTAAATTTTTTATTTTAGAACTTTTTATTTTGTTAACCGCCTCGCCACTTAAAACTCCATGAGTAATATAAACGTGCACTTCTTTTGCACCTCTATTTATTAAAGCTTGTGCAGCATTTACAATTGTTCCACCCGAGTCAATTATGTCATCAATAATTATACAAGTTTTTTCTTTAACATTACCTATAACATTCATCACTTGAGATTTTCCTGGAGAGGGTCTTCTTTTGTCAATTATAGCTATACCAATATCTAATTTTCTTGCTAGAGCTCTAGTTCTTTCTACACCACCGACATCAGGAGCCACACAAATTAAATTTTTATTTTTTATGTTTTTTTTAACATGCCTTGCAAAAATTGGAGTAGCAAAAAGGTTATCAACTGGAATATCAAAAAAACCTTGTATTTGACCCGCATGTAAATCAACAGTAACAACTCTGTCTGCTCCCGCTTTAGTTATTAAATTTGAAACTAGCTTTGCCGATATAGATGTTCTTGGAGCAACTTTTCTATCTTGTCTGGCATATCCAAAGTAAGGTATTACAGCAGTAATATTTTTTGCCGAGGATCTTTTTAATGCATCAATACATAGTAAAAGTTCCATCAAATTATCATTAGCTGGGGCAGAGCTAGATTGAATTAAAAATATGCTGTTACCTCTTATATTTTCGTTTATTTCTATGTAAATTTCACCATCAGCGAATTTTCTAATACTTGAATGAACTAATTTTGTTTTTAGATGTTTTGATATTTTTTGACTGAGGCTTTTGTTACTGTTTCCTGTAAGAAGCTTCATTTTTTGAGAACCTTATTTAATCATAATTATTGAAATATTTCTACCATAATCGTGCTCATTATTTTTATGAGATCTTCTGGCGCTAAAAAAATTATTTTTTTTATCAAATGTATCTTTTTTTATTAATTCGATGTTTTTTATACCACTTTCTTTAAACTGATTATAAATATAATTATTTAGGCAAAAATATGTTTTATTTTTATTTCTTTTGAAAAATAAGCTATTTTTTTTATTTTTTTTGATAAATTTTTGTTTGAAATCTTTTTGCACTTCATAATTTTTGCCAGTAATACACGGACCAATTGCGACATATATATTTTTATTTTGTGAACCAAGTCTTTTGATGAAACTCAGAACTTTATATATTATATCTTTATATGCTCCTCTCCATCCCGCATGTATTGCAGCTATAATTTTTAATTCCTTTTCGTAAATTAATATTGGAACACAATCTGCAGTTAAAACCCCAATTGGAAGTTTTTTTAGATTAGTTATTATTGCATCGGCTTTAATTTTTTTTTTCTTAAATTTAAAATTTTTATCTATAAAAATAAACTTATTACTGTGTATTTGATTTAAAAGAAAAATATTTTTTCTTAGAGAATTAATTTTTTTACACACTGCATTTATATTTTTTATTACATTTTTTTTTTTATCTTTAGATCCTTGGCCACAATTTAAACTTTTATAAATACCAGTTGAGTAACCACCATTTTTATTAAAAAAATAATGTTTAATATTTTTAAATTTTTTTAGTTTTTTTGAAGTAATCAATTTTTAAATCCTAATTTAAATCTATTTTTTTTTGTTGTTACAAACATAACTTTGAATATTTTTCCCATCTGCCTGTCATTAATTAGTCGATTTAATCTATAATAAATGTCTGACTTTTTTGAAAATACAAGATTTTTTGCTAAAATTTCAGCTCTTTGCAATATTCCAAGTCTAGTTAAAAATTCTCCCTGTGTAGTAAGACCCGCAACTTTTAATTTCAATTTATTAACTATATTTTTTATAAGGTAAAAATTAATACTATAAGTAATATCTGCATTTCCTAGATTATGAAAAATATTATTAAACTTATGTTTGTATACAGACTGTAAGGTGTTTTTCATTTTTTTTTCAAAATATCCATAATCTAAAATTAATAAACCTCCTTTGAATATATTAATTTTTTTTGAAATTGTATTTAAATATTTATATGACAATGGAGAAAACTCTATTATTTTTTGATTAGCACTTAAATTAATTCCAATTTTTTTTTCTAATTTTTTTATATTAGTTATCGTATCTATAAATTTATAATTTTGTGGATGTGAACTTTCTATTTTTTTTTCAAACCATTTGTTTTTTTTTTTTATAAATTGTTTTATAGGCAATGAATCAAAAAATTCATTTGCTAAAAATATGTTAGGTCCATTTTTTATTTCATTCAATGAATTTATCCATTTTATTTTGTAGGAGAAAAGTTTTTTTTTTTGAATATTTTTTAAGAGACTACTTTTTTCATGCATATAAAAATTACAAGATTCATTAAATTTATTAAATTTTTCGAAAACTTTAATCATTCTATAAATCATTTCTCCATTTCCACCTCCTAATTCAACTAAATTAATTTTTTTAGGACGACCTAGATTTTCCCAAAATGCAATGCACCAAATTGCTAACATTTCAGAAAACATTATAGAAATGTTAGGCGATGTTATAAAATCTCCACTTTTTCCAAAAGGATCTTTTTTAGAATAATAACCTTTTTTTTTGTCATAAAGAGCTTTATTTATAAAACTATCTAGAGAGATGTGTTTCTCTTTACTATTTTTCATTTTTCTTTTTTGAATATAAATAAAGTCCAAAACTGAAAAAAATTAAACTTATAAATTGTCCCATTGTTATATTGAATAAAAGAAAACCTATTTGTTCATCAGGAGCCCTATAAAATTCTACAAAAAATCTTAATAAAGAATAAAATATTAAAAATAAAGAAGATATTAAACCAGGCCTAGATAAATAATTTTTTTTAATAAATAATAAAAAAATTATGAATAAAAATATTCCTTCTAAAATTGCTTCGTAGAGTTGTGAAGGATGTCTTGATAAATTATCAATTTTTAAAAAAATAACAGACCATGGAACATTTGTTTCTCTTCCATAAAGTTCAGAATTTAAAAAATTTGAAACTCTTACAAGAAAAATTCCAATAGGGGCTGACGCAGAAATTAAATCTAAAAAAATATATTTATTTATATTATTTTTTTTAGAAAAAATAATAGTTGCAACGATGACTCCTATCAAACCTCCATGAAATGACATTCCACCTTGCCATATCATAGGTATTTCAATTAAGTTATTTAGATAATAATTTGGGTTATATAATAAAACATATCCTAAACGCCCACCTAATATTATACCAATAATTAAATATGAGATTAAATCATCAAATAAAATAGAGATATTTTTATCTTTAATTATTTTTTTGCAATATATCCATCCTAGAATAATTCCAAAAATATAAGATAGTGAATACCATCTTATTTCTAGAGAAAAGATCTGAATTGCTACTGGGTCAAAATTGTTAATAAACATATTAAATAAATAATTATAATAGAGTATATTATTTAAAAAATTGAATATATGTCAAAATCGAAGTTTATAATTAATAAATTTGCAAAATTATTTGAGCAGGGGATGATATCATATAAAGATTTAAGCACAGAAATCTTGAATATTATTAGATCCAAAAGAGACGAAATAGTATTTAAGTTAAAATTAGCTGGTAAAGAGGAAGTTGAAGTAGTTAATAAACGATTAGAAAAATTAGAAAGAAAAATTGAGAATCTAGAAAAAAAAAAAGTTAAAAAGGTAAAAAAATCTTAACTCTCAAACCATTTTTTGGTGATTTATCCAATTTAATATTTCCACCATGAGATCTAATTATGTCGGATGCTATTGATAATCCCAATCCAACGCTTGATTTAGAATCTCCTCTACTTTTGTTTGTTTTATAAAATGGTTTAAAAACATTTTCTCTTTCTTTTTCTTCTATACCAGGACCATCATCATCTACTAATATACTTATATTATTACTCTTTTTCGTTAGAGTAATTGAAATATTTTCACTATACTTAATTGAGTTATCTATTAAATTGTTTAAACATCTTTGTACTAAGTTTTTTCTTCCATTAAAATATATCCTTTCTGGAAGATTAATTGTAATTTCTTTTTTTTCATATTTTTCTACTGTATTTTTTATGAGTTCTGAAATATCGAATGTTTCTGTTATTTCTTTAGATCTTAGGCTAGAAAATTGCAAATATTCATTAAGCATTTTTTCCATTTCTAGAATATCATCAGACAATTTTTGAGAAATTTCTTCGTCTTTAATAAATGCTAATTGTAATTTCATTCTTGTTAAAGGTGTTCTTAAATCATGACTTATTCCGGACAACATTTCTGATCTTTGATTTAAATGCTTAATAATTCTTTTTCTCATTTTATCAAATTCATAGCCCGCTTGTCTTATTTCCAAAGCTCCTGAAGGTCTAAAATCTTCTACATCTTCACCTCTTCCAAATTTTTCTGATGCTCTTGCTAAGTTAATTACTGGTCGAGTTTGATTTTTTAAAAAGATTATTGCAATTATAATTAATAAAAATGCTGGCAATGTTATCCATAATGCAAATATCCTTGCAGAACTACTTGTTACTCTTTCCTTAGGAATAAGAAATTGAAAATAACCATCTTTATATTTTATCCTTAAATCAATTAAATTTTTATATGTGGTGGTATTAAACCAATAATTAGCTAATTGAGATTTTAATTCTCTTCTTAAGGTTCTGTCGATTGGACTAAACCATCTTTCTTTATTTTCTATAGGCAAAACTTTAGTTGGCTCATACTTGACATTGAAATCTAAATGTTCTCTGAAAAGTATAATTAGAAATTCTTTATCATATTCTTCATTTTCATAAGCACTCATAAAAGTTTTAATTTCACCCACCAAAGCTCGCGTCATACCTTTATTAGTTTTAATCCAAAGACTGTCGAAAAAAACAATGGAAACTGTTAATTGCAATGCGATAATTGGAACAGCTACTATTAGCAATGCTCTATAAAATAATCTTTTTGGTAAAAATTTTTTTAAAAAATTACTCAATCCATAAGACATATCCTTCTCCCCTTATAGTTTGCAGATATTTTGGATTTTTTGGATCAAATTCTATTTTCTTTCTTAATCTTGTAATTATTACATCTATTGATCTTTCCTTGCTAAGACTAATTAGTTTTCCTATTTCTTCTCTTGTAAAAGTTTGTCCAGGTGAGTTTATCATTTTTTCAAGTATTTTTTTTTCGGTATTATTTATTTTATATTCTTTACTATTATTTATTATTAATAATTTATTCAGATCAATATTTATATTGCTAAAGCTAACTACTCTTTTTTGACTGATATTTTTAGTTTTCTCTAAAATATTTTTTATTCTCAGAACTAATTCTTTTGGTTCAAAAGGTTTTGAAAGATAATCGTCAGCCCCAGTTTCTAATCCTTGAATTCTTTCACTGGGTTCTCCTTTTGCCGTTAATAGTATAATTGGTGTTTGAATTTTCTTTTTATTTTCGTATGTAAACTCCAATCCACTTTGTCCTGGCATCATAATATCAAGTACAATCAAATCAAATTTTATTATTTCTACTTTTTTTTTTGCATCCTCCGCGCTGTTTGATGTGGTTACTAGATAATTATTATCATTCAGATAAAGTTTAACTAATTCTCTAATTCTATCGTCGTCATCAACTATTAATACATGTGCTTTATATTTTTTCATTAATTATTCTTTTTATAACATTGTCAAAATACAAAACTTCTTTTGAGCTTGAGTTAAGCAAAGCTTTATAAATTCTTTTTTTTTGAATAGAAAAAATTTCATTAAAAAATTTATTTCCTTCTTCGGTTAGATAAATATGTTTCAATCTTGTATCTTTTTTATCTTTTTCAAAAAAAATGTACTTATTTTTTACTAAATCATTAAGCACTCTATGCAAGCTCTGTTTGGTAATTTTTAATTTTTTTAGCAATACAGATATAGTAATACCATTATATATTGATAAAAGATGAATTACTTTATGATGAGCCAATCCTAATGAGTGCTTTTCTAATACATTTTTCGTATCTGCGAAAGATTCTCTGTAAAGAATAAAGATTTTTTCAATAAATTCTTTTATCTGCTCATCTTTTAAATATAAAAGTTCACGCATAATGGTAAGTTATATTGACATATTATATATACAAAGATATTTTTTTGGAAAAAAAATCTAATGATACCCTACGATAAAAGAGAAGGAAAAATTTGGTACAATAACAACCTTGTAGATTGGCAAGATGTTAAACTACATGTTTTAAGCCATGGATTACATTATGCGAGCTGTGTTTTTGAGGGAGTAAGAGTTTATGATGGTGTAATATTTAAATTAGAAGAACACACAGAAAGACTATTTCACTCAGCTAAAAGAATGGATATAAAAATTCCTTATTCTATCGAAGAAATTAATAATGCTACTAAAAAAATAGTTTCAGTCCAAAATGTCAAAAATGGTTATATAAGACCTTTCGCTTGGAGAGGAAGTGAAATGATGGCTGTATCAGCTCAACAAACCAAAATACATATGGTTATAGCTACATGGGATTGGGGAACATATTTTGATTCAAAATTAAAAATTGAAGGAATTAAACTAAATATTTCAAAATGGAGAAGACCAGCGCCAAACACAATTCCTTGGGATACAAAAGCTTCAGGTTTATACATGATTTGTACACTTTCAAAACACGAAGCAGAAAAACAAGGCTACACTGATTCATTAATGCTTGATCATCAGGGCGCTGTAGCAGAAGCAACAGGTGCAAACATTTTTTTTAAAGATAAAAATGGGCAATTGCACACACCTATTCCTGATAGTTTTTTAGATGGTATAACTAGAAGGACTGTAATTGATATTGCAAAATCTAAAAATATAATTGTCAATGAAAGAAAAATTTTACCAAATGAGCTTTCTACTTTTGAGGGATGTTTTTTAACAGGAACGGCTGCTGAAGTTACTCCTGTTTCAATGATTGCTGAAAATTCTTATAAGGTTTGTGATTTGATTTTAGATTTGTCAGCTAGTTATGAAAAGCTTGTAAGAAAAAAAAAAGCAGCTTAGTTTTTTTCATCTTCAGAAATAGCATGATCTATACCTCTTCTCAGGTAATCATAACCTGTATATAAAGTTAAAAAAGCAGATAGCCACAATAAAATTATCCCAATTGTTTGGGCATTATAATCTTGAAAATTTATGATTTTATTTCCAGTCTCTCCAGTTAATAGAACTGAGATTGAAAACATTTGTAAAAAAGTTTTTAATTTTGCTAGATTAGAGACTGGGAGTTTAATTTTTCCTTTAGCAAGAAATTCTCTAAGTCCTGAAATTAATATTTCTCTTGTTAAAATTATTATTGCAGCAATAACTTCGAAATTTTTTATAGTTCCATCCATTACTAATAAAATTAGTGCAGCAGCTACAATAATTTTATCCGCTATTGGATCTAACAACTCTCCTAATTTTGACTCTTCTTTGTACATTCTTGCTAATAATCCATCTAGGAAATCTGTAAAAGAAGCGATAATAAATAGAGCAAAAGGTATTACATCTCCATAAAAACCAGGTAAATAAAATGAAATAACAAAAAATGGTACAATTATTATTCTTCCTATAGTTAAGTAATTTGGAATTTTAATTTTCATTCGTGAAAGAAATTATATATTTTTTTTGCAACTTTTTCTTCAACTCCTTCCACAGTTTTTATTTCATCTAAGCTTGCCGATTCAACTGCCCTTGCTGACCCAAAATGATTTAATAATGCCCTTTTTCTTATAGATCCAATGCCTTCTATTTGATCTAGGAGCGACTTAGTTATTCCCCTTTTCCTTTTTGCTCTATGTGCGCTTATTGCAAATCTATGAGATTCGTCTCTTATTCTTTGAAGAAAAAAAAGAGTAGGATCATTTTTTTCAAACTTAAAATCTTTACCGTTATGGAAAAAAGTTTCATTCCCACTATTTCTGTATTTACCTTTTGCAATAGCTATAATTGGTATGTCATGTAAGCCTAACTCATTCATTGTTTCTCTGGCTGACGAGTATTGTCCTTTACCTCCATCTATCATTACTAAATCTGGAAAAGATAGGAAATTATCTTTCTCTTGAATTGCCCTTTTAAATCTTCTATTTAGAACTTCTCGCATCATTCCGTAATCATCTTGTTCATTAATTTTTTTCTTAATATTAAATTTTCTATATCTTTTTTTAATAAATCCTTCATCTCCAAATGCAATTAAAGCTCCAACGCTATTAGTTCCCTGAATGTGGCTATTATCATAAACTTCAATAAGACTTATATTTGTTTCGAGATTAAATTTTTTAGAAACAGAGTCAAATAACTCTTTATTATTTTGGCTTTCATAAAGTTTCCTATTCAAACTATCTTTTGCATTTTTAATTGCTTGATTAATAACTTTTAATTTCGATCCTTTTTTTGCAACTGAAATACTAATTTGTTTACTTTCTTTTTTAGAAAGTGTTTTTTCAATTAAGTTTTTTTCTTCAATATTTTCAGATAGTATTATTAAAGATGGCACACTTTTATTTTCATAAAACTGAGAAACAAATGAATTTAAAATATTGCTTAATTTTTCATCTGGATCATGTTTAGGAAAAAAAGCTTGATTTCCCCAATTCTGCTTAGATCTATAAAAAAATACTTGTATACAAGTTTTACCTGACTCTTTGTATCCAGCAATCACATCTGCTTCTAGTAAGTTTGCTTCATTGATTCTTTGAGATGACTGAATAATATTTAAAGCTTTAATTCTATCTCTTAAGATTACTGCTTTTTCAAAATCTAAATCTTCACTTGCTTTTTCCATTTGATTTGAAAGATTTTTTTGTATTCTTCTTGACTTACCGGAAACAAACTCAATAGCATCATCAACAGATCTTTTGTATTCCTCTTTTTCAATATAACTAACGCATGGCCCAGAACATCTTTTTATTTGATATAAAATACATGGTCGGTCTCTATTTTTAAAAACAGTATCATCGCAAACTCTTAAATGAAAAATTTTTTGGATCATTTTGATTGTCCAATTGGCTGAGCCCGCCGATGCAAATGGACCAAAATAAAATCCCTCTTTAGTTTTTTTGCCTCTATGTCTTTTTATTTGTGGCCATTTATCTTTATTTCCAATAAAAATAAATGGAAACGATTTATCATCTCTTAAAAGAATATTAAATTTGGGTTTAAATTTTTTTATTAAATTTGCCTCTAAAAGTAAGGCTTCGCTTTCATTAGAGGTAGTTGTTATCTCAATTTTTTTAGTTTGAGACAACATTCTTTCTGTTCTTATTATATGGTTTTTTTCTGCAATATAACTTTTTAACCTGTTTGGAAGATTTTTGGCTTTTCCAACATACAATATTTCATTTTTTGAATTTAGCATCCTGTAAACACCTGGAAGCTTAGGTATTAATGGCAGTTCTTTTTTAATTGCTTCTTTTCCTGCTTCAGAGCTAATCATGGCTTCTTTTTTTAGAAATTTGAATTCCTACTGATGAACAATCTTTCATTATTTCTAATTTTTCAATTTGAAGACTAATTTTATCAATTCTTTTATCTTTAAATAGTTCATCAAAAACGTCTTCAGCCAGTGTTTCAAGAAAGTTATAATGTTTATTTTTAACTAATTTTTTAATTAATCTTACAATTTTTGCATAGTTAACAATTGATTTTATGTCTTTATCATTTGATGGTTTTTTGTCTTCATAGTTAACATCAAGTGTGAACTTTACTTTTTGAGGTTTTTCTTTTTCGAAATCAAAGTATCCAAGTTTTAAATCTAATAATAAATCTTTAATTAATACTTTTTTTTCATAATTAAATAAATTTTTTTTTCTATCTATTTTAACTATTTTAAAATTATTCTTTCTCACTCTTTACCTCTCATTATATCTGGCGTTTGCCAATTTAAATTTTGCCCACTATCAATAGCCAATACTTGTCCAGTAATAGACCTATTTTTTATAAAAAAGTCAACTGCGTTACAAATTTCTTCTACATCAACTTGCTTTTTAAGTGGAGTAGCCATGTACTGTTTCTTGAAATGTTTTTCTGTTTGTCTTTTATTTTTTATTGTTGGTCCAGGCGCAATTCCATTTACTCTTATATGAGGCGACAAGCTCATAGCACTTGTTTTTGTAAGAGTATAAAGTCCAGTCTTACTTATTGTGTAGGAAAAAAAGAATGGAGTTAATTTAAAAACTCTTTGGTCAATAATATTAATTATATTATTATTTTTAACTTTGATATTTTTTGCAAATCCTTTGGATAATAAAGCAGGAGTTCTGAGGTTTGTTCTTAAATGACGACCCCAACTGGCAGTACTAAAATCTTCAAGTTTATCATTTTCAAATAAAGATGCGTTATTAATTAAGCAATCAAAATATTTTAATTTAGATTTAGCAAATTTCAAAATTTTATTCACATCTGTCTCTTTGCTTAAGTCGCCTTTAACAAGATAAACTTTAGTTTGTTCTTTGGATAATTCTTTTTTTAATTTTTCTGCATTAGATTTAGATTTATTAAAATGTATAACAATTTCTACTCCTGGACCTGAAAGCCTTTTAGCTATTGCAGCTCCTATTCTAGTTGCGCCTCCAGTAATGATTATTTTATTTGCTTCCACTTTTTCTTTCCTTTTTGCGCTCTTGTTCCAGGCATTCCCATGGTTGATCTTCCCTTAGGATAGATTTTATTTTTAACATCGTACTGTCTTATTTTTGGATTTAAAGTAATTTCTAGCTCTGTACTTTCTAATTTTCTTATTTCATCTCTAATTTTTGCTGCTTCTTCAAATTCTAAATTAGATGCAGAATCTTTCATTTTTTTGTTCAATGCTTTTAAGTGTTTTTTAAGATTTCCACCTATGTTTGAGCCTTCACTAACTTTTACATAATCTTTTTCATAAACACTTTCTAAAATATCACTAATTTCTTTTTTTACTGTTTTTGCATCAATATTATTTTTTTTATTATAATTAAGCTGTATTTGTCTTCTTCTATCCGTTTCTTTAATTGCTTTTTTTATACTCTTTGTTTCTTTGTCAGCGTATAGAATAACTTTTCCCTCAACATTTCTTGCGGCTCTACCAATAGTTTGGATAAGTGAAGTTTCAGACCTTAAGAAACCTTCCTTATCAGCATCTAATATACCAACCAAAGCACATTCTGGAATATCTAATCCCTCTCTAAGCAGGTTTATTCCAACCAAAACGTCAAATACTCCCATTCTTAAATCTCTCATGATTTCAATTCTTTCAAGAGTATCAATGTCTGAGTGTAAATATCTTACCTTTATTCCATTTTCATGAAGATACTCAGTCAAATCTTCTGCCATTTTTTTTGTTAATGTTGTTACCAGTACTCTAAAATTCTTCTCAACAACTTTTTTACATTCATGCATTAAATCATCAACTTGGTTTTTTGCTGGTCTAATTTCTACATTTGGATCTATAAGACCAGTAGGTCTTATTACTTGGTCAATAAATTTACCTTTTGTTTGCTCTAGCTCCCAAGGTCCGGGAGTTGCAGAAACAAAAACTGTTTGGGTTCTCATCATATCCCATTCTTCAAATTTAAGAGGTCTATTATCCATACATGAAGGAAGTCTAAATCCATATTCCGCAAGAGTACTCTTTCTTGATCTATCTCCTTTAAACATTCCATTTAGCTGAGGGACTGTTACATGACACTCATCTACAAATACTAAAGTATTATCTGGAAAGTATTCAAAAAGGGTAGGAGGTGGTTCACCTGGTTTTCTTCCAGATAAAAATCTTGAGTAATTTTCAATTCCAGCACACGAGCCAGTTGCTTCTATCATTTCTAAATCAAATTTTGTCCTTTCTTCTAACCTTTGTGCTTCAAGCAATTTATTTTCCGCCTTATGTTTTTTTAAAGTTACTTCTAGCTCTTTTTTTATATTTATAATTGCCTGTTCTACCGTTGGTTTAGGAGTTATATAATGACTATTTGCATAAATTTTGATTAAATTTAATTCTCTTACTTGATCTCCAGTTAATGGATCAAACTCTTCAATTTTTTCTAATTTTTCACCAAACAAACTTAATCTCCAAGCTCTATCTTCAAGATGTGAAGGAAAAATTTCAAGATATTCTCCTCTGGCTCTAAAGGTACCTCTATAAAAATTTTGATCATTTCTTTTATATTGAAGTGCAACTAAAGATTTAATTATTTGTTCTCTATTGTAATCATAATTTTTTTGGAGTGTTAAAGTCATCTTGCTATAAGCTTCAACTGAACCAAGACCGTAGATACAAGATACACTAGCGACAATTAAAACATCATCTCTTTCCAAAAGAGATCTTGTAGCTGAGTGTCTCATTCTATCTATCTGTTCATTAATTGATGCTTCTTTTTCAATATATGTATCCGATCTAGGCACATATGCTTCGGGCGTATAATAATCATAATAAGAGACAAAATATTCAACGGCGTTATCCGGAAAAAAACTCTTCATTTCACCATAAAGTTGGGCAGCAAGTGTTTTATTTGGAGCCAAAATTAATGCTGGTCTGTTTGTAGCCTCAATAACTTTAGCCATAGTAAAGGTTTTTCCCGATCCTGTTACTCCAAGAAGAACTTGATTGAATTCTCCTTTATTGGCACTCTGGACTAATTTTTTTATAGCTTCTGGCTGGTCTCCAGCAGGCTTAAAATCAGATTTAATTTTAAATTTTTTACCTCCTTCAAGTTTTCCACTAATTTTTCGATTTTTGCTCTGAATATCTGTAATTAAATCTTGATAAGTATTTTCCATATATTAAACAAGGTATTAGAATAATTTTATATTTCAATGAGCATAATATCAGATAGTTTAAAAAGAATTAAACCATCACCAACTATAGCCGTTACTCAAAAAGCTAGAGAATTAAGAGCTGCAGGAAAAGATGTGATTGGACTAGGGGCGGGAGAACCAGATTTTGATACACCAAATAATATTAAGAATGCAGCTATAAAAGCCATTAGAAGTGGTGATACCAAATACACAGCAGTTGATGGAACTCTAGCTTTAAAAAAAGCAATAATTAAAAAATTTAAAAAAGAAAATAATTTAAAGTACTCAAATGAGGAAATAACTGTAGGAACAGGTGGCAAACAAGTTCTTTACAATGCATTCATGGCAACTTTAAACAAAGGAGATGAAGTAATTATTCCAGCACCTTTTTGGGTCTCTTATCCTGATATGGTTTTATTAGCAGGTGGCAAACCAAAAATTATAAAATGCAATGAATCAGATAATTTTAAATTAACACCAAAAAAATTAAGAAAAGCAATTTCTAAAAAAACAAAGTGGTTAATATTAAATTCGCCATCAAATCCTACAGGCGCAAGCTATACAAAAACAGAGATAAAAAAATTATCACAAGTTTTAATTAAAAATAAAAAAATTCAAATTTTAAGCGATGATATTTATGAGCACATTACGTATGACAAAGATAAATTTTTCACAATTGCACAAATATCTAGTTTAAAAAAAAGAACTCTTACTATGAACGGTGTAAGCAAATCTTATGCTATGACAGGATGGAGAATAGGTTATGCGGGAGGACCAAAAGAAATAATTAAAGCTATTCGTAAAGTTCAATCTCAATCAACATCAAATCCATCTTCCGTAAGTCAAGCAGCTGCAGTTGAAGCTTTAAATGGAACTCAGAAATTTATAAAAATAAGATCTAATGAGTTTAAAAAAAGAAGAGATTTTGTTGTTAATAGTTTAAATAAAATTAAAGGAATAAAATGTTTAATGCCTAATGGAGCATTTTATGTATTTCCAAGTTGCAAAGGTCTTTTGAATAAAAAAAATAAATTAAAAACAGATACTGATTTTGTTCAAAAGCTACTTGAAAAAGCAAATGTAGCCGTTGTGCAAGGCTCAGCTTTTGGATTAGACGGTTACTTTAGAATTTCATATGCAACCTCAATGAAAAATTTAAAAAAAGCCATGGAAAGAATAAAATCTTTTTGTGAAAGTTTGAGCTAACTAATGAAAACAGCCTTATTATTTGGATCATCTGGATTAATTGGCGGACATCTACTCAATATATTAATTCAAAATAACGACTATAATAAGATTAAGATATTTGTTCGCGCAGAACCAGAAATCCAAGATTTAAAAATAGAAATAATTAAAACAGATTTCAATAATTTAAAAAATCATATGGAAGATATAAAAGGTGATGATTGTTTTTTCTGCATAGGAACAACAAAGCAAAATTCACCTGACAAAAATGAGTATAAAAGAATTGAGCGAGATGTGCCTGTGGAAATTGCTGAGATTGCAAAGGCAAATTCAGTTAATTCTTTTATCTACGTCTCATCTGGTTTTGCAGATCCAAAAAATTCAGGAGTGTATTTAAGATATAAGGGGGAAGTCGAAGAGGAATTAAAAAAATTAAATTTTTCAAAACTTGGGATAATGAGACCTTCATTTTTAATGGGGAATAGAAAAGAAAAAAGATTTGGAGAAAAAATAGGTATATTTTTGTTTAAATTGCTTTCTCCTTTATTTTTAGGACCATTAAAAAAAATGAAACCAATTCACTCTGAGAAAGTTGCAAAAGCAATGATTAAAATTTCTAATGGTGACTTTAAACAGCATGTGTTTGAGTCTAATGAAATAGTTGAACTTAGTAACTATTAATTTTTTAAACTTTAAAATATTCTTTTACGTCTTTTTGAAACAATAAGTATATAGAAGAAATCTGTAATAAAGTATTTAAACTTAAAATAAATCTTACAGCTAAGGCATTAAATCCTATTTCTGGTATAGGTCCATAAGGAGCAGCAAAGCTGACATCTATTGCCCCAATTAAATCAAATAGACCAACTGCATTCCATGACAGTAACAGACCCCATAAGATAGCATTTGGTTTTTTTATAATGTGGTAAACCAAAAATAAAGCAGTTATCCCAATAATAAAGTCACCTACAAAAGGAACTATCCATTCAGATGGTGCAGAACGTTCATTGTTAGTAAAAATCCAAAATAAAAACAAGCCTGATCCAACTGCTCTGAATGACATCCATCCGGTTACAAAAATAATCCAATTTAATTTCATAATTTTTTAGTGTGATAAAAATTTTTCAGCTTCAAGAGCAGCCATACAACCCATTCCTGCAGCAGTTACAGCTTGTCTAAAAATTTTATCTTTAACATCTCCAGCAGCAAAAACACCAGGTATATTTGTCTCTGTTGAATCTGGTTTTGTTGTTAAATAGCCCTGTTTATCCATATCTAATTGATCTTTAAATAGTTGAGTTGCTGGATCATGTCCAATTGCAATAAATAATCCATCAATTTTTAATTCATCAATTTTATTCGTTTTTAAATTTTTAATTTTTAATCCCTTAACATTTTTAGGATCATTGTCTCCAATAACTTCTTCAACAACACTATCCCAAATAATTTCAATTTTTTTGTTAGCCATTAATTTGCTTTGGAGCATTTTTTCAGCTCTTAAAGAATCTCTTCTGTGAACTAATTGAACTTTTGATGCAAATTTTGTAAGAAACATTGCTTCTTCAACTGCAGCATTTCCACCACCAACAACAGCGACCGTTTTATTTTTAAAGAAAAACCCATCACATGTTGCGCAAGCTGATACACCAAATCCTCTAAATTTTTGTTCAGACTCAATATTTAACCATCTTGCTTGAGCGCCGGTTGAAATTATAATTGAATCTGCAGTATATTTTTGACCACCATCTCCAATAGCTTCAAAAGGTTTTGATTTTAAATTTACTGAAGAGATATGATCTTCAATCATTTCTGTACCTACAGCTTTAGCTTGGTCTCGCATTTGTTTCATTAACCATGGCCCTTGAATTACTTCAGCAAAACCAGGATAGTTTTCAACATCAGTTGTTGTAGTTAATTGTCCACCTGGTTCCATACCAGAAACCATAATAGGTTTTAACATTGCTCTTGCAGCATAAACGGCAGCTGTATATCCGGCTGGACCAGATCCAATTATTAACACTTTTGTGTGTTTAGTTGGATTTTGATTCATATCAAAGCTATATAGTAATTAATGAGCAAATTAAAAGGGTTATTATTGACAGAAGGAATGCATGGCATGATAAGCCAAGTTGAAGGTTTAGCCAAAGCTTTAGATGTCGAATTTACTCACCAGAAAGTTGAACTAAATAGTTTTTGGAAAATGATTCCTCCTAGTTTAACTCCTGTCTCAAACGCAGTGTTTAAAAAATTTGATGCTCCAGATTTTGATATAATCATCTCCTGTGGAAGAAAAAGTGTAATTCCCTCAATTTATCTGAAGAGAAATTCAAAAAAAAAGGTTTTTAATATTCATATACAGGATCCCAAAGTTTCATTAAACAATTTTGATTTAGTTGTAGCTCCAGAACATGACACCTTAATAGGTAAAAATGTTATTAATTCAAAAGGTGCAATACATTATATAACTTCAGATGAAATTAAAAATAATCATAATTATCTTATTAATAAATTAGATAAAGATAAGGATTATTTGTTATTAATTTTAGGAGGTCCCAATAAATACTATGATTATGATGATAAAAATTTAATAAATATTTTTAATAAAATACAAAAAATTTTGAGTACTAATAATTTACAGTCTATAGTAATCCCATCAATGAGAACACCAAAGAAAATAATAAATTTAGCTGGTGAATTACTAGGCAAAGAAAATCTTGTTATTACTAATATTGATAAAAAAGCTTATCTTTCTGGACTATCATTGGCAAAATATATTGTTGTAACTTGTGACTCTACTTCAATGATATCAGAGGCAGCTATCACTGGAAAACCTATATATATTGCAGATATACCAGCTAAAAAAAATGATCAAAGATTTAAATTGTTTAGGGAATTATTTAATAGGTTAAATATAACTAAAAATTTAAATGAAAAACTTGAGATTTGGAACTATAAAAGTTTAAATGAAACAGTTAGAATAGCTGAGGAAATCAAAAAGAAAATATCATAATGTCATTTTTAAATTCAATTGAAAAAAAATCTAAAAAATTTAAAAGTCCTTTTACTCATTGGGAGTTAAATGAACCTTTAACTGAGGGGCAGGTTAATGAGATCGTGAATGCAGATATTGCCAATCCAACTGAGCATAATATCAACTATGATGGAACTAGAGCAATTGATGGGGGAGAAGGAGAATTTAGACAAGGTATTTCTGACGGTGGAAAAGGATTAAAATTTAGGTGCTTTATAACAAAAGAAAATGCAAATAAATTTCCAAATTTAAGAAATTTTATTCAAGAACTTCAAAATAAAAAAACTTACGAAAAAATTTCAAATTTAATAGGAAAGGATTTATCTAATTCCTATGTTAGAGTTGAAGTTATATGTGATCGAAAAGGTTTTTGGTTAAAGCCACATTGCGATATTAAAGAAAAGCTTATTTCATGCTTACTTTTTGTAAATAAGTTTAATGAAAACGAAGATTTGGGAACTGATTTTTATGATAGCGAATTAAAAAAAATTAAAACTCTTCCTTATAGAGATAATTATGGATATTTTTTTTCGAGTGGTCCAAATACTTGGCATGGAATGGAAAAAAAAGAAATTGTTAAGGAAAGACGTTGTCTTCAAGTAAATTATGTTACTTTTAAAACTGATTGGAAAGTTGAAGTTTAAATTTCTTGTAAAGATTTGACTTCTATTTTTTTTGTTTTCAATGATTTGATAGCCTCTAAAAAAGCATACGCAGTTGACATATTTGTGCAATAAGGAACTTTATTTATTAAAGTTGACCTTCTTAAAGATGTGGAATCTTGAATACGATATGCACGTTTTCCACCGCCAGTATTAATTACTAATGCAATTTTTTTTGAATTTAATACATCAATTATATGTGGAGAACCCCCGCTAACCTTATTTATTTTTCTACACTTAATGCCATTTTTGATAATTCTATTTGCAGTTCCTTCAGTTCCACATAATTTAAAACCTAATTTTACTAATTGTTTTGCTAAATCTACTCCTTCATTTTTATGCCTATCTTTTAGAGAAATAAATGCAAGACCTTTTGTTGGTAAGGAATTTTGAGATGCCATTTGACTTTTGGCATATGCTAAACCAAAATCTTTATCTATTCCCATTACTTCTCCCGTTGATTTCATTTCTGGACCCAACAACACGTCAACATTTGGAAATTTATTGAATGGGAAAACAGCTTCTTTAACAGCAAAAATATTTTTATTTTTACCTTTTAAATCAAATTTTTTTAATTTTTCCCCTGCCATTATTCTTGAAGCAATTTTGGCTAAAGGAATTCCTTTAGCTTTAGAAACAAAGGGTACAGTTCTACTGGCTCTTGGATTAACTTCAATAATGTAAATTTCATCATTTTTAATTGCGAACTGGACGTTCATAAAACCTTTAACTTTTAATGCTAATGCTAATTTTTTAGTTTGATTATTAATTTCATCAATTAATTCTTTTTTAATAGCTACTGGGGGTATACAGCACGCTGAATCTCCAGAATGAATTCCGGCTTCTTCAATGTGTTGCATAATTCCAGCAACAAAAACATCATTACCATCAGATATCGCATCAACATCTACTTCCATTGCATTATTAATAAACCTATCAATCAAAATTGGATTATTTTCTGCAGCCTTAAATGCTTCTTGAACAAAATCTTTTAGTTGGTTTTTTTCATGAACTATTTCCATGGCTCTACCTCCCAAGACATAAGAAGGCCGAACTACAAGCGGTAAGCCAATTTCAGATGCTATTTTTATAGCTTCATCGTATGTTTTAGCTATTCCACTATCTGCTTGTTTTAATTTTAATTTAATTAAAAGTTTTCTAAATCTGTCTCTATCCTCAGCTAAATCAATTGATGAATACTGAGTACCTATAATTGGCAAAGAGTTATCATGAAGAAATTTTGCTAATTTAATAGGAGTTTGACCACCAAATTGCGCAATTATCCCTATCAAATTTCCTTTTGATTTTTCTTTTAAAATTATGTTGTGAACGTATTCTTCAATCAAAGGTTCAAAATATAATCTATCACTTGTATCGTAATCAGTTGAAACAGTTTCTGGATTACAGTTGATCATTATTGTTTCAAATCCAGCTTCTTTCAAAGAGTAACTTGCTTGGCAACAACAGTAATCAAACTCAATTCCTTGGCCTATTCTATTTGGCCCACCACCTAGAATAATAATTTTATTTTTTTTAGAAGGATCGGCCTCACATTCTGTGTTTAATGAAAAATTTCTTTGATATGTTGAGTACATGTAAGGAGTGAAAGATTTAAATTCAGCAGCACAAGTGTCTACTTTTTTAAACACAGGTAAAACTTTTAAAGCAATTCTTTTTCTTCTAACAATTTTCTCTTTTAAATTAGTTAGTTGAGATAATTTTTTATCAGAAAATCCTATTGACTTAATTCTATTAAATTCGTTAAAATTTTTAGGTAGGCCTTTTTTAGAAATTTTATTTTCTTCATCTACAATCTCTTTAATTTGCTCTAAGAACCAAGGATCTACTTTTGATAATTTGTATATTTTTTTTAAATTAATTTTTTTTCGTATTGCTTCTGCAATTAATAAAATTTTATTTGGAATATTGATCTTAAGTTTCTTTTCAATATCACTCTTATTTAAATCAAAAATTCTATCTAGACCTGAAAAACCAATCTCCAAAGATATTAATGCTTTTTGAAGAGATTCCTTAAAGTTTCTTCCAATTGCCATTGCTTCACCAACTGATTTCATGGAAGTTCCTAATATTGCAGGTGAACTAGAGAATTTTTCAAAAGTAAATCTAGGAATTTTTGTAACCACATAATCTATAGTTGGTTCAAAAGATGCGGGAGTAACTTTGGTAATCTCATTTTTTAATTCATCAAGAGTGTAGCCAACGGCTAGTTTTGCTGCTACTTTTGCTATCGGAAAACCAGTTGCTTTTGATGCAAGTGCTGAAGATCTAGAAACTCTTGGATTCATTTCTATAATTACCATTCGTCCATTTTTTGGATTAATGGCAAACTGAACGTTTGAGCCTCCAGTTTCTACTCCAATTTTTCTTAAACATGCAATGGAAGCATTTCGCATGACCTGATATTCTTTGTCTGTAAGAGTTAAAGCAGGCGCTATTGTAATAGAATCTCCTGTGTGAATTCCCATTGGGTCTAAATTTTCTATAGAGCATATTATGATACAGTTATCTTTTCTGTCTCTAACAACTTCCATTTCAAATTCTTTCCAACCTTCCAAGCACTCTTCTACTAGAACTTGATTTACTGGAGACGCATCAAGACCTTCCTTAACACGTTTAAAAAAATCTTTTTTAGTTTTGGCTATCCCACTTCCAAGCCCACCAAGAGTAAATGCAGGCCTGATTATTGCTGGCAATCCAACTTTACTTAAAGATTTCTTAATTTGTTTAATGTTGTTAACGATTTCTGATTTTGGAAGATTTAAACCAATATCACTCATATTTTTTCTGAATTTTTTTCTATCCTCAGCATTAGAAATAGCTTTTGAATTTGCTCCAATTAGTTCAATTTTATATTTTTTGAGCAATCCAATTTTTTCCGCTTTAATTGCTAAATTCAGCGCTGTTTGTCCTCCCATTGTTGGCAAAATTGCATCAGGTTTTTCTTTTAATAAAATTTTTTCTAAAATATCTATTGTTATTGGCTCAACGTAAGTTTTATCTGCAACTCCAGGGTCAGTCATAATTGTTGCAGGATTTGAGTTTATTAATATTACTTTATAACCCTCATCTTTTAATGCTTTGCAAGCTTGCGTACCTGAGTAATCAAATTCACAGGCTTGACCAATAATTATCGGACCAGCTCCTACTACTAAAATTTTTTTAATATCTTTTCTTTTTGGCATTTTTTTTTACTTCGTTAATAAATTGATTAAATAAATAATGACTATCCTGGGGGCCGGGATTTGATTCTGGATGATATTGAACAGAAAAAACAGGTTTATTTTTTAATTTTATTCCTTCTACACAATTATCAAATAAAGATTTATGAGTCATTTCAACATTTTTTGGTAAGCTTTCTTTAATCACTTCAAATCCATGATTTTGACTTGTTATCTCAACTTTACTATTAATTAGATTTTTTACTGGATGATTTGCACCTCTGTGGCCCAATTTCATTTTTTTCGTTTTTGCCTTAAGTGCTAAAGCTAATAATTGGTGTCCAAGACATATTCCGAATATTGGAATATTTGTTTTAATTAATTTTTGAATTATATTTATTGCATATTTTCCTGTTGCAGCAGGATCTCCAGGCCCATTTGATAAAAAAATACCATCAGGTTTCATTTTTATAATATCTTCTGCCGCAAGGTTGCAAGGAACTACAATTACTTCACAATTAAAATTAGAAAAATATCTTAGAATATTTTTTTTAATTCCATAATCGATTGCAATAATTGCATATTTCTTCTTTTTATTTTTTTCAAAACCTTTCTCTTTTTTCCATGTTTTGAAACCTTTCCATATATATTTTTTTTTAGTTGTAACTATTTTTGCTAAATCCAGGCCATTTAATCCAGGCCATTTAATAGAGCTATTAGTTAATTTTTTTAGATTAAAAGTACCCTTATTATTATTAGAAATGGTACCTTTAGGCGCCCCTTTATCTCTTATAAAATTAGTTAAACTTCTAGTGTCCAATCCAGTAATTCCTACAATTTTATTTTTTTTAAGCCAGGCATCTAATTTTTTTAATGATCTATAATTTGATGGATTAGTTATTTCTGTATTAAAAATAACTCCTTTTGTCCAAATTTTATCGGACTCATGATCTTCTTTATTGGTACCAACATTTCCAATGTGTGGAAAAGTAAAATTAATAATTTGTCCAGCATAAGAAGGATCAGATATAATTTCTTGATAACCTGTTAAAGAAGTATTGAAACAAACTTCTCCCGTTGCCGTTCCTTGATATCCGATACCAATACCTTTAAATATTGTTTTATTTTCAAGAACTAAAACGCCCGATGATAAATTTGAAAAATTTGCTGAGTTTACTTTTCGCTTTTTGTTCAATTACAACTCATGAGTTAAAGGTTAATACAATAAAACCTTAATTACCGCAACACTTGATGTGAAAAAAAATAAAAAAATTTTTCTTTTGAAGAATTTTATCTTTGCAGTAGATTAAAAAAATGTCTTTAAAAGAAAAAATTGAGTCAAATTATAATAATTCCTTAAAATCTAAAGATAAGGCTCAAATATCAACCTATAGGTTAATTTTATCTTCAATAAAAGACATAGAAATAGCAAATCGATCTGGTCCAAATAAAAAAGAAACTGATGATGGAGACATTAAAAAACTTTTAAAAAAAATGATAAAACAAAGAGACGAATCAATTGAAATATATAAAAAAAATAATAGGCAGGATTTATTAGAAATCGAGCAAAAAGAACATGAAATAATATCTGCTTTTTTACCTAAACAATTAGGAGAAGAAGAAACTAAAAAAATATGCAATGAGATGATTAAAAAATTAAATGCATCCTCAATAAAAGATATGGGAAAAGTCATAGGTTTACTAAAAAAAGAATATTCTGATACTTTAGATTTTTCTAAGGCAGGAGCTTATTTAAAGGAAGTTTTAAGTAAAAAATGAAATATCCAAAAGAATACTTAGATGAAATTAAAACAAGATTAAAAGTTTCAAATGTTGTTTCTAAAACTGTAAATTTAAAAAAAAGAGGTAAAGAATTTGTTGGTCTGTCTCCCTTCAAAACAGAAAAAACACCATCATTTACTGTAAATGATGAAAAAGGTTTTTTTCATTGTTTCAGCACTTCTGAGCATGGAAACATTTTTGATTTTGTTATGAAAACACAAAATTTAAAATTTGGCGAATCTGTAAAAATTCTTGCTAACTTAGCCGGTATGAGACCATATACTTTTTCAAAGCAAGATTTAATTAGAGAAAAAGAATGGAAAAATTATTCACAATTTTATAGTAAATATGTAGAATTTTATCATATGGAGCTTTTAAAAAATGAAAGCTCAAATTTAGCAAAAGAATATCTAAAAAAAAGAAATCTTTCAAAAAAAGAAGTAGAAAAATTTAAAATTGGATACGTAAATAAGGACTCAAAATTTTATGAAAAATTTAAAAAAGATTTTGATGAAAAAACTTTAATTGAAACTGGTCTTTTTTATTTAGATGAAAAAAAACGTGTTTGTGTTGAAAGATTTAGGGAAAGAATAATTTTTCCAATAAATAGCATTTCAGGTCAACCAATTGGTTTAGGAGGTAGAATAATTCAAAATAAAAATTATTTGGCTAAATATATTAATTCTCCAGAAACTTCATTTTTTAAGAAAGGATCAAATTTATATAATTTAGATATTGCAAGAACATTTTCAAATAAAATAGACAATGTATATTTGGTTGAGGGTTATATGGATGTTGTTGGTATGTCTAAAAATGGAATTGAAAATGTTGTAGCAAATTTAGGAACGTCTTTAACCGACAAACAGATTATAATTTTAAATCAATTTTTTCATGATGTTGTTATTTGTTTTGATGGAGACGAAAGTGGTTATAAGGCAGCTTTAAGGGCAGCAGAAAGTGCAATTAAAGAATTACAACCAGAGAAAAATATTTCGTTTTTATTTTTGCCTGACAACGAAGATCCAGATAGTTTTGTAAATAACAATGGTAGAGAATATTTTATTGATTTTAGTAGTAAAAATAAAATTTCTATTCACCAATTTATATTTGAACATTACTTCGGGAAAACTGATAAAAATCCTTCCTCGATGGCTACTTTAGAAAAAAAATTAAGAGAAGTAGCTAATAGTATTAAAGACAATTATATAAAAAAATATGTTTTAGAGTTTTATTTAGAAAAAATATCATCTTTGACACCTCATACAAATACAAATACAAATAAAAAATATTTTATAAAAAAAACAATTAAATCATTAAAATCAACGCAAAAATATTTTAACGAAAGTAAATCTTTAAGCCAAATTGAAATAAAAGAATTTTCTTTATTATATTTAATCATTAACAATTTAGAAATTTTTCAAGAAAATGTTCATTTAATAGAAAAAATTAAATTATTTACTAAAGAAAATAAATTGGTTTTTAATACCTTGATATCTAAACTTAAAGAAGGTGTAAAATTTAGTATAAGTGACATATCTATAGATAAGCAACTGATTGATAGAATCATCAAATTTGCCTCAATTAAGCATATTTTAAATAATTACAAAGAGGATAATGAAAAGATATTTGATTTGCTTCAAGAAATTGAGAGAGATTTAAAAAATTATGAGCTTGAACTTAGAATAGAGGAGCTAGAATCAAAATTTGCCAAAGATTTTAATGAAAATACTTTTAATGAAATTAAAGAGTTAAAAAAATTGCAAAAAATCAACTAAATTAAATAATTTACTTATAGATTTTTTTAAATAAGGCATTATATAAGTCTTCCGGACTTTAATTACTGTGGAAAGAATAATTACAAAATCATTTGCAAGATTAATGGGCAGAGGTGTCCATAGGGGTTTCATTACTTACGAAGAACTTAGCAAATCTTTGGGTAAAAGAAATCTTAGCCAAGAAAATCTTTCACAAGCATTTATTCATATTTTAGATGATAAAATTACTTTAGTAGAAAAAAAATCAGATTTTAAAGTTCTTAGAAAAAAAGATAGCTCATCAAAAGAAGAAGGGAAAACCATTGAGAAAAGTGATGATCCTATAAGAATGTATTTAAGAGAAATGGGAGGAGTAGAACTTTTATCTAGAGAGGGAGAAATAGCGATTGCTAAAAGAATTGAAGCTGGAAAAGATGTTATGCTTAATGCTTTATCGCAAAGCCCAATAACTGCTCAACAATTTTTTGATTGGGATGGCAAACTTCAAAAAGATGAGATCTTGGTTAGAGAAATAATTGATATTGATACTAATTATATGGAGTATGACAATTCTGAAGAAGAGAGCAAAGAAAAAAAATCATCTGGTGATTCTAAAGAAAACCAAGATGAAACAAATGAAAATAATAATGAGGATAGTGAAGATGAATTCAATCCTACGCTTGCTGCCATGGAGACTGAAATTAAACCAAAAGTTTTACAAACGGTATCACAACTTTGTAAAGATTATGGTAAACTAATAAAATATCAAAAAGAAAAATTACAATGTGTATTAAATTCTAATAACTTTTCTTCAACAAAAGAAAAAAGCTCCCAAAAAATTATTCAAGAAATATTAAAAAAAATAAAATCTCTTCAGTTATCACCATCTGTTTTAGAAGATTTAGTACAAAAACATTATATTGAAAATAAAAAAATTATTTCATTAGAAGGTAATTTGTTAAGATTGGCTTTAGACAATAACATTTCAAGAAGTGAATTTATAAAGTTTTATCTTGGAAACGAAATTAATCCAAATCTTAAAAGTTTTTTAGATACCAATTCTACATGGAAGAGTTTTTTTCAGAAAAATAAAACTGAATTTAAAAATATTAGAGAAAGATTAATTGAAATAAGCCATAAACTTGGGATTTCGGTCACTGATTTTAAAAAAATGGTTAGCAGAATTCAAAAAGGAGAAAAAGAATCGAGAATTGCAAAAAAAGAGATGGTGGAAGCAAATTTGAGATTAGTTATTTCAATTGCAAAAAAATATACTAATAGAGGCCTGCAGTTCTTAGATTTAATTCAAGAAGGAAATATAGGGCTTATGAAAGCGGTTGATAAATTCGAATATAGAAGGGGTTATAAATTTTCTACTTATGCAACTTGGTGGATTAGACAAGCTATTACTAGATCTATAGCTGATCAAGCTAGAACAATTAGAATCCCAGTTCACATGATAGAAACAATAAATAAAATTGTAAGAACACAAAGATTAATATTAAGTGAATTTGGACGAGAAGCTACACCAGAAGAATTATCGAAAAAATTAAGAATGCCACTTGATAAAGTAAGAAAAGTTCTAAAAATTTCAAAGGAACCTGTATCACTTGAAAAACCTGTAGGCGATGAGGAAGATAGTAGTTTGGGAGATTTTATTGAAGATACAAAAGCGCTTGCACCACTTGAGCAAGCAATTAAGTCTAATTTAAGTGAGGCTACAACAAAAATATTATCAACTTTAACCCCAAGAGAAGAAAGAGTTTTAAGAATGAGATTTGGAGTAGGAATGAATACCGATCATACCCTTGAAGAAGTTGGTCTACAATTTTCAGTAACTAGAGAAAGAATAAGACAGATTGAAGCCAAAGCGCTTAGAAAGCTAAAACATCCAAGTAGGTCAAAACAATTAAAAAGTTTCTTAGAGAGCTAAAGGGCCGTTAGCTCAATAGTAGAGTACTGCATTGACATTGCAGGGGTAGTTGGAGCGTAACCAACACGGCCCACCATATCTTTTCTTGAATGAAAATGAAAAACAAAGTAAAAGTTAAATATTTCATTAGGGCCTGTAGCTCAGTTGGTTAGAGCAGTACACTCATAATGTATTGGTCCCAGGTTCGAG
Organism: uncultured Pelagibacteraceae bacterium; assembly: GCA_902634485.1. Lineage (GTDB taxonomy): Bacteria > Pseudomonadota > Alphaproteobacteria > Pelagibacterales > Pelagibacteraceae > Pelagibacter. The sequence continues at coordinate 26,747 of CACPKA010000008.1, read as the reverse complement.
TCCTGGCGGGCCCACCATTTAATTGTTAATAAAATTTTCCAGATTTATAAAAAGAGCATTTATGTTTCCATTATTACTCTGTATTACTGAATTAAATTCTTCTTTTTGCGTTCTAGCTAAACTAAGTCCCTCAATTATCAAATCTCTTATCAGAGGTTTTTCAGGATTTTTTGTGTAGACTCGCCAATCAATTTTAACTTCAGGTGTTTTTTCGGTAGCAACTAGTATGCTAGATACAATTGTATATTTTTCATTTAGTTTTTCTTGAGAAATAACATTTATTTTAGGATCGGTATAATCACTAAGTCTGCTTGAAAAGCTTTTTAAAAAATAATCTCTGAATAAATCATTATATTTTTTTTTTTGATCATCAGACAATTTTTTTCTATGAGATCCAAGTGTATACAGCCCAATACCTCTTATATCAACAGAGTCCATTGCTATAGATTTTAATTTTTCAATTTTATATTCTTTTGGATGATCATTTTTTAAAACTGCAGAAGCTTTATCAACTATATTCTGTATAAATTTATCTGGTTCGACTGAAAAAACAGTTTTTGAAGATAAAAAAATTATTATAAAAAATATAGAAAAACTTAATAAATTTTTTCTTAAACTCATTTATGATTTAATTTATTAATCTGTTTCTATTTCTTCCCAATCACTATCGTCCATAGTATCAGTAATTGTTTGAGAATTTAAAATTTTTTGTTGTCTGTCTTGAAGGTATAAACTTCTTATTGATGCATAAAAATCAATTGAATTTTCTTCTAAGTTGTCAAAAGACTCTATATTTTTAGCTCTGAAATCAACACCATTTGTTATTCTTGTAGCGTAGTAGTCGCTTTCATTGAAATAATTAGTATCATTAGCAACAGTAACATTAAACCATGGGTCACCACCAACTAAATTTGCTATCGATCCAACAGCATCCCTAGTTGTTGATGGGCCTAAAATTGGAAGAACTAAATAACATCCAGGTCCCACACCCCAAGTACCTAAAGTTTGTCCATAATCTTCTTTATCTTTTTTTTCAAAACCCATAGCCGCAGCTGGATCAAAAATTCCTAAAATTCCAATTGTACTATTTATCGCAAACCTTATAGAATTAATACCAGCATTCTCAATATCACCTTGTAGCAAATTATTTGGTACAGAGACCAAATTTGATAGATTGCTTAAAGCATTGCTTGTACCACTTCTAATAGGCGACGGAATAAATCTATAACCTTTAGCAATAGGCTCAAATATAGTTGCATCTAAAGCTTGGTTAAATGCAAATATTCCTCTATTAACATTTTCAAAACAATCTTTGACTTCTTCAGGCTTATTTTTTTCCGATAATGAAAGTTGACCATCTGAACCAGCGTATACTGGTATAGATAATAAAACCGATAAAAAAAATATCAAACTTAATTTTTTCATTTTTTCTGTATAATATATACTACAACATTGTAAATTAGTTATTTAATAAAAAAAGCAAAAAAATGACAGTATTATGACGCTAAAAATAAGGGAATTTTATTCACCAAACTTTTATACTAGGCCGAGGAACTTAAAATCAATAAAATTTTTAATATTTCATTATACGGGTATGAAAAATGAGAAAGTTGCAATTAAGAGGTTAACTAAAATACAATCTGAGGTTAGTACTCATTATTTGATAAAAAAAAATGGAATTATTTTAAGAATGGTTCCTGATTTACATGTTGCCTGGCATGCTGGACGATCTAGATGGAAGAAATATAAATCCTTAAATAAAAATTCAATAGGCATTGAAATTACTAATCCTGGTCATCAATACGGTTATGCTTTTTTTTCACAAAAGCAGATTAAAAGTATAATTGAACTATCAAAAGTACTAATAAAAAAATATAAAATTAAAAAAAACAATATACTTGGTCATTCAGACATTTCTCCAGATAGAAAAAAAGACCCTGGAGAAAAATTTCCATGGCAAAAATTATATAATAATAGAATAGGTATATGGCATAATTTAAATAAAAATATGCTTTTTACCTTAAGGAAAAAAAAAATAACTTCAAAAGAAATCAAATTATTTCACACAAATTTAAAAAAATTTGGATATTCTGCTAAATCATTAAGTAAAGTAAATAAATATAAATATAAGATTTTATTAATTAAGGCTTTTCAGAGAAGATTTAGACCTGAATTAATTAACGGGATAATTGATCAAGAATGTTTAATAATTTCAAATAAAATAAACACTTTTAGCTTATAGAATTTGCTTGAAATTCATAATTAAATGAATAATTTGAACTTGCCAGATAAAAGACTTATCGCTTTAATTTATTTTAAAGAGGAAAGTCCGGGCTCTACAAAGACACAGTGCCAGTTAATAACTGGCGGGGGCGACCCCAGGGATAGTGCCACAGAAAATAAACCGCCTTATCAAGGCAAGGGTGAAAAGGTGTGGTAAGAGCACACCGGCTAAATTGGTAACAATTAGCGCATGGAAAACCCCACTGAGAGCAAGACCAAGTAGAGATGACATTGTGTAAAAACTAAAAGCAGTCTTTGGCTAGTCATCGGGGTTGGTTGCTTGAGCTTTAAGGAGACTTAAAGCCTAGATAAATGATAAGTTTAAAAGACAGAACCCGGCTTATATTTTATCTGGCCTAGATATCCACATAAAAAAAATTATAATTTTAAATGTTCTACATTTGATTCAATATTGAATCTTTTTTGTTCTTTATTTTCTAAAATAGGTTGGATTTATAAATATAATAGATAATGGATCATACAGTACATATTCAAAAATACCTATAAAAACTCTTAAAAATAATCATTGACGCATAGGTTGAAAACCCATAATATCCCATATATTCCCAAATAGGGTACTTATGTGTTATGTTTTTATCTACATACGAAAACAAATTGGACAAAAAAGGGAGGGTGTCTGTGCCTGCAAGTTTTAGGTCATATCTTTCAAACCTTGGGTATAATGGGGTAATTTGTTATCCCTCATTTAATAATCAATCAATAGAAGCTTGGCCTCAGGACAGAATAGAAAAAATTTCTAATACAATTGATGCACTAAATCCTTTCGAAGAAAAAAAAGATTATTTTGCAACATCAATACTTTCAGAAAGTATAAATTTACAATTTGATAGCGAAGGAAGAATTTCTTTAACGCAAAAATTATTAAAACATGCGAAAATAAAAAGTAGCATTTTATTTGTTGGCCAAGGTAAAACTTTTCAAATTTGGGAGCCAGCAGCATTTGAAAAATTTAGGGCAAAGTCTAGAAAAAAATCAAATATTTATAGATCCAGCCTTAAGTGGGAGCAAAAACTTAACAACTAATAATGAGGGGAAAATGACAATTAACTTTAAACAACCAGAAATAAGAGAATTAAAGCCGAGAATTTTAGTTTTAGGAGTTGGTGGAGCTGGAGGAAATGCAATAAATGAAATGATAGATTCAGGAGTAGAGGGAGTGGAATTTATTGCAGTAAATACTGATGCACAAGATTTAAAAACTAGTAGGGCGCAAACTAGAATTCAAATAGGTTTGAATATTACTAAAGGTTTAGGTGCGGGAGCCAAACACGAAATTGGACAAGCAGCAGCCGATGAATCGCTTAACGATATTTTAGATTTGCTAAAAGGTTCTAACATGGTTTTTATCACCGCGGGAATGGGCGGAGGAACCGGAACAGGAGCAGCGCATGTAATTGCACGTGCAGCTAAAGAATTAAACATTCTTACAGTTGGCGTTGTAACATTGCCTTTTTTATATGAGGCGCCTTCTAGAATGAGAAGAGCCCAACAAGGACTAGAGGAGCTGAGAAAACATGTAGACACTATTATAGTAATTCCAAATCAAAATTTATTCAAAATTGCCAATGAAAAAACAACCTATAAAGAATCTTTTCAGCTATCAAATAGCGTTTTAAGACACGGTGTTCAAAGCGTTACCGATCTAATGGTAAAAGATGGTTTAGTAAATTTAGATTTCGCTGATGTTGAAACAGTCATGAGCTCAATGGGTAAAGCTATGATGGGGACTGGAGAAGCTGAAGGAGAAGGAAGAGCGACAAAAGCTACTGATATGGCTCTTAACAATCCATTAATTGATGATTATTCCTTAAAAGGAGCAAAAGGATTGTTGATAAATATAACTGGTGGTGAAGATTTAACATTGTTTGAAGTAGATGAAATTGTAAATAAAATTAGAGCCGAAGTTGATCCTGAAGCAGAAATAATTAATGGATCAATAATAGATTCAAAATTAGAGGGCAAAATAAGAGTATCGATTGTTGCTACTGCATTGGATGGCCAGGAACCTGAGTCAAAATCAGTTATTAATATGGTTCATAGAATCCAGAATAGAAATAGCGGATATTCAGATTTTTCCCAAGTAAATATTCCTTCTAGTTTAAGTAATTTAAATGGAAATATTTCAAGCCCTGCAATTGATGGGGCAAATGCATTAAAATTAGATAATGAAATTAATACAGAAATTGAATCTAGCAGCAATATAGAGAGCACCCTAGATGAACAAAACGTACAAACTCAAGAAGTTGTTCTAGAAAATAAAGATGAAGAAAGTAATAGTTTAATACTTGAGAACGAATATACAAATGAAGAAGAAAAAACTTCTAATGGTTTGGAAAATTTTCAAATTGAAGATACTACTCCTGAGCTTTTTGATACAGAAAGTGATTTAGAGAAAGACAATAATGATGAAGAGTTTTCATCTTTCATAAATGAGAAGAAAGAGGACGAAGATGAACTTGAAATTCCAGCATTTTTAAGAAGACAAAAAAATTAATGTTCTTCGAAAAAATAAATGAATGCCACCATATTACCGGAAAAAAATCATTATCCGGTACTGCTTAATGAAATCATTAGCATTATTACCCCTCAATATGGTGGCACTTTTATCGACTGTACTTTTGGACAAGGCGGATACTCAGCTGAAATATTAAATTATTCTAATACTAAAGTTATAGCCTTTGATCGGGACCCAGATTGTCTAAAAATTGCAAAAAGTTTAAATAAAAAATTTGGCAAAAGATTAATTTTTAACAATAAAAAATTTAGCAATCTAGATAAATTAAAATTAGGTAGTGAAAAAATAGACACCATTATTTTTGATCTTGGGTATTCCTATACGCAAATAAAAGATCTTTCGAAAGGTCTTTCTTTTAATAGTCAAGGAAAGCTGAATATGAAAATGGGATTAAATGATTTTTCTGCAGACGATGTAATAAATAAGCTAGATAAATTTGATTTAGCAAAAATATTTAAATTTTTAGGAGATGATAAGGATAGTAAAAAAATAGCTAATAAAATTATTAAAAATAGATCAAAAAAAAAAATCAATACTGAAGATTTAGTTAAGATAATTCAAACCTGCAAGATAAGAAAAAACTATAAAATACATGTTGCTACTAAAATCTTTCAGGCTTTAAGAATATTTGTAAATAAGGAAATAAGTGAATTAATTTTTGGTTTAATAAATGCTACAAAAATTTTAAAACCTGGAGGAAAAATAGTAGTTGTTACTTTTCATTCATTAGAAGACAAAATTGTAAAGTTTTTCTTTAAAAGTATGTCAGAAAAAAAAAGTTTTTCTAGATATGTTCCAGATATCAACTCTCAAGAAAACCTATTTAAATTAGGGTTTAAAAAACCTATTATTCCATCTAATGAAGAAATAAATGTAAATCCGGCTTCAAGATCTGCCAAATTAAGATTTGTTACTAAAGAAAGAAATATTTCAAAATTTGAAAGTCAGTTTTTAGAAAAATTTAATCACTTATTAGAAATTGAAAATTTATCCAAAAAATTATGAAAAAAATTATTCTATTCCTGTTCATTTTTATATTAGTAATTATTACAACTATTACTAAAAACTCAACAAAACAAATAGAAAAAAGAATATATAATACAAAAGAAAATTTAAGAGTATTAAAACAGAAATACGAAATGGTTCTGTTAGATTTTCATTATTTAAGCTCACCAGAAAAACTGATGGAGTATCAGTTAAGATATTTTGAAAATGACTTAAAAGAAATAGAAATAATAAATTTGAATAAAATTAATTTTAATGAGAATCAAATTACTATCGAGAAATACATTAATTATAATAATGAGTAAAAAAGATTTAGAAAATTTAACTTTAGAGAATTATGAAAATGAATTTGTATTTAGAGAAAATAGATCAAACTTAAATATTTCATTTAACAGAATCGCATTTATTTTTTTCATTTTTTTCATGATTTGTATTATTTATTCTATAAAAGTTTTTTATTTGGGATCTTTAAATTCTAAGATTATCACTAAAAAAATCATATCTATTAAATCTAATTATAGAGCCGATATTATTGATAATAATGGAAATTTTATTGCAAAGAGCGTTAATACTTTAATAGTAGGTATTAGACCCAATTTAATAATAGATGAAAAAAAGCTTTTAATAAATCTAAAATTAATATTTCCTAAAAAAAATTTCTATAACATAAAAGAAAAAATTAAAAAAAATAAATATTTTAGAATAGAAAAAGACCTATCTCAAAATCAGATAGAAAAATTAAGAAATCTAGGAGACAAATCAATTGAATTTGAAGAGCAGGTAACAAGAATATACCCTCAAAAAAATTTATTTAGTCATATCTTGGGTCAAATAGATAATGACAATAATGGTATTTCTGGAATTGAAAAATTTTTTGATTATGAATTAAAAAAAAGAGATGAACCTTTAATACTTACCGTTGATTCTGATATTCAATTTTTAATTAGAGAGGAGCTAATTAAGGCCCAAGAAGTTTTTCAAAATATAGGAAGTGCATCAATATTGATGGATGTAAATAACGGTAATATAATCTCCATGGTATCACTACCTGATTTTGATTTGAATAAAAGACAAGATATATCTGATTTAAATTATATTAACAGAGCTACAAAGGGAGTCTATGAACTAGGTTCTGTATTTAAAACTTTTACATTTGCAGCAGCATTAAATGAAGGTGAAATTGAACCCGAAACTCCTTTTATTGACTTAGAAAAAAAAATATATTGCGCAGGTAGACCAATAGGAGAGTATGACGACAAAATACCAGATAATTTAACAGCTGAACAAATTTTAATTAGGTCAGGAAATATAGGTTCTGTAAGAATTGGACAAAAATTAGGAATTGAAAGACTTAGATTATTTTTAGAAAATTTAGGAATTTTAAGCAAAATAAATTTTGATATAGAGGAGGTAGGTAAACCACTTTCATTTAAATGGGGAAAATGCAAATTAGCAACAGCATCTTTTGGTCATGGAATTACAACTACTCCATTACAATTGGCCAAAGGTTACTCAATAATTACAAATGGAGGATATGATATCAACCCTACATTGATAAAAAAAAATTCAAATAATCAAGAAAAAGGAAAAAGATATTTGAAAGAGGGGATTTCTGAAAAATTAAATATAATTTTAAGAAAAATTGTATCTACTAAAGAAGGTACAGCAGAATTTGCAAATATATCTGGTTATGAAGTTGGAGGTAAGACTGGAACGGCTCAAAAATCAATTGATGGAATTTATTCAAAAGACAAAGTTAATACTTTTGTTGCAATTTTTCCTACTTCTAATCCAAAATTTGTCCTTACAGTTTTGTTGGATGAACCAAAACCTAACAAAGAGTATGTTTATAATTATAGAGATGGGAGAAACCCTTATAAAGGTAATTGGAGGAATACTGCTGGTTGGACTTCTGTTGAAGTAGCTGGCAAAATCATAGATAAAATTGGGCCAATTTTAGCCACAAAATACTTAGAACTTAACTAGCAGCTATGTTAGTTGGAAAATTTTTCAAAAATTTAAATAAAAAATATCAGAATCATTACTTTTCTGGCTTAAGCTTTAATAGCCAAAACATAAAAAAAAAAAATATTTTTTTTGCAATTCAAGGAACTAATAAAGATGGAACCAAATATATAAATGAAGCAATTACAAAAGGAGCTACAACAATAGTTTCTAGACTAAATTATAACGGAATAAAAAATGGAGTGCTTTATATAAAAAGTAAAAATTCTAGAAAATTATTATCAGAGATTGCATCTAAAATTTATATTAATAAACCAAATAATTTATTAGGTGTGACAGGAACTAATGGTAAATCTTCTATAGCAGAGTTTTATTATCAAATTTTAAAATTTAATAATTTAAAAGTAGCCTCTATAGGAACCTTAGGTATTAAAAGTAATTTTAATACTCTCAAAACAAACCTTACTTCACTTGACTCTATATTGCTTAATAATTATTTACAAAACTTAAAAAAAAAAAAAATTAATAATGTAATTCTAGAAGCTTCAAGTCATGGACTAAAACAGCATAGACTCAGTGGACTAAATTTTAACACCGGTATTTTTACAAATTTATCCAGAGATCATTTAGATTATCATAAAACATATAAAGATTATCTAAATTCTAAATTAATTCTATTTAAAAATTTGATGAAAAATAATTCTAATATAATAACTGATATTGATATTCCTCAATATAAAATAATTTATAATATAGCGAAAAAAAAAAAAATTAAAATTTTTACAATTGGAAATAAATTTAGTTCATTAAATTTGATAAATCACTCTTATAAAGATGATAAACAATTATTTGAGATAAATTACAAAAATAAAAATTATAAATTATCAACCCAATTAATTGGAAAAATACAAATTAAAAATATTTTAATGGCAATGATTGCCTCTGAAAAGAGCAACTTAAAATTTGAAAAAATAATTAAAGTTATCGAGAATATTAAGAGTCCAAAAGGAAGATTTGAAAAAATTGGAAACTTAAAAAATAATTCAAAAGTAATTTTAGATTATGCCCATACCCCCGAAGCATTAAAAAATTGCTTACAAAATATTCAGGAACAGTTTGCAAATAGTAAAATTAAAATAGTATTTGGATGTGGTGGAAATAGAGATAAAACAAAAAGATCGCAAATGGGAAAAATAGCAAATAAATATAGTGATAAAATCTATCTGACCGATGATAATCCTAGATTTGAAAATCCGAAAAAAATTAGATTTTCTATTAAAAAAATGATTAATAATAAGAAATTAATTGAAATTCCAGATAGAGAAAAAGCCATTTTGAATGCTGTTCAAAATCTTAATTCAAATGAAATACTATTAGTTGCTGGAAAAGGTCATGAGGAAAATCAGGACTATGGTAAATACATAAGAAAATTCTCTGATAAAAGAATCATTCTAAAATACATAAAGAAAAAAAATAATTGTTTATCAAATGACTGGAAAGTAAATATTTTAAATGAGAAATTTGGAAATCAAGTTCCTCTGCACTATAAAATCAATAAAGCATCAATAAATTCAAAAGATATTAAAAAAGATGATATTTTTTTTGCAATAAAAGGTAAAAAAAAAGACGGCAACCAATTTATAAAAGAGAGCCTAAAAAAAGGAGCTTTAATAGCAGTAGTTAATAATATTAATAGATCTTCGTTAAAAAAAAAACAAATCTTAGTCAAAAATTCACTACAAGAATTAACAAATCTTGCGAAAAAAATTAGGCTTTGTTCGAATGCTAAAATTATTGGAATTACAGGCAGCTGTGGAAAAACTTCTTTAAAAGAGCTTTTAGCAAATACGCTAATTAAAATTGGAAAAGTTTCATTTTCACCTAAATCATACAATAATAAATATGGAGTTCCGTTAAGTATTTTTAATATAAATAAGAATGATGATTTTGGAATATATGAAGTTGGGATGAATAAACCCGGAGAAATTGACTATCTAAGCAATATTATAAAACCAGATTTAGGTGTTATAACAAATATTTCATATGCTCATGCTAAAAATTTTAAAAATTTAAGTGAAATTGCAAATGCTAAATCTGAAATAATTAATAATATTAATATAGGTGGCTCAATAGTTTTGAATGCTGATGATTCTTTTTTTATAAAACACAAAAAACTAGCTTTAAAAAACAAACTTAAAATTTATTCCTTTAGTTTAAAAAAAAAAGAAGCAACAGTCTATATAAGTAAAATATTAAGTATAAAAAATAAATTTAAAATAATTATGAGTATTAATAAAAAATATAAATCATTTTATCTAAGTAATATTTATGAAAATAATCTAAGAAATATTTTAGCTGCAATCACTATTACTTCTTCATTTGGAGATGTTTTTAAATTAAATGAATATATTTTTTATAAGTTAAAAGTTCCATCAGGAAGAGGAGATTTATCAAAAATTCGTATTGAAAATAAAATTACAAATTTTATTGATGAAAGTTATAACTCAAATCCTTTATCAATCAAATCTGCTATAAAAAATTATAATTTAATTAAAAAAAGAACTAGAAAAAAACATTTGATACTTGGAGATATGTTAGAACTTGGACATCATTCAAAAAAATTGCATGAAAAAATCGCAAAAGATATAAATTTATCGAGTATAGACCATGTTTATGTTTATGGTAAAGATATAAAGTATACTTTTAAAAAAATTATTTCAAAAAAAAAAGGTTTAATTTTAAAAGATAAAAAAGATATTTATAAAGTGATAAAAAATAATATTAAAAATAATGATTATTTAATGATCAAAGGTTCGAACTCAACAGGTCTAAATGCTTTATCTAATAATTTGAAAAGAGGTAATTTAAATGCTTTATAAATTTATTTTAGATTATATAGAAATATTTTCTTTTTTAAATGTTTTCAAATATTTAACAGTTAGAACTGGTCTGGCAATGTTTACATCCTTATTTTTTGTTTTTATAATAGGTTCACCTTTTATAAATTTTTTTTCTACAAAACATTTAACAAATCCAATTCGAGAAGATGGACCAGATGAACACATAATAAAAAAAATTGGAACACCAACTATGGGAGGAGTTTTAATTTTATTAGGACTATTCTTGAGTGTTTTTTTATGGTGTGACTTATCAAATCCTTATATTTGGGCTTTAATATTTTTCTCAGGAAGCTTTGGTTTACTAGGTGCTTATGATGATTATAAAAAAATTAAATTTAATAATTCTTCAGGAGTTTCATTTAAATTTAAACTTATTATACAGATAATAATTGCTATCTTGGGAACCTTGATAATTATTAAATTTAGCAATAACTCAGATTTAAATATTCTTTACTTTCCATTTTTTAAAGATTTATTTATTAACCTAGGTTGGTTTTTTATACCATTTTCAGTATTTATAATTGTAGGGTCTTCAAATGCAGTTAATCTTACTGATGGGTTAGACGGCTTAGCAACAGTACCAGTAATTTTAGTTGCTTCATGTTTTGCTTTCATAAGTTATGTAACTGGTAATATTGTTTTTTCTGACTATTTACAGATTCCTTACATAGAAGGAGTTGGTGAAGTTGCAGTATTTCTAGGCTCTATTATCGGGGCATGTCTTGGTTTTTTATGGTTTAATGCACCTCCCGCTAAAATATTTATGGGTGATACGGGCTCTTTAGCGCTTGGAGGATCTTTAGGCGCCGTAGGTATAATTACGAAACATGAAATAGTTTTGGCAATTACTGGAGGACTTTTTGTTCTTGAGGCTGTATCCGTTATTGTTCAAGTTTTTTCTTATAAATTAACAGGTAAAAGAGTTTTTAAAATGGCCCCAATACATCATCATTTTGAAAAAAAAGGTTGGGCAGAGTCCACAATTGTAATTAGGTTTTGGATAATAGCGATTATCTTAGCCATGATAGGTTTGGCCACATTAAAATTAAGATAATGAGCTTTTCCAGAAAAATTTTAAAAGATAAAAAAATTTTAATTTATGGAGCTGGCAGGACTGGTTTGTCATGTTTAAATTTTTTAAAAAAAAATAATAAAACTTTTTTGTATGATGACAATTATGTTAATTTTAAAAGCAAGTTAATTAAAAAATTTTTTATAGATAAAAAGTCTATAAAACAAAAAAAATTTGATTATATAATTTTAAGTCCAGGCATTAATGATAAAAAGTGTAATTTAAAAAATTTTTTAAAAAAAAATAAAAAAAATATAATTACCGACATGGATATATTTTATATGCATTATCCAAACAATAAAACAATAACTATAACCGGAACCAATGGAAAATCTACTACTGCCAGTCTTCTATGCGAAATAATCAAAAATCATAAGCTAGACTGCAGGCTGTGTGGAAATATAGGAAATCCTATTTTGTCAGAAAAAAATATATCAAAAAAAACAATATTTGTGATCGAGGCATCTTCCTATCAAATTTCATATAGTAAAATTTTTAGAACAAACTTTGCTGCAATACTAAATATATCCCCTGATCATCTTGAAAGACATGGATCGTTTAAGAATTATGTTAGAGCTAAATTTAAATTAATAACTAGTCAATCAAAAAACGATTACTGTTTTCTTAATAAACAAAATATGCATATAAATAGAGAAATAAAAAATAATAAAATTTATTCTAAAATATTTAAAATTAATCTTAAATTAATTAATTTCTATAAAAGAAAAATAAAAAATAATTATTTTAATTCACCTGGTAATTTAGAAAATTTATCATTTATTTTTGCAATATGTAAAAAATTAAAATTATCAAATACCAAAATAATAAAAAAAATTAATAGTTTTAAAGGATTGAAATATAGGCAAGAAATTGTTTATAGAAAAAATAATATTAATTTTATAAATGACTCAAAATCAACATCTTTTGCGTCAAGTGTAAATATTTTAAAATCTTCAAGAATGATATATTGGCTGGTAGGAGGGCAAGGAAAAATTGGAGATAAATTTAATTTAAAAAAAAGAGATTGTAAAAATATTAGAGCTTATATTTATGGAAAAAATAAAAATTTTTTTATCAAGAAGTTCAAAAAAAAATTACTATACAAATGTTTCGGCAATTTAAAAAGTGCATTTATTAACACCTTAATAGATGTAAATAAAGAAAATGATAATATTAATAAAACTGTTTTATTCAGCCCTTCCGCGGCATCTTTCGATAATTTTAAAAATTTTGAAGAACGTGGGGATTACTTTAATTTTTTATTAAAAAAGTATAGAGTAAAAAAAACCACTAATGCTGTCAAATAATTCACTCTATAAACTTTACTATAATTGGTGGAAAAATATCAACAAAGCGCTTTTAATTTTAATTATAATTTTGTTTGGATTGGGTTTATTTTTCTCCTTAGTATCTACATCTTTAATTGCGTCAGATAAATTAAATACAAATAGCTATTATTTCTTCATTAAACATTTACTATTCATTTTTTTGGGTATTTTTTTTATTATTTTTTTTTCATCTTTAAAACATGATGATTTAATTAAATTATCAAAAATACTTTTTTTATTTTTCTTGATTTTTTTAATATTAGTCCCATTTTTTGGAACTGAAATTAAAGGATCTAGAAGATGGATGGACTTGCCTTTCTTGCCAAGGTTTCAACCAATAGAAATTTTAAAACCTTTTCTAATAGTTATTTTAGCTTCAATTCTAAGCTATGAAAAAAATAAAAATATGTATTATAAATATTTTTTAAGTTTTTTAACCCTTGTACCTATTTTATTGCTTTTAATAATCCAACCAGATTTTGGCCAAACACTATTAATATTTCTTACTTGGATAAGTTTAATTTTTGTTTCAGGCATTAATTTAATTATTTTTTTTATTTTTTTTTCATTATTACTAATCTTTTTAGTTGGAGTTTTATTTCTTTTCCCAAATAAATTTGGATATATATTTATTAGACTAAAATCATTTTTTGATCCCTCATCTGGAAATAATTATCAGTCTGAAAAAGCATCTGAAGCAATTATTAATGGAGGATTTTTTGGCAAAGGCATTGGTGAAGGAACTTTGAAAAATCGAGTTCCTGAAGCTCATACAGATTATATCATCTCTGTAATTTCAGAAGAATTTGGAGTTATATTTATAATAGCACTTATGATTATTTTTTTATTTTTTATTTATCAGGTTTTTAAAATGCTATATTCTGATGAAAATAATCAATCAAAATTAATACTAGTGGGATTAATGTCAATAATATTACTACAATCTCTTATACATATTGGAGTAAATATTAGATTGTTACCAACAACTGGAATGACACTCCCATTTATTAGTTATGGAGGTTCTTCAATATTAAGCACTTCTATTTTATCAGGAATAATTTTAAATCTAACAAAAAGAAGAATTGATTATTAAATGAGAAAAAAAGTTTTAATTAGTTCTGGAGGCTCAGGAGGCCATATAATTCCTGCTAGCGCGTTTTATGATCATTTAAAAGAAGATTTTGATGTTTTGTTTTTATTTGATAAAAGAGGAAGTAATTTTATAAATAAAGACAATTTTAATTTTAAAATAATTGAATCTCCAAGACTGAGTGTAAATCCATTTAAAATTCCAGTAATTTTTATAAATTTTTTTATTTCAATTATAAAATCTATATTTTTAATTAAAAATAATAATATTGATATTTTAATAGGTACCGGAGGATATATGTCCATACCTGTTTCTATAGCTGCAAAATTATTAGGTATAAAAATTTATCTTTTTGAGCCTAATTTAGTGTTGGGTAGAGCGAACAAATTTTTAATTAGATACTGCAGCAGAATTTTTTGCTATTCGAAAGAAATTTTTAATTTTCCAAAAAAGTATGAAAAAAAAATATATGTAATTGATCACATATTAAGAAAAAATATTTATAAATTTAACAATATAGAAAAAAAAGAGATCAAAGATAAAATAAATCTTTTAATTATTGGTGGGAGTCAAGGTGCTAAATTTTTTAACGATAATTTAAAAAAATCTGTAATAGAGATAGCTAAAAAATATAAAATAAAAGTATATCATCAAGCCAGCTCAATAAATTTAATAGACTTAAGGACTTTTTATCAAAACAATCAAATAGAAAATGAAATATTTGATTTTAAAGAAAATATTTTTGAATATATTAAAGAGGCAAATATAGCTATAACCCGCTCTGGAGCTTCAACTTTATCAGAACTAGCTTTTCTAAATGTACCATTTATTGCAATTCCATATAAGTTTGCTAAAGACAAACATCAATTAGAAAATGCACTTTATTATGAAAAAAAGGATTGTTGTTGGATTTTAAAGGAGGAGACTTTTGATGAGAACATATTAACGACACTTTTACTAAACATTATTGAAGATAAGGAATCTTATTTAAGTAAAAAGAAAAATTTAGAAAATTTTTTTACTAAAAATAAATGGAAAAATATTAATGAAAAAATAATTAATTGCTTAAATGAAAATTGAACTAGCAAAAACTGAGACTATACACTTTGTTGGAATAGGTGGAATTGGAATGAGCGGATTAGCTAACATCATGCAAGGTTTGGGCTTTAAAGTACAAGGAAGCGATATCGGGCTGAATAAAAATATAGAAAGATTAAAAAAAAATAAAATCAAAGTTTATGAGGGACACAATAAAAATAATATTAAAAATTCAACTATTTTAGTAATCTCTTCCGCTATTAAACAGTCTAATCCAGAAGTAAGATTTGCAAAAAAAAAATTTCTTCCAATATATAAAAGAGGAGAAATGCTAGCGCATATAGTATCTTTATTAAAAAGAAATATAGTTGTTGCTGGTTCACATGGAAAAACAACAACTACTTCTTTAATTTCAGCAGTTTTTGCTGCAACAAAATTAGATCCTACAATAATTAATGGTGGAGTGCTTAATTCTTTTAACAACTCTGCAAAATTAGGCAAAGGCGAGTGGTGTATTTTAGAATCTGACGAGTCTGATGGAAGTTTCGTTCAGGTGTCTCCAACATATTCAATTATAACAAATATAGATAAAGAGCATATGGATTATTATAAAAATATGAAAAATTTAAAAGAATTATTTGTTAAATTTATAGAAAAGACCCCTTCATATGGAAAATCTTTTATTTGTTTAGATGATCAGAATAATAAAGAGATAATTAAAAAAATTAAAATTAAAAATTTTCATACTTATGGAACAGATAAAAATTCACAATTTCTTATTACCAATATCTATCAATCAAAGAATTCTTCAAAATTTAATATAAATGTAAAGCTTCCAGGAAAAAAAAACTACTATATAAATAATATAACTATACCTCTTTTAGGTTTGCATAATATAAGAAATGCGACTGCCGCCGCTGCTGTCAGTATTGCAATTGGTATTTCCTCTAAAATAATCAAAAAAGCGTTAAAAAATTTTAAAGGCGTTCAAAGAAGATTTAACAAAATTTTTACTTATAAAAATTCAGTCTTTTATGATGATTATGCTCATCACCCCACAGAAATTAAAGAGTTATTAAATGGAGTAAAATCAGTATATAAAAAAGAGGAGATAATTTGTATATTTCAACCACATAGAATATCTAGAATACAAAATTTAAAAAAAGAATTTAGTTTATCTTTTAGTAAAGCTAATAGTGTTATTTTATGCCCTGTGTACGCGGCTGGAGAAAAATTAAAATTAGGTTTTAGTTATAAAAATTTTGCAAAACTCTTAGCTAAAAATTCAAAAGTAAAAGTTTTTATGGTAGAAAATGAAAAAGATCTATCGAGTTATATAAAAAATAACATATATGGCGAAAAAATTGTAATTGGAATGGGAGCAGGATCAATATCAGGTTGGATTAGAAATTTACCAAAAACAATATAATGACAAGTTATGATTTAAAAGAGTTTTCTGAATTAACCGAAGGAAAAATAATTTTTGATTATGATTTAAAAAAAACAAATTGGTTTAATATTGGAGGTAAGGCTAAAGCTTTTTTTAAACCTGAAAATTTAAAAGACTTAATAAATTTTATAAAAAATTTTGGAAAAAAAGAAAAAATTTTTATTTTAGGTGCAGGATCAAATATTTTAATTAATGACAACGGTTTTGACGGTGTAGTAGTTAAACTAGGAAAAAACTTCTCAAAAATTTCTTTGTTACCAAATAATACTATTATTGCAGGTAGCTCTGTATTAGATAAAAAAGTTTCTGATTTTGCTTCAGAAAATAGCATAGGTGGTTTAGAATTTTTATCATGTATACCTGGCAGCATTGGCGGTGGCATAAGAATGAATTCAGGGTGTTTTGGTTCTGAGTTTAAAGATATATTAATATCAGTTCAGGCCTTAAATAAAGAAGGCAAAGTTCTAACAATACCTTCTGCAAAAATTAATTTTGAATATAGAAAAAGCAATTTACCAAAAGATTTAATTTTTTTAAGTGCCTCATTTAAAGGTTATTTTAAAGATCAATATAAAGCAGAAAGCGATGTGAATATTCTTAAAGAAAAGAAAGAAAAAGCACAGCCAACAAAAATTAAAACTGGTGGAAGTACTTTTAAAAATCCAATATCTCAAACAAATGAAAAGGTTTGGAAGTTAATTAAATCTTCTGTTCCCGAAAATATATCATTTGGGGATGCGACAATTTCAAAAAAACATTCTAATTTTTTTGTAAATAAAAATAATGCAACATACGAAGATATGAAAAAACTCATAGATTTTGTTAAAGAGAAAGTAAAAGATAAAAAAGGAATAAATTTAGATTTAGAAATAGAAATAATAAAGTGAATAACAAAAGAATTTTAATAATTGGAGGAGGTTTTTCGAAAGAACGAGCTATAAGCTTGATTACTGCAAAAAGTGTTTTAAATGCCCTAAAAAAAAAAAAATATAAATCTATAATCTGTGAACCTGATGGCAACTTATTACAAAACATTAAAAATTTTAAACCAAATGTTGTGTTTAATGCATTGCATGGAAGATATGGAGAAGACGGTTATATTCAAGCGATATTAGAGTCAGCAAAAGTGAAATATACTCATTCAGGAGTCATTGCTTCTAGTTTAGCAATGGATAAAGAAGCTTCAAAAGAAATATTCATTAAAAATAAAATCATTACACCAAAGTATATTAAATTCAAATTCAATAATTATAAAAAATTAAAAAAAAGTTTAGTTTTAAAAATTAAAAAAAAATTAAAATTCCCAGTAGTTATAAAACCTATAAATGAAGGTTCAAGTGTTGATGTTTACATATGTAGTGAAAAAAATTTTATAAAAAATTTAAAAAAATTATTCCAATATGAAAAAATATTGATAGAGGAATTTATTGGTGGACGTGAAATTCAAGTTGCAATTATGGGAAAAAAAAAATTAGGAGCAATAGAACTTATTCCAAAGAGAAAATTTTATGATTATGAGGCAAAATATAACTCAAAGGCAAAAACAAAACATGTAATTCCAGTAAAGCTTAAAAAAAATGATTTAAAAAAAATACAAAACATTGCGCTCAAAGCACATAATTTGATCGGATGTAAAGGGATTACAAGATCTGATTTTAAATTTTATAAAGGTAAATTTTATTTATTAGAAATTAATACTCAACCTGGTATGACAAATCTATCTTTAGTTCCAGAAATTGCAGCATATAAAGGTATGAGTTTTATTAGTTTAATTGAATGGATTATTAAAGATGCTTCAATCAATAGATAAAAAGATAAAAGTTTTATTTTATTTTATTTTATTTTTTCTACTAAGTACTCAATTAAATAAAAATATAGATTTAGAAAAAAATTTTCTAAAGAAAAGAAATATTATCGAAATTAAAGGTCTTTCAGAAAAAAATAATGGCGAAGTTTATAATAGTTTAAAATTCTTATCTAATGAAAATATTTTTTTTTTAAAAAAAGATTTATTTTTTAATATTTTGAAAAAAAATAATTTAGTTGAAACTATTTATATTAAAAAAATTTATCCAAATTTAATAAAGATTAATATTGAACAAGCTAAACTATTAGCTATTACAACTCAAAACGGTAAAAAATTTTATGTAGGTTCAAATGAGCGACTTATATCTCTAAGCAAGATTGAAAAATTGGATTACACTTTGCCATTTTTATATGGAAAAAGTAATTTAAATAATTTTATAAAATTAAAAAATATAATAGATAAATCTGATCTTAAATTTGATGAAATTGAATCTTTTTACTATTTTCCAAGCAATAGATGGGATATTAAAACTAAAGATGGATTTATAATTAAACTTCCTGAAAAAAATATTTTAAAATCAATTAAATTTGCAAATTTAATTAAAAAAAATGAAGAATTAAATAAAAAAAAAATTATAGATTTAAGAATGGGTAATAATATTATTCTATCAAATGAGTGAAAAAATTTTTGATATATATTTAGAATTTAATTACAAACAGCTAAACTTGTCAGCATTTAATAAAATAAATGGAAATTTAGAATATTATAAAGAACAAACCTATGAAAATTATTATGGAAAATTTCAAAAAATTGATTTTGAAAAACTTAATAAAATATTAGAAGATAATATTCGTCAGTTAGAAAAATCAATAGACGAATTTGTAAAAGAAGTTAATATTATAATTGAAACGCCTCAGAGTATATCGGTTAAGTTTTCAGTTAATAAAAATAATGAAGGGAACAAAATAATAAAAGATGATGCAACATACTTAATTCAAGATGCAAAGCAGCAAGTTTTAAAATTTTATAAAGATTTTAAAATATTACATATTATAGTTGAAAAATATGTTTTGGATAACAATCATTATGAATTTTTAACTTTAAATCAAAAATGTAACAAATTTTCTTTAGATTTAAAATTTATTTGCTTTCCAAAAAATTTTATAAAAAATTTTGAAATTTTATTTTCTAAGCAACACATTTTAATTAATCAGTTTGTATGTTCAAACTATATCCAATCATTTAATTTTAATGATAAGGAAAAAAATATTTGCCAAAAAGGTAGAAATATTGTGGAAGGAATAAATAAACAGGAAGTTGTATCTGTACCGAAAGAACACAAAAAAAAAGGTTTTTTTGAGAAATTATTTCATTTTTTTAAGTAAATAACTGTATTTTCTCGTAACATTTCTTGTTTTTAAACAGCTAAAAAATAACACTATAAAATCCGTATGTCAGTTCTTAATCAAAAAACAATTAAAAAAACTATTTTATTTAATGGAATAGGTTTGCACACTGGTAAAATAGTTAACATGAAGATTTGTCCTGGAGAAGTTAATACAGGAATTATTTTTAAAAGAACTGATATTAAAAAAGATAATTTTATAGTTCCAAGTGTATTTAATGTTTCTGATACAAGCTACTGTACAACCATTGCAAATGAATTTGGAGCTAAAGTTTCAACCATTGAACACCTTATGGGGGCATTATTTGGAACAGGTATTGATAACGCTTTAATTGAAATTGATTCTGAGGAAGTGCCAATTTTAGATGGTTCTGCAAAAGAGTTTGTAGAAAAAATTAATGCGTCAGGAATACAGTCTAGTACTACCCCAATAAAAATAATTAAAATTGAAAAAAAGGTTTCCTTAATTGATGGAAATAAATCAATCTACATTGAACCTAATAAAATTAGTTTAGATATTGATTTTGAAATAAAATACAATAATAAATTAATAGGAAACCAAAGAAATTCTATTAACGTATATGAGTCTGATTTAACAAAAATTTATAATTCAAGAACATTTTGCTTATATGAAGACATAGAAAAGCTTAAAAAAATGAATTTAGCTAAAGGTGGAAGTTTAGAGAATGCAATTGTAGTTAAGGATAATAAAATTTTAAATGATGATGGATTAAGAAATGATAAAGAGTTTGTAAATCATAAAATACTCGACTGTATTGGGGACCTATATCTAGCTGGATACAAAATCATAGGAAAAGTAGTTTGTTCACAAGGGGGCCACAGCTTGACAAATCAATTACTAAGAGAAGTATTTCAAAAAGAAGATAATTTTACAATATTTGAAATTAAAGAAAAAAATATACCTCATTCATTGATAAATCGAAAATACCTAAGATCTACAGCATAAAAGTTTAGAGTTTTTAAAAAATTCTGTTAAAAATCCTTAATGAAAATTTTTGTTAAGTTATTAATTTTATTATTGTTTTTAAGTTCATGTTCAAAAGAAGAACAGAAAATTTCAATAATTAAAGAAAAAGAAATCAATCTTCAAATGATAGATGCTTATCAAGAAGGCGTAAAAGCTTTTGAGGAAGGGGACGTTTTATATGCTGCAAAAAAATTTAATGAAGCAGAAATATTATTTCCCCAATCCGAATGGGCTCCTAGATCTATTTTGATGGCAGCTTATGCATATTATTCTCAGGATTATTATTTTGATGCAATTTCTGAATTAGAAAGATTTATAAAAAAACATCCAAAACATAAAAGATTAAATTATGCACATTTTCTTTTAGCAATATGTTATTATGAACAAATAGTTGATGAAAAAAAAGATCTTGGGCCTTTAATAAGCGCTCAAAAAGAATTTAAATTTGTTATTGAAAAATATCCAAACTCTGATTTTGCTTTAGACTCTAAATTTAAACTAGATCTAATTAATGATGTTTTGGCATCTAAAGAAATATTCTTAGGAAGATATTATATGAAAAAAGAAAAATGGATTGCAGCAATTAATAGATTTAAACAAGTTGTTGAATATTATGATACTACAGTTTATATCGAGGAAGCATTACATAGACTTGTTGAGATACACTATAGATTAGGTCTTATAGAAGAGTCAAAAAAATATGCTAGTTTACTGGGATACAATTATCAATCAAGCAGATGGTATGAAGCAACTTACACTATATTTAATAAAGAGTATGAAAGTCCTATAGATAAAATTAATAAAAAAAAAGGAAATTTTATTATTAGAAAATTTAAATCACTTTTTGAATTGTAATGATAGATGATTCATTAAAAAAAGATTATTTGTATAAAATAAAGTTAATTAATAAACATAATAAACTTTACTATGAAAAAAATAATTCAAAAGTGTCAGATTATGATTATGATCAATTAAAAAAAGAAATAATTGAGATTGAGAGTAAATATCCTGAAATAGTTGTTAAAGAATCGCCTTCATTGAATGTAGGCTTTAAACCATCAAAAAATTTTAAAAAAATTTCCCATAAAGTTCCAATGCTTTCTTTGTCAAATGCTTTTAACGAAGAAGATCTTAAAAATTTTGAAAAAAAAATAATTAATTTTTTGAGTTTAAATAAAAATTTTGAAATTGAATATAGCACGGAACCAAAAATTGATGGAATATCTGCATCTATTAAATATGAGAAAGGGGTTTTTATTAAAGGACTTTCCAGAGGAGATGGTATTCAAGGAGAAGATATTACAGAAAATCTTAAAACAATTTCAGATATTCCAAAGACAATAAATTTAAATGATTTTCCAAAGTCAATTGATATTAGAGGTGAAGTATTTATATCAAAGAGAGATTTTAAAAAAATGGATAAAAAATTTGCCAATCCAAGAAATGCAGCTTCTGGATCTTTAAGACAAAAAGATCCTAAAGAAACAAAAAAAA
The DNA here is from genome assembly GCA_902634485.1 of uncultured Pelagibacteraceae bacterium. Classification (GTDB taxonomy): domain Bacteria; phylum Pseudomonadota; class Alphaproteobacteria; order Pelagibacterales; family Pelagibacteraceae; genus Pelagibacter. Next base: position 4,386 of record CACPKA010000008.1, on the reverse strand, counting down.
TACCTTTAAAATTTATAGCTTATACTTTTGGCTATATCGAAGAACAGAAAAGTAAAACCCAATCAGATTTTTTATTGAACCTAAAAAAATGGGGATTTAAAACAAGTAAATTTAATAAAAAAATTAAAGGTATAAAGAATCTTGTCCAATATCATAAAAAATTTGAGGAGATAAGATTTGATTTAGATTACGATGTCGATGGAATAGTTTATAAAGTAAATAATTTTGATTTACAAAAAAGATTGGGTTCAGTTACAAATGCTCCTAGATGGGCCATAGCTCATAAATTTTCTGCTAATAGCTCAATTTCAAAAATTTTGAAAATTGAGATTCAAGTAGGAAGAACAGGGGCTCTAACACCGGTCGCAAAGATAAAACCCGTAAATATTGGTGGGGTTGTAGTTTCAAATGCAACGTTACACAATGAAGACGAGATTCAAAGAAAAGATATTAGACTTGGCGATATTGTTAAAGTTGAAAGAGCTGGCGATGTTATTCCGCATGTATTATCAGTAAATAAAGGTGAAAGAGAAAAGAATTCAAAGAAATATATTTTTCCGAAATTATGTCCATCGTGTGGATCAAAAACAGTTAAAGACTTTAACGAAACAACAAAAAAATTTGATGCAGTAAGAAGATGTTTAAATGAAAATTTTAAATGTGAAAAAATTGCTATGGAGGGATTAAAACATTTTGTTTCCAAAGATGCATTAAATATTGACGGATTTGGAAAGAAAATTGTAGAAAAATTTTGGGATTTGAAATTTATTAGATTTCCCCATGATATTTTTGATTTAGATCTTGAAAAAATAAAAAAAATTGATGGCTGGGGAGATTTATCAGTTTCAAATCTAAATTATGCTATAGAAAAGTCAAAAGAAATTAAACTCGAAAGGTTTATATTTTCTCTTGGCATTCGACATATCGGCCAAGAAAATGCGAAACTTATCGCAAGACATTTAAAAAATATTGATAATTTTTATAAACTTTCAAATGAAAAAAATATTGAAAATTTGTCAAACATTGATGGTATTGGTGATACTCAAATTCAATCAATAAAATTATTTTTTTCCAATAAAAATAATCAAAACATTTTAAAAAAATTGAAAGAAAAAATGAAAATTTTAGATTTTATAAACAATAAAATAGAAGGAAGTTTAAAAAATAAAACATTTATGTTTACTGGAAAATTGAAAGAAATAAGTCGCGCCGAAGCAAAATCTTTAGTTGAGGAAAATTCTGGCAAAATTATTAGCAATGTTAATAGTAAGCTAAACTATTTAGTTATTGGAGATAAACCAACATCTAAAAAAATAAAAAAAGCACAAGAACTCAATATCAGAATAATCTCACAAGACGAGTTGATGAAAATGCTAAATCAAGCTGGCTAACCAACTTCTTTCTTTATGGTTTAAAAACTTTGATATTTTTAAATAAACATTAAGATGATACTCAAAAAGATAATTTTTTTCACTTTTATTCAATAAGTTAAAATTAATTAGGTCTTTTTCAATTGGTGCAAGTGTTAAATTTTCAAAAATTAACTTATTTTTTTTTCTTTTTATAAAAACTAAATTTTCTATTCTAATTCCATACTTTCCTTTTTTATAAAAACCAGGTTCATTGCTTACTATCATGCCCTCCTCAAGTCTTATATTATTAAATTTTGATAAAGATTGAGGCCCCTCATGTACGTTAGAAAAAAAACCAACTCCATGGCCAGTACCATGAGCATAATCTAGTCCATCTTTTTTTAAAAACATTCTTGCTCTAGCATCAACTTTTTTGCCCGTATCATATTTATTCAAGTTTGTAGTTGCTACCGCAATATGTCCTTTTAATACTTTTGTATATTTATCTCTTATCGAATTAGATTGTTTTCTAAAACATATGGTTCTTGTTACATCAGTAGTGCCAAATTTATATTGACCTCCGGAGTCACATAGAAAAACATCATTTTTTTTTATGCTTTTAGTAGTTTTAACATTAGCTCTATAGTGAACTATTGCTCCATTAGAACCTGTTCCAGCGATAGTATTAAAGCTTGGAAATAAATAACTTTTATTTTTTCTTCTAAATTTTTCTAGTTTATTTTGAGCATCAACCTCTGTAATTTTTTTTTTATTAATATTTTTTATCCAATAAAGAAATTTAGTTAGAGCAATACCATCTTTAATATGAGATGAAATCATATTATTAATTTCAGATGTATTTTTAATAGATTTTAATTTGTAAGTTGGGTCATTAATTTTATAAATTTTAAATTTTGACTTAATTATATTTTCAAAAAAAATGGAGCATGATTGAGAATCGATTATAAAGTTTTTACCATTTAATTTTTGTATAAGATTGCTAAATTTTTTGGGATTAATTATTTGTTTTTTTGATAATTTTTTATCTTTAATTAAAGTTGAAGTTTTTTCTTTTTCTGAAATTAAAAATAGATCTTTATTTTTTCCAACAATTAATCTTGCATTTGGAATTGGACTGTTTGGGTTATCTGATCCTCTAATATTTAAAATCCAAGCAACATTTTCTGGCGCACTTACAAATAAAAAATCAATCTTAGATTTTTTTAAAATATTTCTTATTTTATTTATTTTTGAATTATAATTTTCGCCAGCAATTTTACTGTTTAAAGAAAAAAACTTTTTAGATTTATATTTTTTTTCTTTATAAATTTTATCAATTAAATTTCCATCTATTTTTTTTAATTTTAAATTTTCGCCAAAGTAAATTTTTAGCTGCATTCTTGTATGTATTTTAGGATCATAGCCTAAAGTAATATTTTTAAGTATTTTTGAAGGCAAAAATTTATGAATTTCTATTATTTTAAATTGTTTTCCTGCCTGTTGCTCTGCTTGAATAGTGTATCTTCCATCAACAAATAAGTAGTTTTTTTTTCTTAAAACTATTGCTATTCCAGCCGAACCAGTAAAATTAGAAATTATTTTTAATCTATCTACAGCGGCATACTCAGAGAAAAATTCATCATTTTTTGGAATTACATATCCATCTATATTTAAATAACTAAATTTTTCTCTTAATGTTTTTATTCTTTTATTTATCATTTAATTTTTTTTGATATCTTAACCATCCAGGACTTCTAGTTTGTTCTTCGAATTCAAAATCTTGATTAAATTCAAAATCTTCTGTGGTATTTTCTTCAAAAAAGTTATTTTTTTCAATGTTTTTTTCTGGCAATTCATTAATAAACCTTGAAGCCATACTGTCTATCCAGTCACCTTGGTAATATCTGTTCATAGAAAACGATATAAAAGCATTTTTTTTTGCTCTTGTTATACCAACATATGCCAATCTTCTTTCTTCCTCTAAACCTTTTTCTCCAGACTCGTCTAAAGATTTCTGGTGTGGAAATAATCCTTCTTCCCAACCAGGTAAAAAAACGAAATTAAATTCTAAACCCTTTGAGGCATGCATTGTCATTAAGTTAACCTTTTCCCCATCCCATTTTTGATCAATTGATGTTGCTAAAGCCACATGTTCTAAAAAACTATCTAAATTATCAAACTCTTTCATTGCCACTAATAGTTCCTTTATATTTTCAAGTCTATTTTCATTTTCAAGATCTTTTTTATTTTTAAGCATAGATGAATATCCAGACTCATCTAAGATTGTTTGCATTAATTTTATATGGCTAAATTTTTTTGTAAATAGATCGTTTCTCCATTTTAAGATTAATTTTAAAAAAGAGTTAAGTCCAATTTTTGTTTTTGGTTTAATTAAATTTAATTCAATTAATTTTGTAGCGCTTTCTTCAAGAGATAAAGAATTTTTTTTAGAAAATTCACTAATTTGTTTAAAAGTAGTTTCTCCTATAGATCTTTTTGGAACATTAACGATCCTTTCAAAGGCAAGATCATCTTTATTTTGAAAAATTAAACGCAAATAAGCTATACAATCTTTTATTTCTGCTCGTTCATAAAATTTTGTTCCACCAACAATTCTATACGGTATACCAATTTTTAAAAAACGTTCTTCAAATTCTCTAGTTTGAAAAATAGCTCTTACTAAAATCGCTACTTCATTTAAAGAGTCTTTTTTTTTTATTTTTTTCTCTATTTCATCTGAAACACCAGTTGCTTCATCTTTTCCATTCTTAAAACAATTTAATTTTACTAAATCGCCAACATCTTTTGTTGTTTCTAAGTTTTTCCCAACCCTATTTTGATTGTTTTTAATTAGATCAGATGCTAATTCTAAAATATTTTGTGTTGATCTATAATTTTTTTCTAATCTTACAATTTTAGTATTTTTATAAATTTTATCAAATTCTAAGAAATTTTTAATTTCAGCTCCGCGCCAGCTATATATTGATTGATCATCGTCCCCCACACAACATAGGTTATTATGTTTACTTGCCAG
>CACPKA010000007.1 GCA_902634485.1 uncultured Pelagibacteraceae bacterium | reverse complement strand
TATCTTATTTATAGCTTCTCTTCTAAGTATATAGATTCCTGACGACATGATCACAAATAAACCTAAGAATGTCCATTTATCAGGGAAATGACTAAAGAAATAATAGCCTATTATAATATTAGTAATGATCTCAAAATATCCAAAGGGAGCTAATTTAGAAGCATCAGCATACCTTAATGAAAGAATAAGTAGTAAATGACCTATAGATGCAAAAAAACCTATTGCGAACATCATAAACCATTCGCTTATTGTTGGGCTAACCCATACTACAGGCATAATAATAGATCCGATAAAAGCCCCTACTACGCCAGTTAATAAAAGTGTTAAAAGCGGATGGTCAGAATTATGCAATTTTCTCGTTACTATAAGATAAATTCCATATAGAAAGCCTGTTCCCAGCGCTGAGATACTGGCAATATTTATTTCTACAAATCCTGGTCTAAGGACAATTATTGACCCAACAAAACCAGTAATTACAGCTGCCCATCTTCTAAAACCAACATTCTCACCCAATATAATAGGAGATAGAATCGTAACTATTAAGGGAGCTATAAAGGCCAATGTAAGAGCTTTAGCTAAAGAAATAATCGAAATAGAATAAAAAAATAAAATATTAGCACAGAATAACAACAGACCTCTCAACAATTGAAGTTTTGGTTGTTCTGTCCATTTAAAATTTTTTCTAAAAAAAACTAGCATAACTGGTAGCACAATAATGACAGTAAAAAAATATCTAGACCAGGTAATTTGTAATACTGGTATAGTTGAGCTTAAATATTTAGCAAAACCATCCATAATAGGCAACATTACCCATGCCGATAAATTAAGAATTATGGCTTTCATTAAGGAAAGTATTTTAAAGAAATAAAAACAATAATTGGAATTGTAATTAAAGACATTAATGTTGATACAACAATCATACTAGATATATTGTCTACAATTTTTTTAGGCGAATACATTGAGGCAATTAAATAAGTTAATATAGCACTTGGCATTGATGATTGAATTAATAATACCCCAGCAGCATAACCTGACAAATCAAAAAATTTAATTATAGAAAAGCCTATAATTGGGCCAACAATTACTCTTCCAGTTGATGATATTAAAGAAGTTTTGAAAGAAAAAACCTTCATTTGTGTTAATGAAACACCTAAAGACATTAATATCAAAACTATCATGGCATATCCTAACAGCATCACTGTATTTAGGACAAATTTAGGCATTTGAAGATCAAAATATAAAAAAGCTACAGCTATTATTACAGCATATGTAGATGGGCTTTTTAAAATAATTTTAATATCAAATTTTTTACTAGCCAAAAAAATATTTGCAGTAAAATGTAATAATACAACTAAAGAAGATATAGCAGCAGCAACACCCATTCCTAAGGAGCCATATGCAAATAAACAAATTGGTATTCCCATATTGCCAGTGTTTGGAAGGAAAAAAGGAGGTAATTCCCTCGAAATGTCTTTTTTCATGAAAAATAGAAAAATCATTCCTACTATAGCGAAGCAAAAAAGGGCAATTATCGAATAAATAAAATATTCTGAAAAAACACTATAAGTTACACCAGATGATGTAATAGCAAATATGAATAGTGCTGGTGCACCAAAATTAGCAGAATAATTTGTTATAAAGGAAGTATCAATATCAGTCTTCTGTTTACCAAGGAAATATCCTATTCCTACAATAAAAAAAACTGGAGATAATACTTCAAAAAGTTTTAAGTATAATTCCATTTAGAATAATCTAATTATAGTTGGCGTTCTTAAAACGTTATTATTAGATTTAAATGATTTAATACATTTATCTGAATTTAATTCTTTAGATTTATGAGTAATAATAACTATAGATGCACGTTTTTTTTTATGATCTGGAATTTGTATTAAACGTTCAATTGATATTTTATATTTAGCAAGTTGTTTAGTAATTTGAGATAAAACACCAGGTCTATCCTTAACTTCAAATCTTAAATATAAAGAATTAAAATTTTGATTTTTATCATAGCAAATAACACTTTTTCTTTTACTAGAAGGTATTCCAAAAGGAAACTTAATGTTTCCACGTAAAATTGATAGTAGATCAGACATAAGAGCTGATGAGGTTGGTCCAGGTCCGGCTCCTTCACCTTGTAAAACGCTTTCTCCAACAGGGTTACCTTCAAGTATAACTGCATTCATTACTCCATCAATGTTTGCAATATAATTATCTTTTTTAATTAAGCACGGATGAACTCTTTCAAATAATTTATTATTTATAATTTCAGTAATCCCAAGTAATTTTATCTTTAAATCAAGTTTTTCAGACATTTTAATATCTGTAAGTTCGATATTTTCAATTCCATTTTTAAGACATGGGTTTTTAGATATTTTTTTATTAAATGCTAAAGATGATAAAATTCTAATTTTAGACAAAACATCGCTACCGTCTAAATCGAATTTTGGGTTAGATTCAGCAAGTCCAAGTTTTTGGGCTTCTTTCAAAACATGATTAAAAGAATTTTTAGTTTTCTGCATTTTAGTCAAAATATAATTTGATGTACCATTTAAAATACCAACAACTTTACTAATTTTATTTGTTGCAAGACCATCTTTGATAGTTCTTAAAACTGGTATTCCCCCACCAACAGCAGCTTCAAATTCTAAATTTACTTTTTTTTTCTCTGCAATATTTGATAAATAATCACCGTGTTTTGCTATAAGAGCTTTATTTGCGGTTATAACATGCTTTTTGTTTTTTAGTGATGTCTCAACAATCTTTTTTGAAACTCCATCTGATTGTCCGATTAATTCAATTACAATATCAACATCAGGATTTTTTGTTATGTCTAAAGGATTATTAAAAAAAATTTTTTTGTTGAATTTAAAAGATCTTTTTTTTTTAGAGTTTTTTGCAGATATAGCGACAATACTGATTTTTGTGTTTGTTTTTAAACCAATATCTTTTTTTTTTGATAAAATCTCCTTATAAAGAAAACTACCAATATTTCCCAATCCAACAATACCTATTCCAATTTTTTTCATAACTAATTTAAATCTGGTATTTTAGTTTTTTTATTATACATCTCTAAATTTTTTTTATATTCCTCTAGAGTATAATCTTTATCATATAATATATCTTCATAGTCATAATTTGTGTTATCTTGCCAATAAGCACTGTCAGTATTAAAAGAACATCCTGATAAAAATAATAATAAAATTATATATTTTTTCATTTTAACCCTCTAGATTCAGGAAAATTATAGATAGTATTCATATTTTGAACTGCCTGACCAGATCCACCTTTAATTAAGTTATCTATTGCTGAAAGAATAATTGTTTTATTAGTAAATTTTGTTCTACAAACTGAAATTAAACAATTATTAGTGTTAATAACGTCATTTGTACTGATAGGAGAATTAAATTTTGCAAATTTTATAAATATATTTTTTTTATAAAATTTCTTTAAACAATTATAAATATTTATTGAATTTATATTTCTAGGAGTGTCAACATATATAGTGCTTAATATTCCTTTAAACATTGGTGATAAATGAGGAGTAAAAAATAATTTATATTCTTTTTTATAAACTTTAGAAATCTCTTGTTCAATTTCCGAATTATGTCTATGAAAGCCTACTCCATATGCACTTAAAGACTCATAAAGGTTTTTTTTATAATATTTTTTATGAACACCTCTGCCCGCCCCTGAATAACCAGATTTTGAATCAACAACTATATTATTTGATAAAATTATCTTTTTATTCAGCAGAGGTATTATAGGTAACAATATTGATGTTGGATAACACCCTGGACATGCAATTATTTTATATTTTTTTAAATCTTTTTTGCTTAATTCAGGCAATGCATAGAGACTTTTAACGATGTTATCTTTTGCGTTGTGATTAATTTTGTACCATTTTTTATAAATTTTTGGATCTTCGATTCTAAAATCTGCAGCCAAATCAATTAATCTATTTCCTGGTAATAAATTTTTTGACAAAAGTTGAGCTTCACCATTTGGAAGTGCTGTAAAAATAAGATCAACTTTTTTTAAAAGTTTTTTTTTAAATTTAATTATTTTTGGTAATTTTTTATTTTTAAGAGTCTTATCAAAATAAGAAATATTTTTTCCAACAGATAAATTGCCACATAAATATTTTATATGAATATTTTTATGTTTGGATAATAGTTTAACTAATTGGACACCCATATATCCAGTAGAGCCAGCAATTAATACATTTAACTTGTGCATTTTTTATATATAACAGTAAAAAGTTTAAAAAGGTATTATCTTTTAGAGAACTGAAAGCTACGTCTAGCTTTTCTACGACCGTATTTTTTTCTTTCTACAGATCTAGAGTCTCTGGTAGTAAGTTTTTCTTTTTTTAATGTTGATTTAAAGCTTGGATCAATTTGAATTAGGGCACGAGAAATTCCTAATACCAATGCTCCAACTTGACCTGTTGCACCACCGCCTTGAATATTGCATTTAACATCATATGATGTGCTTTGATTAATTAATTCAAAAGGTTTCAATATCTGCATTTTATGAGAATCTCTTTTGAAATAAGAATCATAATTTTTCCCATTCACATGAATTTTTCCAGTTCCTTTTTTAAGCCAGACTTTAGCTATAGAAGTTTTTCTTCTTCCTGTAGCATATTTGCTATCTTTAAAATCTAATTTTATATCATTTTTTAAATCTTTGACTTGTTCAGTATTTTCCATTTTAATTTCTAGAAATATTTTTTAAATTTAATTTAGATAATTCTAAAGTAGTAAGTTTTTGTGATTCATGAGGATGAGCATTTCCTGAATACATTTTTAATTTAAGCAATTGTTTTTTAGCTAATGGTCCTCCAGGTAACATTCTTTTAACTGCTAATTTTAAAACCTCTCCTGGTTTCTTATCGTGAAGCTTTGAAGGTGTTGATACTTTTATTCCTCCCGGATGTCCTGTATGTCTATAATATTTTTTTTCTTCAAATTTTTTTCCAGTAAACTTAATATTTTCAATATTTTTAACTATAACAAAATCACCATTGTCCATATGAGGAGTATATGTAGTTTTATGTTTGCCTCTAATTATTTTTGCAATAATTGTGGCTAATCTACCTACTACAGCGTTATTGCCGTCTATTAAATACCAGTTATTTTTAATTTCACTTTTTTTAACAAAATTTGTCATAAGATGCGCATAAATACTTATATTTCTTGATAAAGTCAATTTTAAATTCGGTATTTAACTTGAAATCGTGAGCTTATTTTAGTTTAATTATAACAATATATTTAAAAGGAGAAACTAATGTCAAAAACAATAAAAAATCCAGAAACTATAGCTCTTCATGGAGGTGACTATAGAAGTGATCCAGCTACAACAGCAGTAGCTGTTCCAGTTTATAGAACTACATCATATCAGTTTAATAGTACTGAACATGCAGCAAATTTATTTGCTCTTAAAGAGTTTGGTAATATTTATACTAGAATTATGAATCCTACAAATGATGTGTTGGAAAAAAGAGTTGCTGCCCTAGAAGGCGGTTTAGCATGTGTTACAGTAGGATCAGGACAAGCAGCTTCAACTTTTGCTATTGTTAACTGTTGTCAAGCAGGTGATAATTTTGTTAGTTCAACAGATCTTTATGGTGGTACTGTAAACTTGTTCACTCATACTCTAAAAAAATTAGGTATTGAAGTAAGATATGCAGATCCTTCAGACCCTAAAAATTTTGAAAAAGCTATTGATGAAAAAACTAGAGCTTTTTATGCAGAAACTTTACCTAATCCATATTTAAGAGTTTTTCCTATTAAAGAAGTTTCAGATATAGGAAGAAAACATAATATTCCATTAATAATGGACAACACTGCAGCTCCAATTATATGTAAACCAATTGAACATGGTGCAGCTGTAGTAGTTCACTCTTTAACAAAATTTATTGGAGGTCATGGAACTGTTATAGGAGGATGTTTAGTAGACGGAGGAAACTTTGACTGGACAGCAGATCCGAAACGACAACCTCTATTCAATGAACCAGATATGAGTTACGGTGGTGCAAAATGGGGAGAAGTTGTTCCGCAGTTAACTGGTGCCAATGTATCATTCGCTGTGCGAGCAAGAGTTTGTTTATTAAGAGACTTAGGCGCACCTCTAGCTCCAGATAACGCTTGGGGCCTGATACAAGGTTTAGAGACCGCACCTCTTAGAATGAAACAACATTGTTCAAATGCAGAGAAGGTTGTTGCTTATCTTCAAAAGAATAAAAATGTAGATAGAGTTATTTATCCAACACTTCATCAAGGTGAAATAGCTGAAAGATCTAAAAAATATCTTAAAGGTGGAAATGGAGCTCTAATCGGTATTGAGGTTAAAGGTGGTGTAGAGGCTGGTAAAAAATTTATTGAAGCTCTTAAAATGTTTTATCACGTAGCTAATATTGGAGATGCAAGAAGTTTAGCAATCCATCCAGCTACAACTACTCATAGCCAACTAACTGAAGAGGAATTGCTGGCAGCTGGTGTTACACCAGGATATGTTAGACTATCTATTGGTATAGAACATCCTGATGATATAATAGCTGATTTAGATCAAGCATTAGGTGCTTCTGGAAAACCAAGTTTAAAAGCAGTTAGCTAATTTTTTTATTTATAAATAAAAAATAAATACTTGAGCAAACTAAAAAAATTGAACTTATTTGGTGCAAAGATGAAATTATAATCTTAGCACCAAATAATAAAGTTAGAATTCCAAGAAAAATTTGTAGTATTAATAAGATACCAACGGTATTTACTATTGTGTATAGTTTTACAAAGCTATTCTTATATACTTTAAATAAAATATATAAATAAAATATAAATATTAAATAAGCTAAATTTCTATGAATAAATTGAACCAATGAAGGGTTATTAAAAGCTGAAAGGCTAAACAAATCAATTATTAAACTATCATCAGGAAAATATTTCAAACCCATTAAAGGCCATGAATTATATATTTTTCCAGCATCCATTCCAGAAACAAATGCACCAATAGCTATTTGAAAAAAAATTAAAATGATGAAAATTAAAGGAAAAATATAATTTATTTTATCTTTAAAATTGCTTTTTACATTTAAACTTAAATAGCTCCAATAAATCAAAGAAAGAATTATAAATGCAATAATTAAATGTAAAGAAAGTCTAAAATGACTTACATCTACACGATCTACTAATCCACTAGATACCATGTACCATCCTATAAAACCCTGAAAAGATATTAAAATAAAAATTAAATAAAAAAATTTAACTTTCAAAAAACCTATTTTGTATGTAAAAAAAATTAACGGTATGAGGAAAGATAGGCCAATAATTCTACCTAAAAGTCTATGAATATATTCCCACCAAAAAATAATTTTGAATTCACTAATTGACATAGAAAAGTTTTGTAGTTGGTATTCAGGTATTTTTTTATATAAGTCAAAATAGTGATTCCATGATGTTTCTGTTAATGGGGGAAATATGCCTGTAAATAGTTGCCACTGTGTTATAGAAAGACCAGAATCAGTAAGTCTAGTTAATCCACCAACGATTATCATTAAGGCAACCAGCCAAAAAGAAATAAATAACCATACGGAAATATAATTTTTTAATGTCTTATTCTCTATGTACATATAATAATAAATATATTAATTATTAGTAAATCCAATTGAATAAATGTCGCCTAAAAACAAAATAGAACTTAATAAATTAAGACGAAAATTAGATATTTTAGATAAAGACTTATTAAAGATTATTAAAAAAAGATCTGAAATAGTTAAAAAGGTTTTATCATTAAAAGTATATAAAAAAGAAATTGTTGATAAAAAAAGAATTACGAATATTTTAAAAAAAATACGCAACCAATCAATTAATAAAAATATTGATCCAAAAATAACCCAAAGAATATGGAAAAATATGATTTGGTCTTATATTGATTACGAAAAAAGAAATTTTAAAAAAAAATAACTATTTGCTATGAGGCGGCAATTTTTTTTCAACAAAAATTTCATGCTTTCTTGTTGCCGGATTATATTTTTTTGCTTTTAATTTAATCTTTGCCTTTTCTCCTCCAGCAGGTTTTTTCACATAGTAAAAAAAAGGACTATCAGGTTTACTTTCAGGAACCAATCTTACTTTAACATGAGTTTTTTTTGCCATATTATTTTAAATTTTTTAATTCTTTTATTAATTTTGAAATTTTTGAAATTTTATTTTTCAAAACTATATTTTTATTATCTGTGTTTATAGAGTTATTTGTTAAATCGTCAAGATTAAATGACGGGTTTGACTCCAAGATTTTTTTAGCCCCCTTTATAGTTAATCCTTTGGTTTTTAATAAAAATTTAATTTTCTTTAATAGTTCTATTGATTTATCATCATAGTATCTTCTTTTACCAGCAAAAATCTTTGGTTTTAAATACTTGAATTCTTTTTCCCAAAATCTAATTGTATGAGTGCTTAGATTTCCATTCTTTTTATTTACCAAATTAAGTATTTTAGCTACTTCACCTATTGATTTATACGTGGAGTCTGATTCACTCATGATTATTTATATATTTTTTAAATTCTTTTGATGGTTTAAATAAAACAACCTTTCGTTCAGAAATAATTTTGCTTTCTTTAGTTTTGGGATTTCTTCCTAATCGGCTTTTTTTTTCTCTAATAGTAAACGTACCAAACTTACTTATTTTTAATTTTTTGTTTTTTTTTAAATTTTCTACAATAATATCGAGTATATCATCAAGCAGTACTTCTGATATTTTTTTAGAAAATCCTATTCTCATATACATTGAATTAATTAATTCTTTTTTTGTTAAATTAATACGCATAATTTAATTCATACTTTGTTGAATTTTTCCTATTAAATTATTTGTAACAATTTTTTCACACATGTTAAGAGAATTGCAAAAACCAATAAAATCAGTTGAGCCATGACTTTTAACAACAGGAGAATCTAGGCCTAGAAGTATGGCACCGTTATAAAGTCTAGGATCTAATCTTTTCTTAAACTTATTCAAGTTTTTAATATTTATTAAAGAAGAAATTTTACTTATAAAACTTCCAGTCATTGCTTTTTTTAATTCTGCAGTGATAAAATTTGCAGTGCCTTCAGCGGTCTTAAGTGCCACATTGCCAGTAAATCCATCCGTTATAATTACATTAGAATATCCATCCATAATTTGATTGCCCTCGATATAACCGTTAAATTTAAAATTTGGATTTGGATTTGAATTTAAAATTTCGTAAGCTTTTTTAATTATTTCATGACCTTTAATTTCTTCTGAACCTATATTTAATATAGCTACATTTGCCTCATCATAATGGAACAAAGCTTTAAATAAAGCCGATCCCATGATTGAAAAATCTACTAAATTTTTTTCACTACAATCAATACTGGCACCTAAATCGAGAACTACGTTTGTTCCATTTTTATTAGGCCATAAACCAGCTAAAGCAGGTTTGTCTATATTTTCGATCATATTTAAATTTAACTTTGCTATAACGAATAAGGCTCCTGTATTTCCGGCTGAAACAATAATGTCAGATTCCTTTTTTTTAACACTATCAATCGCTAACCACATGCTTGAATTTTTACTTCTAGCGGCGCTTAGTGGACTATCGTTTCCTTTTATAGATTCATTGGTATGAATAATTTCAAAATATTTTTTTTGTAATTTATTATCAATTAACTTATTTATTTCATTTTCGTTACCAAAAATTTTATAATAAGCATTTTTAGAGTTTCTATTGTGCAAAATAATACCATTTATTATTTTTGCCGGAGAATTGTCTCCACCCATTGCATCAACTGCAATTGTTATTTTGTTTGCCATTAACTTATTATAGTTTATTTAATCCTTAGGGTCTAAGATTTGTCTACCATTATACATGCCTGTTTTTCGATCTATATGATGTGAAAGTCTATATTCTCCTGACTTTTTATCCTCAACTATATTTTTAGTTGAAAACTTAATATGAGATCTTCTTTTACCAGATCTTGACGGGGTTGTTTTACGTTTAGGTACAGCCATAATTAAAAATTAGGTTTAATTACACCTTTTATATGAGAATTAAAAGAACTTTTTTTTAAAAAATTTCTGTAATTTTCAAAGTATTTAGCTATATATGAAGTTTCTTTTTTCACATTTAAATAATTTTCAAAAATTTCATTTTTTTTTGGTTCATCTAATTTTTCCCAATTTTCAATATTTTTCAAAATTGAATAAAAAGTGTTTATATAATTTTTCATTTGTTTATTAATTGAAGCATCGCCATAGCCAATTTCTCTTATACTGATCTCCAACTGCTTAAATATATAATCAAATATCTCTTGTATTTGTTGTTTATCTGAATGAGTTTTAAAAATATTTAAGAAAAAAGCAAAATGGAATAAAAATATGAGCAATCTATCAGAAAAAGTATCTTGATTTGTAAATTTTTCATATAATGTTTTATTTCTAGTTAAATTCATTAAATTGTTATAAAAATTAATATATTTATTGCTCATTATGAAAATACTATTATTTATAATTTTTTTATTTATAGCAAGTTGTAAATTAAGTCCAGTAGTTGATAACCACGGGGCCCATTTTTTAGAAAAAAAGCAAAACAAACTTGAAGTTAATGTATCAAACGTAAATGATGTATTAAATTTATTAGGTCCTCCATCAACAAAAAGTAGTTTCGATAATGATCTTTGGATTTATATAGAAAGAAAAAAAACTAGATCAACTAAAAAATTTGGGATAAAAAAAACCTATGTTAACAACGTCCTCGTGCTTGAAATTGATAATATGGGTTTATTAACACTTAAAAAATTTTACAATATTGAAAATATGAAACAAATTGAATTTGTTAAAGATGAAACTGATATAGCTTATTCTAAAAGATCTTTTGTCTATGATTTTTTATCTAGTATGAGGCAAAAAGTTAATGATCCTTTAGGAGTTCGAGCCAAAAAAAGAAAAAAAATTAAGAACCAGCAATAACTGCTAATAATAATAAAGCAACTATATTTGTTATCTTGATCATTGGATTGACTGCTGGTCCTGCTGTATCTTTATAAGGATCTCCTACCGTATCACCAGTCACTGCAGCTTTATGAGCTTCTGACCCTTTGCCACCATAATTACCATCTTCAATATATTTTTTTGCATTATCCCAAGCACCACCACCTGCAGTCATAGATATTGCCACAAACAAACCAGTTATTATAACCCCAAGTAACATTGCGCCAACTGCTGACAAAGCTGCTACTTGACCTCCAATTGGAAGAATAAAGAAATATAAAACAATTGGAGACAACACTGGTAATAAAGATGGAACAACCATTTCTCTAATAGCTGCTTTAGTTAGTAGATCAACTAATCTTCCATAATCTGGTTTTGATTTTCTTTTCATAATTCCAGGAATTTTTTTAAATTGTCTTCTTACTTCAATAACAACGGCGCCACCTGCTCTACCAACAGCTTGCATGCCCATTGAACCAAATAGGTAAGGAAGCATACCTCCAACTAATAAACCAACAACGACGAAAGGATTAGATAAATCAAAAGTTACAACAATTCCTTCTAAGTTTGATCCTGCGACACTTGAAAAATGTTTAATATCTTCAGTGTAAGCAGCAAATAAGACCAAAGCACCTAAACCTGCAGAACCTATTGCGTATCCCTTAGTAACGGCTTTTGTAGTATTACCGACGGCATCCAAAGCATCAGTAGTTTTTCTTACATTTTTTGGCAAATTAGACATTTCAGCTATTCCACCTGCGTTATCAGTCACAGGTCCATATGCATCAAGAGCAACTACCATTCCTGCTAGTGCCAACATAGTGGTTACAGCAATTGCAATTCCAAATAATCCTGCAATATGATTTGTTAATAAAATGCCACCAACTATAATTAATGCTGGTATAGCTGTTGCTTCCATTGAAACTGCTAAACCTTGAATTACATTAGTTCCATGTCCAGTAGTAGATGAAGAGGCAACACTTTTTACGGGTCTATAATTTGTTCCAGTATAATATTCTGTAACCCAAATTAGCAATCCAGTTATAACCAAACCAATAGCTCCACAAATATACAAGCTCATTCCTGTGAATGATTTATCAGAAATTGAATAATTGCTATCTAAACCTAAAACATAATCAGTAATTGGATATAAAATTACTAATGAAGTAATTGCAGTTACAATAAAACCTTTATATAAAGCAGCCATAATATTTTTTGATTTTCCTAGTTTAACAAAAAAAGTTCCAATAATAGATGTCAATATGCAAGCACCACCAATTGATAATGGATAAACCATCATATTAAGATCTCCATGAAAGAAAATAGATGATAAAACCATAGTGGCTACTATTGTAACAGCATATGTTTCAAATAAATCAGCTGCCATACCTGCACAATCACCAACATTATCTCCTACATTATCTGCTATTACTGCAGGATTTCTTGGATCGTCTTCTGGAATACCGGCTTCAACTTTACCAACTAAATCAGCACCTACGTCTGCACCTTTTGTAAAAATTCCACCACCTAACCTTGCAAAAATAGAAATTAATGAAGCACCAAAACCTAATGCAACCAATGCATTAACAATTTCTCTTTCTTCTACACCAAATGATAATAATAAATAATAATATACTGCTATTGATAAAAGTGCTAGTCCAGCAACTAACATGCCAGTAACAGCACCAGATTTAAAAGCTATTGAAAGACCTTGCGACAAACCTTTTCTTGAAGCTTCTGCAGTTCTTACGTTTGCCTGAACTGATACAAGCATACCAACATATCCAGCTATTCCAGATAAAGTAGCACCAATTAAATATCCAATTCCAACTAAAATACTAAATGCAAAAGTAATTATAACCAAAACAAAAACACCAACAATAGCTATTGTTTTGTATTGTCTATTTAGATATGCCTTAGCTCCTATTTGTATGGCTGAAGCTATTTCCTGCATCTTAGGGCTTCCCGCGCTAGAACTTAAAATGTTTTTCCCAGTAAAAAAACCATAAACTATTGATAATAAACCCGATAAAATTATTAGTTGAAGTATATTTGATGCTGATGTTTCCATAAATCCTTTAATTAATTTTTATTTAGTAATTGTAAAAAACGGACAATACAAAAAAGAGAATAAAAGGCAATATTTAACTTTTTTAAAACTTATGTGAATAACCTTCAAAATAAGCAAGATTTAGAGGTTTATTTTTAAATATAATTAAATTTTCTTTATTTGGATTATTTATTTTACCAATTCTTGTAATTTTTTGATTCATTTTTTTTGATATTTTTTTGATTAAATTTCTTTTTTTAAGAGGGGCTGTAAATAAAACTTGATAATCATCTCCATTATAAATGAAGTTATATTTTTTTTTTCTATTATTTTTTAAATAAAAATTCAAATAATTTGAAATAGGCACCTTATTAATATCAATTTCAAAAGATAAATTTTGCATATTAATTAACTTATACATATCAGAAATTAGACCATCAGAAATATCCATTGACGTATTAGCAAATTTATTAATATATTTATAAATTCTAAAAGGTAGATCGGGTTCATAATATTTATTTAAAAAATATTTTTTAAACTTTGAATTTATATTTAATTTATTTTTAATTATTTTTAGGCCCATAAAACTATCACCAATATTTCCTGTTACATATATATCATCATTTATTTTAGCTTTATTTCGTTCTATAATTTTTTTTGCAAATCCGAGCGTTGTAATTGAAAAAGATACTTTATTAGAGTTAGTCGTATCACCACCTGATAATTTTATATCATATTTTTTTTGTTCTTTTTTTAACGAACTACTAATTAATTTTAAGTTTTTTTTCGAAAATGATTTTTTATTACCACTACCAGAAACAAAAAAATAGACTGGCTTAACACCTTTAGATATGAGGTCTGATATTGAAGATCTTATAATTTTTTTTATAATTAAATGGGGTTTTTTAAAATCAGGAAAATGAATTTTCTCATTATATGTATCTATAGATACGGCTAATTTATTTTTTTTATCGAAAAAAATATCATCATTTAATTTTATTGCTGCGGGATTATTTTTAGAAATTTTTTGAAAATAATTTTGTATTAATTCAAATTCATTCATTTTTACTTCTAAGTTTTTTTGAGATTTTATCTAATAAAGCGTTTAAATATTTTGTTTGAGAATCTTCTAAAAATTCATTAGAAGCAATTAAGTATTCTTTAATAATGATTTTAGATGAAGTATTTGGTTTGTATAAAAATTCGAATACAGCGCATTTAATTATAACCTGAAATAATTTATCCAGGTGAGACATGACTAGATCTTCTTTTAAATGCAAATTCAATTCTTCGTTAATTATACTATCTCTCTCTATAGTGCCGTTTACTACATCTTTTATAAATTTTTTGAATCTATGTTTTGGAAAAGTTAACTTTTCTTCTTCATTAAAATACTTTCCATAAAGTTTCTGGATAACTATAACTCTTGGATTGTTTTTTGGACTATATTGTAAGTTCATTTTATAATTTTTCTAAAACTAAACCAACAGCATTTGCCGCTTCCTGGCCTTTTTTTTTAGATCTAACTATAGCTTGTTTTTTATTCAAACATGTAATTATTCCATTACCAATAGGTTTTTTATAATCTACAGATAATCTCATTATTGCATCTGTAGTAGCTCTCGAAATAAAATCAAAGTGAGGTGTTTGACCTTTTATTACACATCCTAATGCTATAAAACCATCATACTTTTTTATTCTTGTGGCAATTGTAACAGGAATTTCAAATACACCAGGAACACTTGTAATAACTACGTATTTATTTATCAAATTTAAATTATAAGTTTTTTGTAAATGTTTAAGAGCACTGTCTAATAAATTATCCGATATTTCTTTATAATAATCGGAAAAAACAATTAGTATTTTTTTTTTCATTTAATTATTTCCTGTTTAACTATTTTAATTCCATAGCCATCTAAGCCAACTACTTTTTTTCTAGATCTAGTTACTAATATCATATTCTTTATCTGTAAAGATTTAATAATCTGTGCACCTATACCATAGTTCTTGATCAATTTATCTTTTCCTTTTTTGTAAAAACCTTTGCTTTTATAGTCACGCAAAGTCTGAGAGACAGATTTTAGATTTGTGTCCCTTATAAATACAAGCACACAATTATTGAATCTTTTAAAATGATTTAGGGTGTTATTAAAAGAATTTGGTAAATTTTGATTCAATAGATAATTTTGGACAACATTGGATGAAATAACTCTAACTCTTGGTACTATTCCTTTTTTAATTTTTCCTTTTATAAGAGCAAAATGCTCAGATCCATCCAATAAGTTTTCAAATATTCTTATTGAATATTTTTTACCTTTAACTTCTATATTTGATTTTTTTTTAATTTTAATTAATTTTTCTTCCTTTAGTCTATAGGCAATGAGATCATCAATTCTTCCTATTTTTAATTTATGTTTTTTTGAAAATTTAAATAATTCATCACCTTTTGCCATTATTCCTTTATCATTCATTATTTCGCAAATTACTGCTGATGGATTTTTATTTGCTAGTTTAGATATATCTACAGAGGCTTCAGTATGGCCTGCCCTTACTAGAACTCCACCATCTTTTGAAATGATTGGAAATATATGTCCTGGTGATACAATATCATTTTTTTTAACTTTAGAATTTATTGCCGCTTTAATAGTAACAGATCTATCCCTAGCAGAAATTCCTGTTGTAACACCTTTTCTTGCTTCTATAGATATTGTAAAAGCTGTTTGATTTCTTGATTTATTAACTGGTGACATTAAAGATAGATTTAATTTTTTTGCTTGTTTATTTGTTAAAGATAAACAAATCAAACCTCTTCCATTTTTTGCCATAAAATTAATTTTTTTACTCGTTACATTTGAAGCTGGCACAACTAGATCACCTTCGTTCTCCCTATTTTCATCATCTACGAGAATATACATTTCACCTTTTTTAGCTGTTTTTATTATTGATTCAATTGAACTAAAATTTTTATTTTTCATTAAAATAATTCCTTACATATTTTGAAAGAATATCTATTTCAATATTAACAAAATCATTTCTTTTTAAACTAGATAAATTTGTTAATTTGATAGTATGCGGAATAATCCAAACTTGAAAACCTTTTTTTGTTATTTTTGAAATAGTTAATGAAACGCCATTTATAGATATAGATGCCTTTTCAACTAAATTCTTTTTTTCTTTATCATCTAGGGAAAACTCAAATAAATAAGATTTATCAATTTTTCTGATTAATAAAACTTTTGAAACAAAGTCAACATGACCTTGAGTTATATGTCCCGATATAGTTTTTCCAAATTTTAAAGGAAGTTCTAAATTAATTTTATCACCAATTTTAATTTTTTTGAATTTGGATCTATTTATTGTTTCTTTTGATAAATAAAATTCTAGTATATTTTTTTTCTTTTTAATTAAAGTTAAACATACCCCATCACAGGATATAGATATGCCTATATCGTTATTTGATACTTTTAATTTAGTATTAATAAAAATATTTAGACCATTTTTTCTTTTAATTATTTTTTTTATTATACCCTGGTTAAATATGATACCGTTAAACATTTTATTTAGTATAAATTTCAATTACATCATCATTTGTAAAAGAATTTAATTTAGATTTATTTTTATATTTATTAGATAATAGTTTCAACTCACTTGTTATATTTAATTTATTTTTACCATTTGAATTTTTTTTACTTTTAAATAAATAAAATTCATTAAAAAGATTATATTTTAAAAAATTATTAGTTAAATTTTTACCACCTTCAACAAGTAAATTTCTGCAACCTATTGAAAATATTTTTTTAAGTACTGTTTTTAGATGAAAATGACCATATTTATTTAGTTTAAGATTTATTAGGATAATGCCCTTTTTTTTTAAAAGACTAATTTTTTTAGATGAGCCTTTGCAATAAAATATTACTGTATTATTTTTTTTTGAAGTCAAAAAAATAAATGAATTTTTTTTAATAGATAAAAATTTATCTAATATTATTCGTTTTGGCGAAAAATTTTCCAATCCATTCAATCTACAATTAAGTTTTGGATTATCAATATTTAGAGTTTTTGAAGATATTAGAATTGCATCACTTTTATATCTTAATAAATGACTAATACTATCGGAATGAATGTTGGTAATTTTTTTTGTTTTTGTTGAATGAATACAATTGTCTTTTGAAATGGCAATTTTACCTACTACAAATGGTAAAGATTTTTTTTTATTTAAAATATACTGTTTATAAATTTTTAAAGCTTCATTTTTTAAAAGACCATATTTAACAATTATTTTTTTTTTTCTTAAAATTGATAGTGACTTATGCTTTGTTCTCTCATCAACATCAAACATTGAAAATATAACTTTTTTAATTTTTGATTTAATGATCAAATTTGTACATGGATTAGTTTTGCCATAATGAGTGCAAGGTTCTAATGTCACATATAAAGATGAACCTTTTAAATTAACCTTTGAATTTATAATTGCATTAACTTCTGCGTGAGGTCTGCCATTGAATCCTGTTTGTCCTAAAGATAATAATTCATTATTTCTGACAATTACACAACCAACAGATGGGTTTTCACCAGTAAGACCTAATCTTTGTCTTGCTAAATTAATAGCAAGCTTCATATAAAAACTATCTTTCAGATTAAATTTATCTTTTTTTGTAGACATCTAACCTGTCCACGAAATGCACAAAGTCTTTTTCTTCTTTGAAATTTCTATAAACTGAAGCAAATCTTACATAACCAACTGGATCAAGTTCTTTTAAACCTTCCATGACCATAGTTCCTATTGTATTGCTTGATATTTCAGCCTGGCCAAGTTCTTCCAGAGACCTTGATATTTTACTTATAAATTTTTCAATAGTTTCGGTATCAATAGGTCTTTTTTTTAACGCTATGTAGATAGATTTTGCTAGTTTATCTCTATCAAAAGACGATTTTCTTCCATTTTTTTTTATCACAATTAATTCTCTATATTGAATTCTTTCAAATGTTGTAAATCTGTTGCCGCACACACATTGTCTTCTTCTTCTTATAGCGGTACCATCTTCAGTTGGTCTAGAGTCAACCACTGATGTTTCGCCTTTTTTACATGAAGAACAAATCATTTTTATCTTAGGTTTTTATATATTGGAAATTTTGAACAAAGATCTACGACTTCTTTTCTTACTTCGTCTTCAATCTTGCTATTGTCATTTGGGTTAACAGATAAACCTTTAATTGTTTTTGTAATTAAATGTCCTACTTTTTCAAATTCTTTTAGACCAAAACCTCTTGTTGTTGCGGCTTGTGTTCCAAGCCTTATACCAGAAGTTATCATAGGGCTTTCGCTATCAAAAGGAATTCCATTCTTATTACAAGTAATATTAGCATTTGATAAACTTTCAGCAGCTAAATTTCCTTTAACATTAAAAGGTCTTAAATCAACTAACATTAAATGAGAATCTGTTCCACCAGAATAAATTTTAAATCCATTATTTTTTAAAGTTTCAGATAACATTTTAGCATTTGATAAAACAGATTTAATATAATCTTTAAATTCAGGTCTTAAAGCTTCTAAAAAACCAGCAGCTTTAGCTGCTATTATGTGCATTAAAGGACCTCCTTGATAACCTGGAAATACAGCTGTGTTAAATTTTTTTGCTAAATCTTCATGATTAGTTAGAATTATTCCTCCTCTTGCGCTTCTAAAAACTTTATGAGTAGTTGAAGTTACAACATGAGCAAATTCACATGGGTTAGGATATCCTTTACCAGCTACTAAGCCAGAGAAATGAGCCATATCAACCATTAGATACGCTCCAACTTTATCTGCTATTTCTCTAAATCTTTTAAAATCAATAACTCTTGAATAAGCACTACCACCAGCTATTATAAGTTTAGGTTTATGTTCTAAAGCAATCTTTTCTACATTATCATAATTTATAAGCTCAGATTCTCTATCAACATCATAACCAACTGCATTAAACCATTTTCCAGACATAGAAATTTTTAAACCGTGAGTTATATGTCCTCCAGAATTTAAACTCATACCCATAAAAGTATCTCCAGGTTTAAGTAATGCTAAAAAAACTGCTCCATTAGCTTGAGCGCCCGAATGTGGTTGAGCATTTGCAAATTTACAATTAAATAATTTTTTTAATCTTTCTATAGCAAGATTTTCAGCTACATCAACATGTTCACAACCATTATAATATCTTTTACCAGGATAACCTTCTGCATATTTATTTGTCAAAACAGATCCCTGAGCCTCTAGAACTGCTTGTGATACAATATTTTCAGATGCAATCAATTCTATATGCTCCTGTTGTCTTTTTAATTCGGCACTAATTGCTTTATACAATTCTGGGTCTGTTTTAGACAAACTGTCTTCAAAAAAACCTTTGTACTGGTCATTTAAATAATTATTTTCACTCGACATAATATTACATTTTTTTAATTCTTCTTAAGTGTCTACCACCTTCAAATTTTGTACCTAAAAAAATTTTAACAAGATTAAAAGCTTTTTTCTTGCTAATCAATCTTTCTCCTAATGTAATGATATTTGCATTATTATGCAATCGTGATAATTTAGTATTTTTATCACTATAACATAAAGCTGCTCTTATATTTTTTGTTTTATTTGCTGTTATTGACATGCCCATGCCTGATCCACATACCAGTATTCCAAAACTGCCTCTTTTAGATGCAACTTTTTTTGATAGTTTCTTTGCAAATTCTGGATAATCGACTGAAACATCAGATTTTGGACCTAAATCGATAATTTTTTTTGTTTTAGAAAATTTAAAAATTAAATATCTCTTTAACTTGAAGCCAGCGTGATCTGATGCAATATAAATATTATTCAATATTAGAAATATAAACTAAAATTAATTGAATTTGTAGTCTAAAACACAAGCTACTAAGTGAACTCTATTTTCTTCACCTCCATTAAAAGCATTGTGATACTTAATATTATTTGTAACCCAAACTGATCCATCAGCTGGCATGTGATGAGCTGTTTTATCAATTACCATTATAGCTCCTGGGTTTGTATATATTGGTATATGAAGTCTAGGCTCTGGATCTCTATGCCAACTTAAAGTTGATCTAGGCTCCTTTAATAGAAGTCTTACTCTACCTAATTTGTATTTTTTAGATAATTGATCATATACTTCTTTAAAATAAGTATGCTTAAAATCATTTACAAACTCTGTATATTTGCTTTCATCAATACTAACATCTCTGGACACTTCTTTTCCTGATGAGTCAGGTTTTGTCCAATAAACACCTCTTACCTTATTACCTTTAATAGAGCTAGGGTCACCAGGTATTTGATTTAAAGAAATAGCAGCAAAATGTGGTATGCCTAAACTGGTATCAAACCCTTTTATTTTTAAAACTTCGCTGCAAGCTTCTCTTAACTTGTTAATATCGAATTTAATGTCTTGTTTATGAAAGTCATTTATCATACTTTCTAACGATCTTTTGTTGATTGATGCTACATTATTCATGCGATTAAATAAATACTTTATTTATAATTATATTACATATAACTTTTGTCGCATATAAAAATCTGATTGAGAATGATTATCACTGGTAAATATCCGAATCTAAGGCTTAGAAGAAATAGAAAAAACGATTGGTCAAGAAGACTAGTTCAAGAAAATAATTTGTCAGTGAATGATCTAATACTACCAATTTTTTTAATTGATGGAAAAAATAAAAAAGAATCAATTAAATCAATGCCTGGAGTTTTTAGATACAGTATAGATAAAATTCCAACAATAGTTGATAAAGCAATTAAGTTTAAAATTCCAATGATTGCTTTATTTCCATATACTAACAAATCTATAAAAAATAATTTAGGTCTAGAAGCATTAAATGAAAATAATTTAGTTTGTAGAGCAATAAGACTTATTAAAAAAAAATATAGAAATAAAATCGGAATAATGTGTGATGTAGCTTTAGATCCATATACTTCACACGGCCACGACGGACTTCTTAAAAAAGGTAAAATTTTAAATGATGAAACAGTAGAAATTTTAATTAATCAATCCTTATTACAAGCTGAAATGGGTTGTGATGTTATTGCTCCGTCTGACATGATGGATGGAAGAATTGGAAAAATTAGAAAAGCATTAGACAAAAAAAATTTTGATGAGGTTCAAATACTATCTTATGCTTCTAAATATGCTTCGAGCTTTTATGGACCATTTAGAGAGGCAATTGGATCGTATAAAACATTAAAAGGTGACAAAAAAACTTATCAAATGGATTTTAGGAATAGCTCAGAAGCTTTAAGAGAAGTTGCTTTAGATATAAAAGAAGGAGCAGATATTGTAATGGTAAAACCAGGCTTACCTTACCTAGATATAATTAAATCTATAAAAGAAAATTTTAAAATACCTGTTTTTGCGTATCAGGTATCTGGCGAATATAGCATGATAAAAAATTCAATTAATAAAAAAATTATAAATGAAAATATTATAATTGAAACACTTATAGGTTTCAAAAGAGCTGGTGCATCTGCAATTGTAACATATTTTGCTGACGAAATAGCAAAAGATTTAAAAAACTACAAATAACTATTTAAAAAGATTTACAAAATCTAATCTTGATGGTGGATAGCTAATATTATTAGGTTTTAATACAGATTTATCTAAAAAATCACCTACAAGCTTTAATCCTTTGGAAATATTATTTTTATCAATATTTTTTTCATTTGTGTCTACTAAAAAGTTTGGTACATATTTTTTATCGGAATTGGATTTAACAAAATATTTTTTTTTATTATCAATACTTTCAGTTTGAACAATTTTTTCAAGATTCAAATCATAACCAACATATTTTAATAATTTTAGTTCCCAAAAAATATAATCTTTTATCCATTCAGAATTTTTAAAAAACAAAAAAAGGTGATCAATAAGTTTAAAAATTTTAGTATTTTCCTGAGATTCTACTGTTAACAATTTTATAAGATTCATTGCTGAAATGATGCATGATAATTTTTTTTTATCTTCAAAATATAAAGGTGTGTAAGCATTTAAAATTTCTAATTTGAAATACCCAATTTTATTCAAAGTTTTGAAATTATAATTTAAATGTAATTTGTTTCCTATTTGGAGATAACTTTTAATTTTTTTTGAAGTTGCGCCAAATATTAAACCGGAACATTTACCATGCCTCTCGGTATAAAATTCTGTTATTAATGAATTTTCATTGTATTTGTACTTAGAAATTAGATATCCAATATCATCCCATTGCATCAGTTGCCTATTTTTTTTAATAATATTTTTGCTGCTTTTTGTTCAGCATCCTTTTTTGAATTTCCAGAAGCATAGTATACCTTTGAATTTTTAACACTCACTCCAATTTTAAAAACTGGTTTGTGATGTGGTCCAGTATTTGAATAAAGCTTATATTTAGGAAGTGATTTAAAGTTTTTAAGAGAATATTCTTGTAATTTAGTTTTTGCATCTGGTTCATTGGACATATTAATAGACATATAAGGACTCCAATATTTAAAAATAAACTTTTCTACTATGTTAAATCCTTGATCTAAGTAAATTGCACCAATTAAAGCTTCACAAGCATCAGAAATAATTTTGTCTTCAATTTTATTTTTTTTTGATTTTAAATTACCAGTTATAATATAATTTTGTAAATTGAACTTAGTAGCAATTTCATTGCATTTTTTTCTATTAACTAATGAGGCAAATTTTTTATCTAATATGCCTTCTTTATCATTTGGAAATATCTCTAATAATTTCTTTGAAATTATCAAGCCCAAAACCCGATCGCCTAAAAATTCAAGTTTCTCATTATTTTCATCATATCTAAAACTTTTATGAGTAAGACTTTTTTTTAATAAATCCTTATTTTTGAAGGATATACCAATTTTCTTTTCAAACTTAGGTAAATTTATAGACATAATTATTTTATAATTTTAAAAAAACGATCAATTCTTATTATTTTATTCCAATTCCAAAATTCAAAGATACTTCCATTTTTTCTATTAGTTGAAAAAAAAATAATCCGAGCCTTGCCGACTAAATTATCTTTATGAACATAACCAACACTAGTTAAATATCTGCTATCTTTAGAACAGTCTCTATTGTCACCTAAAAAGAAAAAGTGGTCTTCTGGTACTACAAATTTGTCTGATTGCTGATAAGTATTATATATATCATAAACTGAATTATATATTACACCATTGGGTAACTTTTCTTGAAAAAATCTAGGATTAATTTTTAAATTTCCACAATAAATTTTTGCATTTGAATTTATTTTTGTTTTTAAAATTTGGTTATCATTTAAATAAAGATCGCCATCAATAAATTGAATTACATCACCAGGCAAACCAATTAATCTTTTAATATAATCAGTCCGATTATCAGCTGGGGTTTTAAAAACAATAACATCCCCTCTATTTGGTTCATTGTAAAAAATTCTATTATCAAATATTTTTGGACTAAATGGGAATGAATGTTTGCTATAACCATAAGTATACTTTGAAACAAAAAGTCTATCCCCGACTAACAAATTTGGTTCCATAGAGGATGAAGGTATATAAAAAGGCTGAAAAAATAATGATCTTATAAATATTGCAATAATAAGTGCAAATAATATTGTTTTTATATTTTCAACAAAAAAATTTTTATTTAAACTCATTTTTTACCTATTACAACAAATGCTATTGAATTTTTTTTTTCATCAGAAATCGATAAAAAAATTTTTACATTTTTTGTTTTAAATTTGTACATCAAAATATTGATTATTTTATTGGTCATTTTAATATATGGTTTTCCATATCTATCATTAACTACTGAAATATCCCTAAAATTCAAATTATTCCTAAATCCTGTTCCTAAAGCTTTAGAAAATGCTTCTTTTGCAGCAAATCTTTTTGAAAAATAAGCAATTTTATTATTTATTTTATTTAGTTTTGAAATTTCTTGTTTAGAAAAAATTCTATTAATAAATTTTTTATTTAAAATTGATCTTTTTATTCTTGAATTTTCAATTATATCAACGCCAATACCTAAAATTTTCATATTTATTTGATAATTTTGATAAATCTATTAATTGTATTTTTAAAACCATCAAAAATTGATTCACCTATTATAAAATGCCCAATATTAAATTCTTTAATTTCGTTGATTTTACATAAAATTTGCGCTGTTTTAAAATCCATACCATGACCTGCGTGAACCTCTAAACCTAAGCTTTTAGCAAATTTTGAACATTTTTTTATTTTTTTTAATTCTTTCTGAAAATTAATTTTTTTTTTTATTTTATTTGAAATTATACCGGTATGTAATTCTATACACTTACTTCCAATAAAACTTGAATTTTTAATATCATTAATATTTGGATTTATAAATAAACTAGTTCTTATTTTAGATTTGTTTAATTTTTTAATAATATGAAAAAGTTTTTTATTTTTTTTATTAAATTTTAAACCTCCTTCTGTTGTAATTTCTTTTCTTTTTTCAGGAACTATACAAACAAAATTTGGTTTTATTTTTAAAGCAATTTTAAGCATTTCGTTAGTAGCAGCCATTTCAAGATTAATAGGAATTTTTTTATTTTTTTTTAAATCTTTTAGATCTATATCTTTAATATGCCTTCTGTCTTCACGTAAATGAATAGTTATGGAACTGGCTCCATATTTCATTGCTAAAATTGCTGCTTTTAATATGCTTGGATGATTTTCTCCACGTGCATTTCTAAGTGTTGCAATATGATCAATGTTTACACCCAGTCTTTTCATTTAATGAATCTACTACCAGGTTTTGTTATAGGTATTTTTTTAAGAGATAATGGTAATTTATTTTTTTTATATGTTGGCACATTAATTTTCATATGTGAGGTTATATTTTTTTTTATTTTAAGATCTTTTTTATTTGATCTGTCAATTATACAAGCAAAACCTACTAGTTTAGCTTTTGCTTTATTTATTAATTTTACACATTCGAGACTTGATTTCCCTGTTGTTATAACATCTTCTACTATTAAAACATTTGATCCCTTTTTAATTTTAAAACCTCTTCTTAGATTAAATTTTCCATTAACTCTTTCACAAAAAATTGTCTCTTTTTTTAATAATTTACCAATTTCATAACCTATTATAATACCACCCATTGCTGGAGATAAAATTATATCAATTCTTTTAAATTTTTTATTAATTTTTTTACTTAATGAGCTACATATATACTTAGCTAAAAAGGGGAAACTTAGAAGTTTTGCACATTGAATATATTTTGATGAGTGTAATCCAGAGGACAATACAAAATGTCCCTCTAATAAAGCGTTAGTTTTTTTTAAAATATTTAAGGATTTTTTGTTTGATAGCATTAGTTTTTTTATTTTCGTGTCTTATAATTTTAAATTTAAAGTTTCTTTGTTTTAACTCACTGATTAAATTTGTAAAGTTTTTCAAGTCTCTAATAATCAAGTTAAATTTAAAATTGATATGATCTTTACCTCTTTCTGTCATTTCAACGCTCGATATATTTAAATTATTGCTCCCAACTAATGTTGTTACCTCTCCTAATTTTCCTGGACTGTCGGGTAATGATATCCATAATATAGAATTATATTCTTTTGTTTTAGGAGAATTTGAATTTCCCTTTGCTTGCCAATATCTCCTTATAGCTGCTCTAGCCTTACCAGTTTTAGTTACGGGAAGCCAATGAAGAGATGGTGATACTTTTTTTGAAGTTATTATTTCAACAATATCTCCGTTGTTAAGATTGCTTTGCAATTGATCTTCTCTACCATTTATAAAACAACCTATTGCAGCATCACCTATTTTAGTATGAACAGCATATGCAAAATCAATTGGGGTAGCATCTTTAGGAAGTTTTATAATCATTCCTTTTGGGGTAAAACAGAATACATTCTCTTGAAACATTTGAAGTTTTGTATATTCAAAATAATGATCTGGGTTTTGATTTTTTTCAATAATCTCAACTAAATCTTTTAACCAATCATACTCCTTCCAAGTTAAAGAGTTAAATCTTTCTGAAGATTTATATTTCCAATGAGATGCTATTCCTCTTTCAGCAAATTCATGCATTGGCATAGTTCTTATCTGTATTTCAATTGGTCTTTTATTTGGACCAATAACCGCAGTGTGTAATGATTGATAATTATTGATTTTTGGTGAAGAAATATAATCTTTAAATTTACCAGGTATACAATTATATTTAGAATGAAAAATTCCAAGAGCTCTATAACAGTCTTCAATATTATCTAAAATAATTCTAAAACCAATAATGTCAGAAATTTGCTCAAGAGAAACTCTTTTTTTTTGAACTTTTCTCCATATTGAAAATGGTGTTTTTTCTCTTCCAAAAATTTTTGAATTTATTTTATTTTTAATTAATAGATTAGAAAATTCAGATGAAATTGCTTTAAAACTATTTGTTTTATTATCTTTAATCTCATCTAATCTTTTTTTAATAAGTTCTCTAGCGTCATTATTTAAAACTTGAAAAGAAAGATCTTCTAATTCATCTCTAATTCGATTCATTCCCATTCTATCAGCAAGTGGAGCGTAAATTTCCATGGTTTCTTTAGCTTTTCTAATTTGTTTATTTTGATCTTTAAGAAACTTGATTGTTCTCATGTTATGCAAACGATCAGCAATTTTAACAAGTAACACTCTTATATCTTTTGAAGTGGCTAAAATTAATTTTCTAAAATTTTCTGCCTTAGAATTATCCACTGCTTTATTTTCAAATTCTGAAATTTTAGTAACTCCATCAACTAAATCAGCAACTTCTTGTCCAAATTCTTCTTTAATTGTTGTGTAGGTAGCGTGAGTATCTTCTATTGTGTCATGAAGCAAACCAGTTGCTATTGTTGCGCTGTCCAATTTAAGTTCGGTCAATATGCTGGCTACTGCTACGGGATGTATTATATAAGGAACGCCTTCATCTCTTTTTTGAGTTTTATGAGCTTTCAGAGCAAAATCATAAGCCTTAGTCAATGTTTCTGGATTAAGAAACTTATTGTAGGATTTAACTTTATTAATTAATTCTTCTGATTTAAGCATTCTCTATTATAGCATTAAATTAAATAAGTTTAATAGTTCTTATATCTTCAATGTTTAATGAATTAATCAAGGTTTTAATAGTTATCTTTTTAATTGGGTGCTTCCAATTTTTGTTAATCTCATATAAAGGCAATAAAACAAAGTTTCTTTTATGCATTTCAGGGTGTGGCAAAACTAAATTTTGGCTTTTAAACTCCATTTTTTCACCATTGTAATCTATTATATCGATATCGCAAATTCTTGGGTCGTTCTTTTTTACTCTAATTCTCCCCAATTTCTTTTCTATATCCAAACATCTTTTTAATAAAGAAATCGCATTAAGTTTAGTTTTTATTTCTAATACAGCATTAATAAATTTAGGTTTTTTTTTATCTGGCCAAGAAAATGTTTCATAATTTTTTGAAATTTTTACAATATTTAAATCACTATTTTGTAAATAGTTTTTTATTTTTTCGATATTAATTCTTTTGTTACCTAAATTAGAGCCTATAGATAAATATGCAATTTTAGCTTGATTTTCTGATATATCTAGCTTTATCACGATTCCAGTCTCTTGTTTTTTTTGTTTGCCTTTTATCAAAATTTTTTTTTCCTTTTGCAATAGCAATTTGTATTTTTGCTTTTCCCTTTTTAAAGTACATTTTAGTTGGAACAAGAGTAAAACCTTCTCTGTTTATCTTTCCAATTAATTTATTAATTTCTCTACGGTTTAAAAGTAATTTTCTTTCATCTGTTGGGTTATGATTTGTATAACTAGCCTCCTTATAGCCAGCTATATGAGAGTTAACTAATATTATTTCTCCATCTTTTTCTATAGCGTATGATTCGGCAATGTTAACTTTGCCTGATCTTACGGATTTTATTTCGGATCCCTTTAATACTATTCCTGCTTCTAACAATTCAGAGAAAAAATAATTAAAGCTAGCTTTTCTATTTAGACAAATAATCTTTAAACCAGGGCTGGTTTTTTTTTTCATTAGCTTATTAGTTTTGCTGACAATAGTGCTTTTTTAACTTCTTCTTGTGTTTCTTTTTTAATTTTAACTAATGGAAGTCTAATTTCATCATTGCATAATCCTAAAATTTTTGCTGCATACTTTACAGGAGCAGGATTACTTTCAATAAATAAAGATTTATGTAATGGTTGTAAAATTTGATCTATTCTTTCAGATTCTTTCTTTTCATTATCAGAATTTGATTTTGAGTACTTTTGCATATCTGAGCATAATTTAGGAGCAATATTGGCTGTTACTGAAATAATTCCTACGCCACCCCTTTTATTAAATTCATATGCTAGCCCATCTTCTCCTGTGAGCTGTATAAATTCAGGTCCTAATTTTTTTATTGTTTGATCAAGTCGGTTCAAATCTCCTGTAGCATCTTTAACTCCTGAAATATTTTTTAATTCAAATAATCTAGCCATTGTGTTAACTGACATGTCTATTACACATCTGCTTGGAATATTATAAATTATGATGGGCAAACTTGTATTATCGTTTATAGCTTTATAGTGCTGATATAGACCTTCTTGTGTTGGTTTATTATAATATGGAGTTACAACTAAAGCTCCATTCGCACCAGCTTTTTCAGCATGTTTTGTTAATGCAATCGCTTCTTCTGTTGAATTAGATCCAGTTCCAGCTATAACTGGTATTTTACCATTACTTTCTTTTACACAAAGTTCTATTACTTTTTGATGCTCATCATGACTAAGAGTGGGAGATTCACCTGTAGTGCCTGCTGGAACAAGGCCATGGGTGCCGTTTTTAATATGAAAATGTATAAGCTTAATATAAGCATCAATATCTAGTTCATTATTTTTAAACGGAGTAATTAAAGCAACATTTGAACCTTTAAACATAAATACTTATAACATAGTTTATAGATTCATTTAGTAAAATTTTATGGTTAAAAAAATAACATTTTTAGCAAAAATAATCATAATAAATTTGTTTATTACTTCGATAACTTATGGATTTGATTTAAAAATAATTCCATTAAAGAAGCCAATTCTTGACCAAAAATCAACAGATGAAAAAATATCTAAAAGTATATTAAAACCAAAGAAGAAACCATCAGAAGAATCAGAGCTAAAAAAAAAAGAAAATATAGAAACTCCAAAAAAGAATATTGCTAAATTAAATGGATATATATTGCCTCCAAAAAAGCCTAATACTAAAAAAATTACAAAAAATGAAAATAAAATTTCAGGAATTTTGATACCTAAAAGCAAACCTTTAATTGTAAAAAAAGAGATAAATAAAACAAAACTTAAGTCTAAGTATTTTAGTAAAAGAGATTTTGATTTAGCAAAAAAAGCTATAAAAGAGATGGAAAAAAGTAGATGGTCAAGTGCATTATCAATAGCTTTAAAAGCAAAGGACAAGTCTATTTATAATTTTATCGAATGGAGACATTTATTAACTAGAGGCAATAGAGCAAATTTCAAAACATATAAAAATTTCATAGATAGAAATCCAAATTATCCCAGAATTAATAGAATTAAATATTTAGCAGAACACAAAATTTCTACAAAGACAATGTCCCATAGGAAAATTAAAAATTGGTTTCAAGATTCACCACCATTAAGTGGTTTTGGTAAAATGATATTAGGAGAAAGTTTAATTAAACTTGGAGATAAAGATAAAGGAATTAAGTTAATTAAAAATGGTTGGATCAATGCTGAATTGAATAAAGCGGATCTTAAATTTTTTAGAAAAAAATATAAAAAATATTTAACTAAAGATGATTATATATCTCGTGCAGATTATTTGGCGTGGGAAAACAAATATTGGGATTTAAAAAGAATGTTAATTTATTTGCCTAAAGATGAAAAATTACTTTATACAGCTCGACAACTATTAATGAGTAAATCTTATGGTGTAGATAAAGCTATATCAAATGTTCCAAAAAAATTTAAAAATGATGCAGGGCTAAATTATGATAGATTAAAATGGCGAAGAAAAAGAGGTAGAGTTGATAGTTCTTTAGAAATTTTACTTAATATTAATAACTCTAAAGAATACTTAATAAGGCCAGATAAATGGTGGTTAGAACGTTCGATTATATCAAGATCTTTAATATATAAAAAAAAATATGAGACTGCATACAAAATTTCAAGCAACCACGGACTTATTGAGGGTCCAGAATTTGCAGAAGCTGAGTGGATGAGTGGATGGATTGCGTTAAGTTTTTTAAACGATCCACTTCTAGCTATTGAACATTTCAAAAATTTTTATAACAACGTTGGGTATCCTATAAGTTTATCAAGAGGCGCTTATTGGTTAGCTCGTTCTTATGAAAAAATTGGTGATAAAGAAAGATCTTACAAATGGTATGAAGAAGGTTCTAAATTTTTAACAACTTATTATGGTCAACTATCATTTTTAAAAATTTATCCAAATCAAAATTTTTCTCTTGCCGATACCCCAATTGTTGACAAGAAATATAAAAAAAAATTTTACGAAAAAAGTATAGTTAAAATTATTTATTTGTTGGACGAATTGAACAAAGATAAGTATACCAAAAGTATTCTAAAACACTTAGCTAAAGAAAATATACAATATGGTAGCGAAATATTAGCTGCTGAATTAGCTACAACTATTTCTCGATATGATTTTGCTATACAAATCGCTAAAGCCGCTTCTTACGAAAAAAGATTTTTAAATGATTATAACTACCCAATTATTAGTACACCCAAGTATGTTAATAAGAGAAAAATACCTGAATCAGCTTTTATATTATCTATAATAAGACAAGAAAGTGAATTTGATATAGAGGCTAACAGTTACGCTGGAGCTAAAGGTCTTATGCAGCTAATGACTTACACTGCAAAACTAGTTGCTAAACAAGCAAATCTACCCTACTCCAAATCTAGACTTACTAAAGATCCAGAATATAATATTAATTTAGGATCTCATTATATAGCGGGTTTATTGTTAGAGTATGAAGGTTCTTATCCTTTTTCAATAGCTGCATATAATGCTGGTCCTAAAAGAGTTAAATATTGGAAAAAAATAAATAAAAATCCTCAAAAAAATCAAATTGATTATGTTGATTGGATTGAATTAATTAAATTTAAAGAAACTAGAAATTATGTACAAAGAGTTTTAGAAAATTATAATGTCTACAGATATATTTTAGAGAAAAAGCCAATAAAAATGAAAGATTTCTTTAAAAATGATACTCTATATTAATGGCGGTGAGGGAGGGATTCGAACCCTCGGTACGTCATTATAACGTACGGAAGTTTAGCAAACTCCTGGTTTAAACCAGCTCACCCACCTCACCACTTTCTTTATTAGTGTGTAACTTGAAATCATTGAATATTCAATATTAATCAAGTAATTTTGTGCAAATTATGAAAAATAAATATTCTATATTTTCGCTTATAAAAAATGCTTTTAGTTATCATGAAAACTGGCAGCGTGCTTGGAGAGATCCTGAACCAAAAAAAGAATATGATGCAATTATTATTGGTGGTGGAGGGCATGGTTTAGCTACAGCCTTTTATTTAGCTAAAAAGCATAATATGACAAATGTTGCGGTTGTTGAAAAAGGTTGGATTGGAGGAGGAAACACAGGTAGAAACACTACTATTATTCGGTCAAATTATTTATGGGATGCTAGTGCAGGTTTATACGATCACGCTTTAAAAATTTGGGAGGGGTTATCTCAAGAATTAAATTATAATGTTATGTTTAGTCAAAGAGGGGTAATGAACTTAGCTCATAATCTTCAAGATGTAAGAGATTTAAAAAGAAGAACTCACGCTAATAGATTAAATGGTATTGACGCAGTTTGGTTAAATACAGATGAAGTAAAAAAATTCTGTCCAATAATTAATACTTCACCTAACATTAGATATCCAGTTTTGGGAGGAACTTTACAAAAAAGAGCTGGTACAGCTCGACATGATGCTGTTGCTTGGGGCTATGCTCGAGGAGCTGATGCTATGGGTGTAGATATTATTCAAAACTGTGAAGTTAAAGGAATAAAAAGAAATGCCGATAGTGTTGAAGGTATTGAAACAACAAAAGGATTTATTAAAACAAAAAAAATTGGAGTTGTTGCTGCAGGGCATTCTAGTGTTATCGCAAATATGGTTGATTTAAAGTTACCTCTTGAAAGTAAACCTTTGCAAGCATTAGTGTCTGAACCAGTAAAACCTATCATAGATACAGTAGTTATGTCTAATGCTGTTCATGCTTATGTAAGTCAATCTGACAAAGGTGAATTAGTCATAGGAGCAGGAACTGATGCCTATGTTTCATATACACAGAGAGGAAGTCATGATGTTGTCGAAGGAACTTTAAAAGCAATATTAGAACTCTACCCTATTTTTAGCAGAATGAAAATGCTAAGGCAATGGGGTGGTATAGTTGATATTTGCCCTGACGCTAGTCCAATTATTAGCAAAACACATGTTAAAGGATTGTATTTTAATTGCGGATGGGGTACTGGTGGATTTAAAGCTACACCAGGTTCGGGCGATTTGTTTGCTCACACTATTGCAAACGATG
Source organism: uncultured Pelagibacteraceae bacterium (assembly GCA_902634485.1). Lineage (GTDB taxonomy): Bacteria > Pseudomonadota > Alphaproteobacteria > Pelagibacterales > Pelagibacteraceae > Pelagibacter. Next base: position 31,656 of record CACPKA010000007.1, on the reverse strand, counting down.
AGCCTCATAAATTAAATGCTGATTTTAATATAAATAGATTTGTAAGTGGTGATCTAGTCGATGAACATGGAGCAGCTGCTGTAGCACACTAATGTTTTTAATAAATTGTCCTTATTGTGGTGAAAGAGACCAAAGTGAATTTTCTGCAGGTGGTGAAGCACATATCATTAGACCAAAACAACCAACTGAATTAAGTGATGATCAATGGGCAGAGTATCTATTCATGAGAAAAAATATTAAAGGAATTCAATTTGAAAGATGGAATCATGCTCATGGTTGTAGAAAATGGTTCAATATGGTTAGAGATACATCAAACGATAAAATTCATGCTGTTTATAAAATGGGTGAAAAACCTCCTATAAAATAATGAGTAAAGATTTAAGAATAACAAATAGCAAGTTTATTGATCAAACATCTAGAATATCTTTTAAGTTTGATGGCAAAAATTTATATGGATTTAAAGGTGATACATTAGCTTCAGCTTTATTAGCAAACAATATTCACCTTGTAGGAAGAAGTTTCAAATACCACCGTCCAAGAGGTATTATGGCATGTGGCTCTGAAGAACCTAATGCAATTGTTCAAGTTGGAAATGATACTTCAATGACAGAGCCAAATACAAGAGCAACAGAAATAGAATTATATGAGGGTTTAGAAGCATCAAGCCAGAACTGTTGGCCAAGTGTTAATTTTGATTTAGGCGCAGTAAACAATTTTTTCTCCCCTCTTATACCGGCAGCTTTCTATTATAAAACTTTCATGTGGCCTGCTAATTTTTGGAAACTATATGAATATTTTATAAGAAAATCTGCAGGTCTAGGCAAATCGCCAACCGAACCTGATAAAGATATTTACGATCATAGATATTTACACTGTGATGTTTTGATTGTTGGAGGAGGTATATCTGGAATAATGGCTGCAAAAACAGCAGCTAAGAATAATTTAAATACTGTATTAATAGACGATAAAAATATCTTAGGTGGAACTACTCTTTTCCAAGAAAATGAATGCTTTAAAATAAATAATTCTTATTCAAATGAGTGGTTAAAAAAGGAAATTGAAAGTCTAAATTCACTTAAAAATTTAACTATAAAAACAAGGACATCGTTAGCGGCTTATCATAGTTACAATTATCTTTTAGCGAGAGAAAATTTAACTGATCATTTAGATTTAGATGAAAAAAAAAATAAAATTCGCCAAAGACTCTGGAAAATCAGAGCAAAAAAAGTGATTATAGCTACAGGAGCTATGGAAAGACCATTAATTTTCAACAATAATGATAGGCCTGGTGTTATCCTTTCATCTTCTATCAAAAAATACATAGATTTCTATGGAGTAAAATGTGGACAAAAAATATCTTTATTTACAAATAATGACTCGGCTTATGAAACTGCTATCTCTTTAAATAAATGCGGCGTAAGTGTTAATTCAGTAGTTGATATAAGAGATAAAACTAATTCGTTAATAGTTAAACATGCTGAAAAATTAGGTATTAAAGTTCATTGGAAATCTACAGTAGTTAATACAAATGGTTATAAAAAAATTAATTCTATTGAAATTATGAAATTGTCAGATGACGGAACCAACGTTATAGAAAAAAAAATAAATGAAGAATGTGACTGCTTGGGTATTTCAGGAGGCTGGACTCCAAGAGTTCATTTATTTACTCAATCTGGTGGTAAACTAAAATTTAGAGATGAAGATAACGTTTTTGTTCCAGATAAATCAGATTTAGATCAAATAAGTATTGGATCCTGCAATGGTGATTTTGGGCTTGATGATGTAATAAAAAATACTGTTAATTTAATAAATAAATTTTTAAAAATAAATAATAATGACTATGAAAACTTAGAAATTATTTCTTCAAAAGAAATTGATAAAAAAAATATTTGGTTACTTCCGTCTGATAAACCTTTGGGCAAAACTAAACCTTTTTTAGATTTTCAAAACGATTCTACGGCAAATGATATAAAATTAGCTTTAAGAGAAGGTTTTAAATCAATTGAGCATGTAAAAAGATACACAACAACAGGTATGGCTACCGATCAAGGTAAATTATCTAACATGCATGCTCTTGGAATTATAGCTGAAACTGCAGGTGTTAAAATGGGTGAATTGGGAACAACTACTTTTAGACCGCCCTATACTCCTTTAACATTTGGAGCAATTGTTGGAAGAAATGTTGGTGAATTTTTTGATATTACTAGAAAAACACCAATGCACGATTGGCACGTTGAAAATAAGGCTGAATTTGAAAATGTAGGTCAATGGAAAAGAGCTTGGTACTATCCAAAAGACAATGAAAATATGCACGAGGCCGTACAAAGAGAAAGTAAAGCCGCTAGGGATAGTGCTGGTATATTGGATGCATCAACTTTAGGAAAAATAGATATTCAAGGAAGTGATGCATCTGAATTTTTAAATAGAGTTTACACAAACGCATGGTCAAAATTAGAAATAGGAAAATGTAGATATGGACTTATGCTGAATGAAGATGGAATGGTTTACGATGATGGAGTTACAACCAGATTGTCAGAAAACCATTATTTAATGACTACAACAACTGGTGGTGCTGCTAATGTTCTTTCAAAATTAGAAGATTACTTGCAAACAGAATGGCCTGAATTAGATGTGTATTTAACTTCAGTTACTGATCACTATGGTACTGTAAGTATCTGCGGACCTAATTCAAAAAAAATTCTTTCAAAAGTAATTCCTGATCTAGATTTGTCTGATAAAGAATTTCCACACATGACTTTCAAAAGTGTATTAATCGATAATATAAAATGCAGAGTAATGCGTATTAGTTTTACTGGAGAACATAGTTATGAAATCAATATTCAATCATCATATGCAAAATCTGTTTGGGAAAAATGCTTTAAGGCTGGTAAAGAATTTAATATTACGCCTTACGGAACAGAGACAATGCACTTACTTAGAGCAGAAAAAGGATTTATAATAGCAGGTCAAGATACAGATGGAACAATGACACCTATAGACTTACAGATGGATTGGATAATTAGTAAAAAGAAATATGATTTTATTGGTAAAAGATCTTTATACAGAAGTGATACAATTAGAGAAGATAGAAAACAATTAGTAGGATTATTAACTGATGATCCAAATGAAATTTTAGAAGAAGGTGCACAAATTGTTGCTGAAACAGATAAACAACCAGTTGAAATGCTTGGTCACGTTACCTCAAGTTATTTTAGCCCAAATTTAAACAAATCAATTGCCCTTGCTGTAGTAAAAAATGGCAAAAAGTTGATGGGTCAAAAATTATTTGTTCCGATGAAAAACAAAACAATTAATGTAACTATAACAGATACAGTTTTTTTAGATAAAGAAAATAAGAGGTTGAATGCTTAATTTTAATACTACAATTATCGATACTAAAGAGTATTCTGAAATAGAAATTTCAGTGATAGAGCCTATTCTTAAAATAAATTTGAGAGGCAAAAATAGAGATTTTATTACTAAAATTGGAAAAGAATTGTCTATAATTACTCCTATAGATCCTAATACATCTTCGAGTAACGAAAAATTAAATCTTCTTTGGTTGAGTCCAGATGAATGGCTTTTGTACTCAAATGATAAGATTGATATAAAAGATGTTAATTCTTTAGAGGATAAGCTTTTTAGAGAAATTTCTAAAGTAAAATTAGGTTCTGTTACAAATGTCTCTGATCACTGGATAATGATTAATTTAAACGGTACAAAAATTTTTGAATTATTATCAACTGGCTGTCCATTTAATTTTAATAATTTTAAAAACTCAAAAGGAGCAGTAGCACAAACATTAATTAATCATATTGATGTAATTATTCATAATAAGAATTTTAATGATTTAAATTTATTTGTTAGAAGGTCTTTTTCTTCACATTTATGGTCATGGATGAACGACAGTGCTAGATTTATCTAATTTAAGTTTAAAATAATAAATTATTATAAAAAAATAAAAAATTGAGAAAAACCAATTAACTCCTACCCATAACCAGAAGAAAGTTTCAAAACTCGCATTTATATATTTTGCAATATAAAACACTGCAATTGGGTTAAGAACATTTCTAAAAAAGTTAGAAATCATTGCATTTTCTGACTTTTTTAAAGCCATGAAAAAACCATTCGATAGAAAAAAAACAGGATAAGCTGGTAATACAAAAGCTGAAATTTTTAAATATCTTTTTCCATATTCAATTACTTCAGGGTCATTTGAAAAAAAACTTGTAATTACACTTGCAGATAAAAAAACTAAAGTTCCAGCTGTAATCATTATAATAAATGCATATTTAATAGCGGTAAAATAAGTTTCTTTTATTCTGACAAGATTGTTAGCTCCATAATTTTGAGCTATTATAGATATTATAGCTGTATTAATTCCAAGTATGGGAAGAAGAACTACTTGCTCTATACGGGTACCAACGCCATAACCAGCAACAGCGTATTCACCGGATTGACCTACGTAAGTAAAAATTATTGCTGCAGCTAATGCGTAACCGCATATTGATACAGATATAGGCATAGATTGAAAAAAAATATTTTTAAAAAATAAAAATTTTGGAATCAAATATTCATTCGTAATACTTCTAACTCTTTTATTTTTAAGAACTTTATATAAAATAATCAAAAAGGAGACTAGTTGAGAAATAATTGTAGCAATACCTATACCCTTAACTCCATAAGCGGGTATAAATAAAAAACCAAATATTAAAATGGGATTTAATATTACGTTTAAAAAAAATGATAAAACTAAAACATTTCGGTATGTTTTTGTATCGCCTTCAGCATGAAGTAAAGAGTTTAAAGCAACAACTAAAATAAACAAGAAAGAGCCTGAATAAATAATATTTGTATATTCAAGACCTAAAGATGCAACTTCTTGCGTTGAACCCATTAAAAAAAATACTTCCTCAGAAAAATATAAACCCAGGATAGTAATAAAAATAGAAATTAAAATTCCATAATAAATGATGTGAGAAAAATAATTTAATGTTTTTTTATTATCTTTTTCCCCAATACTGTTTCCTATTAAAGATGTTCCAGCAACAGTTACTCCAATAGATGTAGCAATAATAATAAAATATATAGGGAAAGATTTACTTAATGCAGATAAGGCTTCTGGAGAAATTTTTCCAGCGAAAAAAGTATCAACAACATTATAAAGAGTTTGAAACAAAGTTCCAACCATTGCAGGAAAAGCAAGTTTTCTAACCAATTTAGGAATATTATCTTTTAACAAATCCATATTTAAAATTCTTTTTGAAATATATGTTTTGTTCCAAGCTTTTTTGCAAGATTTATTTGTTTTTGCCTCATTCTAAATCTTTCTTTTTGTGAGTTTGTAAGAGTATCGTGACAATTTGGACATGAAACACCCTCCTCATACTTAAGTGATTTTTTATCTATAATCGACATCGGCTTTCTACACCCGCTACACATAGAATAGGTACCAGCGGACAATCCGTGTTTTAAAGATATTCTATTATCAAAAACATAACATTCACCTTTCCACAAACTTTGATTTTTCTTTATTTTTTTTAGGTAATTAACTATTCCACCCTTTAATTGATATACTTTACTAAAACCTTTTTTTTGTAGATAAACACTTGCCTTTTCACATCTTATCCCACCGGTACAAAACATTGCTATAGTTTGATTTTTATCTAATTTTTTAAGATAATTTGGAAATTCTCTAAAATTATTTATTTCGGGATTAATTGACCCTTTAAAAGTACCAACTTTATACTCAAATGGCTTTCTAACATCAATCAATATTGTTTTTTTATTACTAATAAATTTATTCCATTTACTTGGATCAATATAATTTTTCATTTTTTTTTTTGATATTTTTATTCCCATTGGAACTACTTCTTTTTTAATTTTAACTTTTCCCCTATGAAATATTTGAAATTTATTTTTAGATAAATTTTGACTATCAAAATTTATAAAATTAAAAATTTTTTTTATTTTTTTAAGTACTATTTCTAAATTTATTTTATTAGATGATATTGTTCCATTAATTCCTTCAACTGAAATAATTATTGTTCCTCTAATTTTATATTTATCAAAAATATCAGTTAATGTTTTTTTAGCTTTTTTAATACGATATATTTTTTTAAACTTATAAAAACCTGAAATATAAAACATTATAATTTTCTACAAACACTTAAACCATCACCTACGGGGATAATTAAATTTTCAACTCTTTTATCTTTATAAACAAAGGAGTTAAATTCTCTTATGCTTACTGTTAATTTGTCTTGTTTATTAACATCGGCAACCTCACCATGCCATAAAACATTATCTATTACAATTAAACCATCTTTATCAATTAAATTAATTGAATAATTAAAATAGTTTTTATAATTTTCTTTATCAGCATCAATAAAAACTAAATCAAATTTTTGTTTATTATAATTTAAATTCTTTAAACTTTCTAATGCAGGCGCAATAATTAATTTAATTTTATTCTCTTGTGAGGCTTTATTGAAAAAATTTGCTGCGACCTTGCTAGTTTCATGATTTTTATCTAATGCTAGAACTGATCCGTCTTCTGGTAAAGCTAGGGACATAGATAATGTGCTTAATCCTGTAAAAGTGCCAATCTCTAAAATTTTTTTAATTTTAGAAGATTTAATCAATAAATGTAAAAAATGACATTGCGATATTGAAATTTGCATTCTTTTAATATCACCTAGTTCTTCATTATGTGAGATTATTTCTTTTTGAACGGGATGAAGTTTTACTGAATTATTATTAATATATTCTTCAATTTCTTTATTAATACTAAGATTGCTACCCATTCTACTTAAGTTTCTTTTTTAATATTTCATTAACTAATTGAGGATTGGCCTTGCCTCCAGAAACTTTCATTGTTAGTCCTACAAAAAAACCAAATAGTTTTTCTTTTCCGGATTTGTACTCTTCAACTTTATCTTGATTTTCATTTATTACTTTGTCTATCAATTTCTCTAATTCATGGGGGTCGCTTTCTTGTTTAAGACTCTTTTCTTTAACTATATCAATTGGATTTTTATCTTCCTCTGCCATAATTTCAAAAACTGTTTTTGCAATTTTGCCTGAAATTGTACCATCTTTTATTAAATTGATTAATTTAGATAGATTTTTTGCACTTATTGGACTTTCTGTAATTTCTAAGTTTTTTTCATTTAATAAGGCAAATAATTCACCTGTTATCCAATTTGATGAAAGTTTCACATCAGAATTTTCAATTACAACTTCAAAATATTTTGCAGTATCAAGATCTGATACTAAAATATTTGCTTCATAAGGACTTAGTTTAAATTTTTTAATAAAACGTGTTTTTTTTTGATCTGGAAGTTCTGGAATTTCTTTTTTAATACTTTCAACATAGTCATTGGTAAATTCCAATGGTAGTAAATCAGGATCTGGAAAATATCTATAATCATGTGCATCTTCTTTAGATCTCATTGATCTTGTTTCATTTTTTTTTGTATCAAAAAGTCTAGTTTCTTGATCAATTTTTCCTCCTTCCTCCAAAATATCAACTTGTCTATTTGCTTCGTGTTCTATGGCCATTTGCATAAATTTAATTGAATTTACATTTTTAATTTCACATCTAGTTCCATATTTATCATCACCTTGTTTTCTAACAGATACATTGACGTCTGCTCTAAGTGATCCTTCCTGCATATTTCCATCACAAGTTCCTAAATATCGCATTATTGATCTTAATTTCTTTATATATACATTAACCTCTTCAGGTGATCTTAAATCTGGCTTACTTACTATTTCCATCAAAGCGACTCCAGATCTGTTTAAATCAACCAGCGTATTTTTCGGATCAATATCGTGAATACTTTTTCCAGCATCTTGTTCTAAATGTAATCTTTCAATTCCTACAGTTTTTGATCCTGATGATAAATCAAGAACAACTGAACCCTCGCCTACAATTGGGTCTTTATATTGAGATATTTGATATCCTTGAGGCAAATCTGCATAAAAATAATTCTTTCTATCAAAAATAGATTTATTATTTATTTTAGCGTTTAGTCCAATTCCAGTTTTAATAGCTTGTTTAATGCAGAATTCATTAATTACTGGCAGCATTCCGGGAAGTGCTGCATCAACTAAACTTACTTGAGTATTTGGCTCGCTTCCAAACTTGGTTGGTGATGTAGAAAATAATTTAGATTCTGATAATACTTGTGCATGGACTTCAAGACCAATTACTACTTCATATTTTTTTCCATTTCTTTCAATTAAATAATCTTTGGTTTTGCTCATTTAATCCACCAATCTTTAATATCAAATTTAAAATTTATTTTATCTTCCATTGAGTAAGCTATATTTAAAATATTTTGCTCATCAAAAGCTTTACCTATTATTTGCAAACCTAACGGATAACCTTTTTTATCTAAGCCTGCTGGAATTGAAATTCCAGGCAATCCAGCTAGATTGACTGGAACAGTAAATATATCATTTAAATACATTGAAACTGGATCGTTTAATTTTTCTCCAATTTTAAAAGCTGAACTTGGTGTTGAAGGCGTTAATATTGCGTCCACACTTTGAAATGCATTATCAAAATCATTTTTAATTAACCTTCTCACTTTTTGTGCTTTTAAATAATATGCATCATAATAACCTGATGATAACACATACGTTCCAATCATTATTCTTCTTTTAACTTCGTCACCAAAACCTTCTGATCTAGTTTTTTCATACATATCAATTAAATTTTCACCTTCGTTCCTAAAACCATATTTAACTCCATCATATCTTGCTAAATTTGATGAAGCTTCAGCTGGTGCTACGATATAGTAAGTTGGTAATGCAAATTTAGTATGTGGAAGTGAAATATCTATTATTTCAGCTCCACAATCTTTTAGGTAATTTTTTCCATTTTCCCACAAATTTTCTATTTCCTTTGACATTCCATCAACTCTATATTCTTTTGGTATACCAATTTTTTTTCCTTTAATATTAATTGATAAATCTTTTGTATAATTTGGTCTTTTAAAATTTATAGATGTTGAGTCTTTATCATCAAAAGAGCTTATAATTTCTAACATCAAAGCAGAATCTTTAACATTTCTTGTCATTGGGCCTGCTTGATCTAATGATGATGCGAATGCAACTATTCCATATCGAGAACAACTTCCATAAGTTGGTTTCAAGCCAACAGTTCCTGTAAAGGAAGCGGGTTGTCTAATAGATCCGCCAGTGTCAGTTCCTATTGTGGCAGGTGTTAATTTCGCAGCTAATGCTGATGCCGAACCACCTGAGGAGCCACCTGGAACTAAATTTTTATCAATTGGACTTATAACATTTCCAAAATAACTTGTTTCATTAGACGAACCCATGGCAAACTCATCACAATTTAATTTACCAAGAAGAATTGCACCTTGATTCCATAAATTTTGAGTAACTGTAGACTCATAAGTTGGAATGAAATTATCAAGTATCTTACTGCTTGCGGTAGTTTTAATATTCTTTGTACAAAATAAATCCTTAACAGCAATTGGTATGCCAGGTAGCATTTTATTAAAATCTGGTTTTGAATCAAATTCATTAGCTTTTTTTAAAGCTTCATCAAAAGTTTCTTCATTATAAGAATTTAAATGTTTAGATTTATCTGATCTTTCAACATAAGCTTTTGTGATTTCAGTTGATGAAATTTTTTTATTTTTAATATTTAAAACTAGTTCAGACAAATTAAAATTAATAATATCTGACATTATTCAACCACCTTTGGAACAACGAAAAAATCTTTATTTTCATCAGGAGAATTTTTTAAAATTTCTTCTCTAGTATTTTCTGATTTAATTTCATCTTTTCTTAGTCTAAGTTTGGTTTCTGCTATAGAGCTTAAGGGGTCTACCTTTTCAGTATTTAGTTCATTGAGTTGCTCTATCCACTTAAATATTGAGTTTAAATCATCAGCTAATTTTTTAGCTTTTTTATCATCAACTGAAATTCTTGATAATTTAGATATATGCTTTATTGTTTTAAGATCAATTGTCATGTGATATTTAAATACCACGAAAACTATCATTTAAGTATAAAATATACAATATGATGACTATTGAAGAATTTAAAAAAAAACAAACAAATAAAACACGATTAATTGGTTTAGATTTGGGATCTAAAAGAATTGGAGTAGCTATCTGCGATGACAGACAATCAATAGCGACTCCATTTAAAACAATAAATAAGACAAATAACAATGAACTTATAGATGAGCTTAATACAATTATTAAAGAAAATAATATAAAGGGTATCATAATAGGCAATCCTATAAATATGGACGGATCAGAGGGTTCCTCATCTCAATCAATAAAAGATGTTTCAACTAATATAGGAAAATCTATCGATATACCTGTTTGCCTATGGGATGAAAGGCTTTCTACTGTTGGGGCTTTTAATTTATCTAGTCAATTAGACATAAATGTTTCCAAAAAAGTTAAAAATATAGATCAAAATGCAGCGGCTTTTATTCTTCAAGGGGCTATTGATTTTTTATCAAATTAATACTTGCCTTATCAAAGGTTAATGGTTATAGAGTTAATTTTAATGGCAACCAAATCAAATAAAGCTATTAAAATTTCACAAAAACATCTTCTAGGTATTCAAGATTTATCGATAACTGATGTAAATTTTATACTTTCAGAAGCTAAGCAATTTATTAATCTTAATAGAAGTAAAAATAAAAAATTAGATACACTTAGAGGAAAAACACAAATAAATCTTTTTTTTGAACCCTCAACTAGAACTCAAAGTTCATTTGAGTTGGCTGGTAAAAGATTGGGAGCTGATGTTATGTCAATGAACATAGTTAATTCTGCAATAAAAAAAGGTGAAACTTTAATTGATACAGCAATGACACTTAATGCGATGCATCCTGATTTGATAGTAATTAGACATCAAGATTCTGGGGCTTGTAATTTATTATCTCAAAAAGTTAACTGTACGGTAATTAATGCTGGTGATGGAAGAAGAGAACATCCTACGCAAGCCTTATTAGATGCTCTTACAATAATTGAAAAAAAGGGAAAAATTCAAGGTTTAAAAATAGCTATATGTGGAGATATTTTGCATTCAAGAGTTGCTAGATCAAATATCTACTTATTAACTATGTTAGGTGCTGATGTAAATATTGTAGCTCCAACAAACTTAATGCCTAAAGATCTTGAAAAATTTGGTATCAATAAATTTTCTGATATGAAAAAGGGTCTTTATGATTGCGATATAGTGATGATGCTAAGATTACAAAATGAAAGAATGAATAGTTCATTTCTTGCATCTAATAGAGAATATTATGAGTATTATGGTTTAACACCTGATAAATTAGATATTGCTAAAGATGATGCTTTAATAATGCATCCCGGTCCTATGAATAGAGGAATTGAAATCGATACAAACTTAGCTGATGATATAAATAAAAGTGTAATACAAGAACAAGTGGAATTAGGAGTTGCTGTTAGAATGGCTTGTTTAAAAATTTTTTGTAATTAAATGAAAAAAAAATACTTTTTAAATGCAAATATAATAGATCCAAAAAATTCATTGGAAGAATTTGGCGGTTTAATAATAAGTGAAGAAGGTAAAATTGAAGCTATAGGTAAAAAAGTTAATGAAAACAACATACCTTCCAGAGAAAAATATATAGATTTAAAAGGAAATTATATATTTCCCGGTATTGTAGACATGCGTGTATTTGTAGGTGAACCAGGATACGAATATAAAGAAAATTTTAGAACTCTAAGTAATGCGGCATTATCCGGTGGTGTGACATCGGTTGTAACAATGCCAAACACAAATCCAATTATAGATAATGTTTCTATGGTCGATTTTCTTAAAAGAAGAGGAAGAGATAAATCAAAAATAAATATTTTTCCTACTGCTTCATTAACAAAAAATTTAGAAGGTACAAATATGACTGAATTTGGTTTGTTGCAAAAAAAAGGAATAATTGCTTTTACTGATGGATCAAAAACTATCCAAAATACACGTTTAATGTCAAGAATAATGAACTCGGCGTATGACTTAAATGCTTTAATAATTCAACATGCCGAAGATTCAGATTTGGCTGACAAGGGAATGATGAATGATGGAATAATCTCTACAAAACTCGGTCTACAAGGTATTCCGGATGTTGCTGAAAGAATAATAATTGAAAGAGATTTGTCATTATTAGAAGAACATAAATGTAGATATCATATATCACAAATTTCATCTGCAAAATCGGTTAAAATAATAAAAGACAAAAAGAATTTTTTAAAATTTACATGTGGAGTTTCAATAAATAATTTATCATTAAATGAAAATGATATAGGTGAATTTAGAACTTTTTTAAAGCTATCGCCACCTCTTAGAACAGAAGAAGATAGAAATGTGTTGGTTGATGGTTTAAAAGATGAAACTATAGATGTAATAGTTTCGGACCACAAACCTGAAGATGAAGAACAAAAAAGACTCACTTTTGCTAAAGCTGCAACAGGCTCTTCAGGAGTAGAAACATTGCTTTCATTATCTTTAGAATTATTTCATAATGAATCACTAAAATTAAATACTATAATTAAAGCACTAACTAGCAATCCAGCAAAAATACTAAAAATTGATAAAGGCAATCTAAGTATAGGAAATAATGCGGATTTTTGTATTGTAGATATTAATAAACCTTGGGTTGTTAAAAAAGAAAATCTACTTTCAAAATCTAAAAATACATCTATAGAAAATAAAAAACTGCAAGGAAAAGTAACAAATACTTTTGTTAAAGGTGAAGAATTATATAAAATATAAAAATGGAACTTTTTATAATAATAATTTCATCGTATTTAATGGGTTCAATACCTTTTGGCTATATATTAACTAAATTATTTCTTAAAAAAGATATAAGAGATATTGGTTCTGGAAATATTGGTGCCACTAATGCATTAAGAACTGGTAACAAAATTATTGGATATAGTACTTTAATACTTGATATCTTAAAGGCAGTTGTAACGATATTTATTATTAAATTTTATTACCCTGAATACATTTATATTTCATCTCTTTGTATTTTTATTGGTCACGTTTTTCCAATCTGGCTTAAATTTAATGGAGGAAAAGGAGTAGCTACTTATGTTGGAATATTATTTTCAATTAATTTAATTTTAGGAATTATATTTGTAGTAACATGGTTGTTAATTTATTTTATTACAAAATATTCATCATTATCTTCTATTTTTGCAAGTTTTAGTGTTCCTATTTTTTTATATTTTTTTTCATCAGGGCAAAGTATATTTTTTTTTCTAATAATCCTTGTCTTAATCATTTATACACATAGAGAAAATGTTAAAAGATTGATAAATAAACAAGAATCTAAGACAAAAATTTATTAGTTTGACTATCTAAAGCATTTATGTAGTTTTCCACTTAATGAACCTAGTAATAGTTGAAAGTCCTGCAAAAGCTAAAACTATAAATAAATATTTAGGATCAGATTATACAGTTTTGGCTAGTTATGGACATATAAGAGATTTGCCTTCAAAAAATGGATCCGTAGATCCTGAAAATGATTTCAAAATGATATGGGAGATTGATAGCTTTTCAAAAAAATATTTAAAAGAAATTACAGACTCGGCAAAAGATTCAACAAAAATAATATTAGCAACAGATCCTGATAGAGAGGGTGAGGCTATAGCATGGCATGTAAAAGAGTTTTTGAATGAGAAGAAACTACTTAAAGATAAAAAAATTGAACGCGTGGTTTTTAACGAAATAACAAAAAAAGCAGTAACAAATGGTATAGATAATCCTAGAGAAATTGAACCTCAGTTAGTTGATGCATATATGGCTCGAAGAGCTTTAGACTATTTAGTAGGTTTTAATATATCTCCAATACTATGGACAAAGTTACCAGGTTCAAAATCTGCAGGTAGAGTTCAATCTGTTGCTCTAAGATTGATAACAGAAAGAGAACATGAAATTGAAGTATTTAAACCTGATGAATTTTGGACCTTAAATGTTATTTTTAAAACAGAAAATGGTTCTGAAGTTATTTCAAATATTTTTAAACTAAACGAAAAAAAGATTGAAAAGTTCTCATTTAAAAACAAAGAAGATATAAATAAAGCTATAAAAATAATAAAAGAAAAATCTTATAATATTACAGATATAAGTTCAAAAGTTTACTCTAGAAATCCATCAGGACCTTTTACAACATCAACTTTACAACAAACAGCATCAAGCAAATTAAGTTTTGGAGCATCTCGAACAATGCAGATTGCTCAAAGATTATACCAAGGGATAGATATTGATGGAGATACAGTTGGATTAATAACATATATGAGAACTGACGGTACAAATATTTCAAAAGATGCAGTTGAAACTTTTAGAAATTATATTTCAAAAAGTTATGGAAAGAATTATTTGCCTGAAAAACCTTTAAATTATTCTGGGAAAAAAGCTAAAAATGCTCAGGAAGCTCATGAAGCAATAAGGCCAACAGAAATTACAAGAAATCCTGAAAGTTTAAAAAAGTACCTGAGTACAGATCAATTTAAATTGTATAACCTGATATGGACTAGAGCGCTATCTTCACAAATGGAGTCAGCTAAATTTGATAGAAAAACAATAACTATTGTTTCAACAGATGAAAAAAATATATTTAAAGCTAGTGGTTCAACTATAAAGTTTGATGGATATCTTAAATTAACAAATTTAGATGATAATAATGAAGATGAAAAGATTTTACCCGATGTAAAGAAAGGTGAAATTAAGATAAGCGATTTTAAAGATGAGCAACATTTTACACAACCCCCTCCTCGATATTCAGAAGCTAGTTTAGTAAAAAAATTGGAAGAGCTTGGAATTGGAAGACCTTCAACATATGCGAGCATAATATCTGTTATATCAAATAGAGGTTATGCAGATATTAATAATAAAAGATTTTTTCCAACTGATAGAGGTAAACTTCTATCTGCTTTTTTGGAAAAACTTTTTGCTAAATATGTTGATTATGATTTTACTGCAAAACTTGAAAATCAATTAGATGATATTACTGCTGGTAAAGAAAATTGGATAAATGTGCTAGAAAACTTTTGGAAAGATTTTAATTCTAATGTGTCTAGTGTTAAAGAAAAAAGAACCAGAGAAGTTTTGGATTTATTAAACGACAGCCTAGGATCTTTAGTTTTCGAAATAGATAAAGATGGAAACATTGATAGAAAATGTAAGTTATGCTCTAATGGTCAACTAAGTTTAAAAAATAGTTTCAGAGGAGGTGCTTTCGTTGGCTGCTCTAACTATCCAGAATGTAAGTTTACTAGACCTCTATCTAAATCTAAAGCTGCGCAACAGATATCTTTAGCAGAGCCTAAACTCATAGGTCAAAACGATAAAGGTAGAGACATTTATCTTAAAAATGGAAGATTTGGACCATATTTACAATACGAAAAAGAGCCAGATGAAGAGATTAAAACCAAAAAAAAAAATAAGAAAACTAAAAAAGAAAACGACAATCTCAAAAATGTATCTATACCAAAAGGTCTTGAAATAAATTCTATAGATTTAGATAAAGCAAAATTTCTATGCTCTCTTCCATTGAGTTTAGGTAAAAATCCAGAAAATGATAAAGATATAACAATTAATGTTGGGAGATTTGGTCCATATTTAAAATGTGAAAATAAATCAGCAAGAATAGAAAATGTTGGTGAATTATTTGTTATTGGTTTAAATAGAGCAATTTCTTTAATTGCAGAAGCTAAGCCTGGTAGAATCTCATCATCTATTATTAAAGATTTAGGTGAACACCCAGAGGATAAAAAACCTGTTAGAATTATGAAAGGTCAATATGGACCATATATAAAATATAAATCTCTTAATGCAACAATTCCTGAGGAAAAAGACCCAACAGAGCTAACTATGGAAGAAGCCTTAATATTAATTGAGAAAAGGAGAGAATACGATAGAAGTAAAAAAAAGAAAAAATGAAAAAAATAGTTATAATAATTTTTTTTATATTTAATCTATCAATTTCAGAGGCTAATGAAAAAAATTGCAGTAAACTTGATAAATTAAGTCAAACTTATGCTAAATGTATAAAAGATAAAATTTTGATCAAAGGGTCTGAGACTACTGAAAAAATTAAAGATAAAAGTACTAAAACTGCTGGCAAAATAAAAAATAAAAGTAGCGAAACTAGTGATAAGATAAAACAAAGTGGTTCTAAAGCCAAAGACAAAACGAAGGAAACTTTGAAAAAGATTGGCAATCTTTTAAAAAGAAAAAAAAACAATGATTGAAAATAAAATTAAAGAATTAGGCCTAATAATACCTAAAGCACCTGATCCGGTAGGATCATACGTTGCAACAAAAATTTCAGGAAAATTGCTCTACGTATCAGGGCAAATATCTATTAATAACAAAGGAGAATTAATTAAAGGTAAAATTGGAAAAGATTTAAATTTAGAAGAAGGTTACGAAGCTGCTAAGAGATGTGCCTTAAACATAATATCACAAGCCAATAAAGCTTGTAATTACGATTTATCAAAAATTAAAAACTGTGTTAAATTAACTGGTTATGTTAATTCAGCGGATGATTTTGTTGATCAGCCTAAAGTTATAAATGGAGCTTCAGATTTAATATCATCAATTTTTGGTGAAAATGGAAAGCATACTAGAGCAGCAGTCAGTGTAAATAGTCTTCCATTGGGTGTTGCTGTTGAGGTAGATGCAATTTTTGAATTAAACTAAATATCTTCCAATACCAAAATAATTTATTTTATTTTTTTTCATTTTAATTGGACTATAGAGATTTCTTAGATCATAAATTTTAAAATTTTTTTTTTTAACTAATTTTTTAAAATCTAATTGTTTAAATTCATTCCATTCTGTATGTATTATTATCAAATCACTTTTATAGCATGCGGACGCTATATCTTTATTAAAAATAACATTTTTCAAATTAGAAAAATTATTTTTAATACCAGTTGGATCAAAATATTCTATTATAGCTCCTTTTTTTGAAAGATAAGGAATCATAACTAAACTTGATGCACCTCTCATATCATCAGTATTAGGTTTGAAGGTTACTCCAAGAAAAGTTATTTTTTTATTTTTTATTTTTTTCCCGATAATATCGTGTACGCGTGAAATTAATAATAATTTTCTATTTTCATTTGATTTTATTACTTTTTTTACAATAGAGAGATCAACTTTAAAATCATCTGCAGTTTTTACTAACGCTCTAGTATCTTTTGGAAAACAAGAGCCGCCGTACGCAGGACCAGCTCTTAAAAATCTTTCGCCAATTCGTTGATCTAGACCCATTCCTAAGGAAATATCTTTTATATCAACTGAAGTTTTTTCGCAAAGATTTGCCAGTTCATTTATAAAAGAAATTTTAGTAGCCAAAAAAGCATTTGAGGCATATTTGATTAACTCAGCTCCTTTTCTTGAGGTATGAAAGTATCTAGCAACTTTTTTTATTATAGGCATATATAAAGATTTTATTATTTTATTAGCTTTAGAACTGCTTGTGCCAACTATCACTCTATCTGGGTAAATAAAATCCCGTATAGCTTCACCTTCTCTTAAAAACTCAGGATTAGATACAACATCAACAAGTTTTCTTTTTTTAAGATTTTTAAGAATAGTCTCAATTTTATCTCCTGTTGTAACTGGAACTGTAGATTTAGTAATTAAAATTTTATATTTTTTTATATATTTTTTTAGTTCTCTTGCTACTTTAAAAACATATTTTAAATCTGCAGAATAACCATTTTTTTTTGTAGGTGTACCAACACATATAAATATAATATCAGAGTTAGTTACGGCATACTTCAAATCTGTTGTAAAGATAAGTCTTTTTTGTTTAAAATTTTTTTTTAATATTTCCTCAAGACCTGGTTCGTAAATTGGAACCTTCCCATTATTTAAAGAAATAATTTTTGCTTTATTATTATCTACACAATAAACGGTATGTCCTAAGTCAGAAAAACACACGCCACTAACAAGGCCGACATAACCTGTTCCTATCATGCAAAGTTTCATGTTTTATAAATCTCTATAGATGATTTTATGTAGCCTTCCATTGTCCCGCAGTCTAAATATTTACCAATAAAATTATGACCAACAAAAGTTTCTCCATCATTTATTAACCTTCTAATTGAATCGGTGATATGTATCTCCCCACCTTTTCCTTTCTTCTGATTTTGCAATTTTTTAAAAATTTTTTTTGACAATATATATCTGCCAATAACTGCATTATTAGAAGGTGCTGATTTTATATCAGGTTTTTCAACGACATCTTTAATATAAAAATTATTTTTATTTATATATTTCCTTTTGGAAAAGATTCCCCATCTATTAACTGTTCTTTTTTGAACTTTCATACTAGCCATTACTGAGCATTTTTTTTTATTATGTATTGAAATCATATCCTTTGAACAATTTCTTTTTATTATTAAATCATCAGGTAACAACATTAAAAAAAATTTGTCTCTTATAAGATTTTTAGCTTTTAAAACAGCATGACCAGTACCTTTTGGGTTATTTTGATAAACAAATTTAATTATTTTTTTATATTTTTTAATTTTTTTATACTCTTTAATAATCCTTAAGTCTTTCTTCTTTCTAATTATTTTTTGATAAAACTTGTCATTGTAAAAATATTTTCTTATGATTTCCTTTTTTTTTGATATTATAAATATAATCTCTTTAATGCCTGCATCTAGACACTCATCAATTATATACTCTAAACCTGCTTTACCATTAATTGGTAAAAGTTCTTTGGCATAAACACTTGTTAAAGGTAATAATCTTGTCCCTAATCCTGCCAATGGTATTATTGCTTGTCTTATCATCAAAATGTATTAATTAAATGAATTACCATAAATGATAATTTTTAAAAGTATAAATAAATTAAACAAAGAAGTTGATTTTAAGGCGAACATAGGATTTGTGCCTACTATGGGTTCATTGCATAATGGTCATATTTCTCTTATTAAATCATCGAAAACAAACTGCAAAAAGACCTTAGTAAGTATTTTCATAAATCCTTCACAATTCAACAAAAAAAGTGACCTTAAAAATTATCCAAGAAATTTAAAAAAAGATATGATGATTCTTAAAAAACTGAAAGTAGATTATTTGTTAATTCCCAATACAAAAGAAATTTACAAAAATAACAATAATAAAAAAATCAAATTAAATAAAAAAGATAAAATAATGTGTTCATTATATAGACCTGGTCATTTTGAAGGTGTATTAGCTGTAATCAATCAATTTCTAAAAAAAATTAAACCAACTTTTATTTTTTTAGGTGAGAAAGACTATCAACAGCTATTTTTAATTAAGAAATTTATTAATAAAAATTTTAAAGTAAATGTTTTTGCATGCAAAACTATACGGGATAAAAATAAAGTGGCATTATCATCTCGTAATAACTTACTTAATAAATATGATCTTAAAAAATCATCTTATATTGCTGCTTTATTGTTAAATCTAAGAAATAAATTAAAAAATAATATATCTAATAAATATAAAATTAAATATATAAGTAAAAAAATTAACAATATTAAAAATATTAAAGTTGAGTATTTGGAAATAAGAAATAAAAAAAACTTATCTAAAAATTATAATAAAAACAACTTTAAGATATTTTTAGCATATTATAATAAAAATATAAGATTAATTGATAATTATTAACGTTAGAAGAAAAAATAAGCTCCTATACCAAGAAAAGATAAAAATCCAATAACATCTGTAATAGTAGTTACAAAAACGCTCGATGCTATAGCGGGGTCAATATTCATTTTTTTTAATGATACGGGCACTAATATTCCAAAAAGACCAGCAACAATCATATTTAAAATCATTGATATTGATATGATTAACGAAAGTGTCATATCTTTAAACCAAAATTGAACAACGGCAGCACTAATAATAGCAAATATTATTCCATTTAATATGCCGATTGAAAATTCTTTTAAAATATTTTGTGAAAAATTATTCTTAGTTAGTTGATTGGTAGCAATAGTTCTTATTGTTACAGCGAGTGTTTGCATTCCAGCATTTCCTCCCATAGATGCTACTATTGGCATCAATACCGCAAGAGCAACAACTTTTTCAATGTCTTCCTGGAAAAAACCAATAACTACAGATGCAATTATTGCTGTAAATAAATTTAATAGTAACCAATTAAATCTTCTTTTAGTTTTTTTTATTACTCCATCGGTAATTTCTTCATCACCAACACCAGCTAATCTAAGAGCGTCTTCCTCAGCTTCTTCTTTTAATACTGTAAGTACATCGTCACTAGTGATCATTCCAACTAATTTATTTGATTTATCAACAACACAAGCAGAATTTAAATTGTAATTTTCAAATAAATGTCCAACTTCTTCTTGATCCATGTCGACAGGTATTGATAATTGCGTTTCAAGCATAATTGATTGCATATTTGTATCTCTTGAAGTTCTTAATACTTTAGAGGATGGTACTGTTCCTATAGGCTTAAATTCATTATCAACAATAAAAATTTCAAGAAACTCTTCTGGTAAATCTTTATTTTCTCTTAAATAATCAATCGTTTGTCCAACGGACCAATTACTAGGTATTGCCGTAAATTCTCTTTGCATTAATCTTGCGGCAGTATCTTCTGGATAGCTTAAACTTTCTTGTAGAGCAAATCTATCCTTTGGTGGTAATGAACTTAATACTAGTTCTTTATTTTTTTCATCCAAGTTCTCTAAAATTTTTATTGCATTATCTGATTCTAGATTTTTTAATATTGATGTGATTCCACCAGTAGAGATATATTTGATTATCTCTGATTGTATTGACTCATTAAGCTCAATAAAAACTTCAGGATCAATTTTAAAACTATTTAATTTTATTAGCTTTTCTCTATCATCTTCAGATAAATGCTCAATAATATCAGCTGCATCAGATGGGTGCATTCCACCAAATGAATTTGTGATAAATTCAGCATCATTTTTTTGAATTTTTTCATTAACTACCTTTATATACTCTTTATTAAATTCAAAATTGACTCTCTTGTCTTTTATTTTTTTTACTAAAGTCATAAAATTTCATATAAATTATAAAGCACTATTAATACAATATTCGAATAATACAATTCTTTATATGAAAATAGATATAAAAAAGTCTAAAAAACCTATTAAATATTTAGATGCAATAGATTTTCTCGAAAAAAGAGCTGAGAAAGTCTATAAAAAAGAATCTAAAGAACTCATATGGGTTTTGGAACATCCACCAACATTTACTGCGGGATCTAGATTTAAAGAAAATGAAATTTTGGATAAAAAAATTAAAATTATAAAAACCTTAAGAGGTGGAAAAATAACCTGGCACGGACCTGGACAGCTAATTTTCTACTTTGTTATAGACTTAAATAAAAGAAATAAAGATTTAAGAAAATTTATTTTACTTTTAGAAGAAACAATTATTGAAACATTAAAAAAATATAAAATAAAATCTTTTAATGATAGAAAAAATATTGGTATTTGGGTCAATTACAATAATAGAGTGGAGAAAGTTGCTGCTATTGGTGTGAGAGTAAAAAAATGGATAGCTTATCACGGCTTTTCTTTAAATATAAATAATGATTTAAAAGAATACGAAAAAATAATTCCGTGCGGAATAAAAGATAAGAAACTAACTTCTCTAAATATAATCAAAAAACAAAATTACAGTAAAATAGTTGATTATATAATTTTAAAATTTATCGAAAATTTAAAAAGATAATCTCTTAGTTTTCAAAAATTTCTTAAAATAATCAGGTGGCAAAGCTCTATAAGTAAACTTTTCATTTTTAATCATAAATTTGATTTCATAAGCATGAAGCATAAGTTGTAATGAACTATTTTTTTTTATAAAATTATAGTTATATTTTTTATCACCAAAGATTGGATGATTCATAAGCGATAATTGTTTTCTCAACTGGTGTTTTCTACCAGTAATTGGTTGCATTGAAATGAAAGATGAGTTTGAATTTTTATCAAGTACTTTAAATTTTGTTATTGCTTTTTCTACAATTTTTTTATCTAAATCATATCTGATTAAATTATTTTTTAATTCGCCATAATTTTCATTAATTTCTCCATAGCAAATTGCTAAATAGGTTTTATGTATTTTTCTCAACCTGAATAAAGAGGTAAGTAATTGAGCTGTTTCTCTATTTTTAGCTATTATATATACGCCTGAAGTATCTTTATCTAATCTATGTACTGAATATGGTTTTGAATCTTGGAAATATTTACTCTTAGCAAATATATCAATTAGGTTCTTTTTTGATTTAGTGCCTCCTTGAACTGATATACCTGCACTTTTGTTTAAAACTATAAAATCATTATTATTATCGATAATTAAATTTTCGTTTTCTTTAACTAGACCTTTGGATGGATTGTATTTAATTTTTTTTTTATAAATTTTTTCTTTAAAATTATAATCAAAAAAATCAATTTTATCATTTATTTTTAATTTGTATGAACTTTTAGTTTTTTTCTTATTAACTTTAATTTTTCCTTTACGTAAATTTTTTTCTATTAAGCTTTGTGGAACTTTTCCTAAATTATTTTTGACCCACCTATCAAGTCTCATACCATTACTTTTGTAGTCTAAAATATAAGACTTTTTCATATAAAGGTTTTGTTAAATTTTAACTATGCTTTTGGTTGATTATTTGTTTCTTTATTATCTTTAGATGTATCTTTAATTTTTTTATCAACTTTTTTAGCCTCGACATCTCTATCAACAAATTCAATAATTGCCATTGGAGCTTTATCACCATATCTAAAACCTGCTTTAACAATCCTAGTATATCCACCTTTTCGATTTAAATATCTTTTGGACAATGTGCTTTTTACCTTATTTGCAGACTTTTTATCTTGTAGTTTAGAAAATAGTAATTTTGCATTTTGCAAAGATTTTTTTTTTCCTAAAGTAATTATTTTGTCTGCTTGGGGTTTTAAAAATTTAGCTTTAGGTAGTGTTGTTGTTATTTGCTCGTATTTAATTAATGAATTAAGCATATTTTTTAGTAATGCTTTTCTGTGTTCAGATGTTCTGTTTAGTTTTTTATGACCAAGGTTATGTCTCATTTTTAAATAGACTCTTCAAGTTTTTTAGATAGTTCAGCAATATTATCAGGAGGCCAATTTGGTATTTCCATTCCTAAATAGAGTGACATTCCAGTTAATACTTCCTTAATTTCATTTAAAGATTTTCTTCCAAAATTTGGAGTTCTTAACATTTCACCTTCTGATTTTTGCACCAAATCACCAATATAAATGATGTTATCATTTTTTAGACAATTCATAGATCTTACCGACAATTCCAGCTCGTCAACTTTCCTTAATAAATTTTTGTTAAATTCTGGTTCTACAGGTTTCTCTCGTACAACCACTTCTTGAGGTTCATCAAAATTGATAAACATACCTAGTTGGTCTTGAAAAATTCGAGCAGAATAAGCAATAGCATCTTCGGCTGATATCGATCCATTTGTTTCAACTTCCATAGTTAATTTATCATAATCTAAAGCTTTACCCTCTCTTGCTGTGCTCACAGAATATGAAACTTTCTTAACTGGGCTAAATAAAGAATCTATTGGAATTAAACCAAGTGGCGGATCTTCTGGTTTATTAAGATCAGCCGGCGCATAACCTTTTCCAGTATTCACATTCATTTCCATATGAAAATTTGTATTTTCGTCCAAATTACAAATAACCAAATCAGGATTTAATATTTCTATGTCTGCTAGTGGTGTTATATTTGAAGCCTTTATTTCTCCTGGGCCTTTTGCATCTAAAATTAATTTTTTTGTTCCTTCAGAAGAGCTTTTTAAAGCTAAGGATTTAACATTTAAAACTATATCAGTTACATCTTCTCTAATTCCTTTAATAGAAGTAAATTCATGCAAAACGCCATCAATTTGAATACTTGTTACTGCTGTGCCTCTTATTGATGATAGCAAAATTCTTCTCAAGGAATTTCCTAAAGTAAGTCCATAACCTTTTTCTAATGGTTCAGCTATAACTTTTGCATAAGACTTGTCATCACTTAATTTGATATCAAGTTTTGATGGTTTAATTAAAGATTTCCAATTTTTTATATTTACTTCAGTGCTTTCCATTTATACTCTCCTTCTTTTTGGTGGTCTGCTCCCATTGTGTGGCAATGGAGTAGTGTCTTTTATTGATAAAATTTTAAATCCTCTTGCTTGTAAAGCTCTTAATGCAGTTTCTCTTCCTGATCCTGGCCCTTTAACTTCTACAGATAAAACTTTCATTCCACATTCTATTGCTTTAGCAGCTGCCGCATCTGCAGCAACTTGAGCTGCATAGGGTGTAGATTTTCTTGATCCTTTAAAACCTTTTTGGCCTGCAGAAGCCCAAGAAATAACATTTCCACTTGTATCAGCTATTGAAATAATTGTATTATTAAATGTTGATTGAACATACGCTATTCCATTTGTAATATTTTTTTTAATTTTCTTTTTTTTTAAGTAAGAACTTTTTTTCTTTATTTTGTCTACAGAACTTTCTGATGATTTTTTATTTGCTTCTTTTTTTTCTTCTGTTTTCATATTTTATTTTTTTAAAGGAGTTAGTTTTTTACCAGCTATAGCTATTGCTTTACCTTTTCTTGTTCTAGCGTTACATCTAGTTCTTTGACCTCTAACGGGTAATTTTTTTTTATGTCTAGATCCTCTATAAGAAGCTAAATCAATTAATCTTTTTATACTTAATGATGTTTCTCTTCTAAGATCGCCTTCCACAGTAAAATTTTTATCAATATATTCTCTAATTTTTAAAATCTGGTCGTCAGTGAGCTCATTTACCCTCATTGCTTTTGGTATGTTTAAAGCTTCACATATTTGTTTTGAAAATTTATCTCCAATACCAAAAATATAAGTTAATCCTGTTTGCACAACTTTATTTGTTGGAATGTTTACGCCTGCTATACGAGCCATATTTTTAGTGATTAAATTTAGCCTTTTATATAAGAAGTTCTTTCAAAGTCAATGTCTTAAACTGACAGAATTTGCTCAATTTTGGTTGATATATCTGCTATTTTTTCACCTCCATCAATTTCATAAAAATTTGGATTTTTAGAGTAGAAATCTAAGACAGGTCTAGTTGTTTCCATGTAAGTATCGTACCTTTTGAGAATAGTATTTAAGTTATCATCTGATCTTTTTTCTAAAATTTTTCTTTTCTCAATTCTTTTTATAACTGTATCTTTATTAATATTAAGAAAAAAAATAAAATCAATTTTTTGATTAGAATTATATAACATTAAATTTAAATTTTTTGCCTGACTTAACGATCTAGGATAGCCATCGAAGATTAATTTGTTTTTTTTTTGAGTATCGAATACAACTTTTTTTATAAGTTCATTAACTATTTCGTCTGTAGCAAAATCACCTTTAGAAATCGTATTTTCAATAACTTTGCCTATATCAGTTTTATTTTTAACTTCATTTCTTAAAAGGTCGCCTGTAGAGACTTGATAAAGATTAAATTTTTTTACGATGTAATGAGCTTGCGTCCCTTTACCAGCACCAGGTGGTCCAAATATTATAACATTCACTTAAAATTATCTTCCAAATTTTGTTTTTTTAATCAATTGCTCATATTGTGAACTCATTAATCTTGTTTGAACTTGTGTTACAGTATCTATCGCAACAACTACTACAATTAAAATTGAGGTTCCTCCTAAGTAAAAAGGTATAGGGTAGTTTGCAATTAAAACTTCAGGCATTAAACAAACTAAAGTTAAATAAAGTGCGCCAATAGTTGTAAGTTTAGTTAAAATGTTATCTATATAGATTGCTGTACTTTCTCCTGGTCTAATTCCTGGCACAAAGCCTCCATATTTTCTTAAATTTTCTGCAGTCTCGTTTGGATTAAAAGTTATAGATGTATAAAAGAAAGTAAAAAAAATTATTCCTGATGCATACAAAAGCATATAAAGAGGTTGGCCTTGAGAAAAATACGAAGATATATCTAAAAATGTTTCATTACTTGATAAGTTAAAATTAGAAAATGTAACAGGCAATAATAATAAAGCAGATGCAAAAATTGCAGGTATAACTCCAGCTTGGTTAATTTTTAATGGCAAATGAGATGACTCACCGCCATACATTTTATTACCCATTTGCCTTTTTGGATAATTTATTAATATTTTTCTTAATGCTCTTTCCATAAAAACTATGAACATAATTGTTATAACTAGTAATATAAAAAGAAGGATTATCATCAAAGTAGATATTGCTCCTGTTCTTCCAAGTTCAAATGTAGTGACTAAAGCTCTAGGTATTTCTGCAACTATTCCTGAAAATATAATTAATGAAATTCCATTACCTATACCTCTTTGGGTTATCTGCTCACCAAGCCACATTAGAAAAATAGTACCAGCTACTATTGTTGTAACTGTTGAAATTTTAAAAAATAATCCAGGATTTATTACTAAATTTGCTGATGACTCGAGCCCTACTGCTAATCCATACCCTTGGACTGTAGCCAATAAAACAGTTCCATATCTTGTTATTTGAGAAATTTTCTTTCTTCCAGTTTCGCCTTGGCTTTTTAAATTTTTAAAATAATCTGAAACTCCTGTTAGAAGTTGAACTATAATAGATGATGAAATATATGGCATTATACCTAGAGCAAAAATTGCCATTCTACTTACGGCACCACCAGCAAAAACATTGAACATTCCAAGCAAACCTTTTTGATTGCCTTGCATCAATGCTTCTAATTGTTGTGGGTCAATACCTGGCAAAGGTACAAATGTTCCAAGTCTATATACTGATAAAATAAATATTGTAAAAACTATACGATTTCTCAAATCGTTAGACTGTGATGATATACTCATAAAAAAACCTATTTTTTCAATATTTGTGCTGTACCACCAATTTTTTTTAATTTATCAATTGCTGACTTAGA
Organism: uncultured Pelagibacteraceae bacterium; assembly: GCA_902634485.1. GTDB lineage: Bacteria > Pseudomonadota > Alphaproteobacteria > Pelagibacterales > Pelagibacteraceae > Pelagibacter. The sequence continues at coordinate 4,711 of CACPKA010000007.1, read as the reverse complement.
AAAAAAATTTGCTTCTACTATTATCTTATCCTTAATTTCACCAGAACCTAAAATTTTTAATTTTTTTGATTTTTTATTAATTATATTTAGTTTTTTTAAAATATTTAAATCTAGCTTGTCCTTGTTACTTAGAGATTTTTTTTCAATGAAGTATTGGATCTGCCCTAAATTTATTTTTCCTATATTATTTTTTTTAAAAGAATTAAATCCTCTTTTGGGTAATCTTCTATATAAAGGCATTTGTCCACCCTCAAAACTTTTAATAGCAACACCTGATCGTGATTTTTGGCCTTTAACACCTCTTCCAGAAGTCTTACCTTTTCCCGACCCTATACCTCTACCTACTCTAATTTTTTTTCTTTTTATTGGGTTTGAATTGTTCAAGGCAGACATTATCCTCTCTTCTCAATAATTTCAGATATTTTTTTACTTCTTATCATTGATATATGTTTTGGGGAATGTTGTTTTTTTAAGGCTTTCAGACATGCTCTAATCACATTATGGGGATTAGCAGTGCCCATAGACTTAGCAACAATATCTTTAATTCCAAGGACTTCACAAACTGCTCTTACAGGTCCACCAGCAATGATACCTGTACCTTTGGGTGCAGATCTTAATTTAATACGACCTGACCCATCTTTTCCAAGTGTATCGTGGTGAATTGTTCTACCTTCACGTAATGGAATTTGTATCATATTTCTTTTAGCTAAATCATTTGCTTTTTTAATAGCATCTGGAACTTGTTTCGCTTTAGCGTGTGCTATGCCTATTTTTCCATTTTGATTGCCAACAACTACTAAAGCAGAAAATCCAAATCTTCTTCCTCCTTTGACCACTTTCGTAATTCTATTTATGTGTACTAATTTTTCTATATAATCGTTATTTTTTTCCATAATTTTATACTTTCAATCCATTTTTTCTTAAAGTATCAGCAAAAATTTTAACTCTACCGTGATATTTGTAAATACCTCTATCAAAATAAATTTTTGAAATATTTTTTTCTTGTGCTTTTTTTGCAAGTTTTTCTGCTACTATTTTTGACAATTCAGATTTGTTACTTTTCTTCATCGATTTTATATCTTTTTCTACAGATGATACTGATATCAAAGTAGCTTTTTTATTATCATCTATTATTTGAGCTGAAATATTTTTGGTTGATCTAAAAATAGTTAATCTAAACCTATCTAACCCTGCATGTTTCTTAAGTTTATTTCTTATTCTAAATTTTTTTCTATCTTTTGAAGATATTTTCATTATTTCTTTTTCCCTTCTTTTCTTCTTACATATTGACCAACTTCTTTAATACCTTTTCCCTTATAAGGCTCTGGTGGTCTAAATGTTTTTATTTTAGCCGCAGTCATTCCTACTAATTGTTTATCTATGCTGCTAATTTTGATTACTGTTTGTTTTTCAACATCAATTTTAATATTTTCAGGGATATCAAAATTAATATCATGGCTAAAACCTAATTGTAAATTTAGTTGTTTGCCTTTAAGTGCCGCTCTGTAACCAACTCCGTTTAATTCCAAGGTTTTTTGATAACCTGTGTTTACACCTGTAATAGCATTATTTAACAAGCTTCTATTCATACCCCATAATCTTTTTGTTTCGTCGTTAATTTTTTTAGGCTTTATACTTATAGCTTTTCCGTCATTTAGATTTAAATCAAATATATTAGTATCAATATTAAGTGTTTTTTTACCCAGAGGTCCTTCAATATTTAATGCATTGCCATTTATAGCAACTTTTATTTTTTCAGGTATGTTTATACTTATTTTTCCTATTTTAGACATTAAAAAACCTTACAAATTATTTCCCCGCCAAGCTTTTGTTTTCTCGCATCTATATCAGTCATAACTCCTTTTGGTGTAGAGATTATAGCTATTCCTAAACCATTATTTATTTTTGGTAAACTTTCTGCACTAGAAAATATTCTTCTTCCTGGTTTAGAAACTCTTTCAATTGTACTAATAACTGGAGATCCTAGATTGTATTTTAAATTTATTGATAAATTAAAAATTTTTGAATCAGAATTTTCTATTTTATAATCAATTATAAAACCTTCTTTCTTAAGTACATCGGCTATTTTTACTTTAAAATTAGAAGAAGGTAATTTAATTACCTTATGATTCCTTAATTGAGCATTTTTTATTCTTGCTATCATATCTCCAATTGGGTCACTTAAACTCATAAATAATCCTTTCTACCAACTTGATTTAACCATTCCAGGAATTTTTCCCTCTAAACCTAATTTTCTTAATGCAATTCTAGATATTTTCAATTTTCTATATACACCATGAGGTCTCCCAGTTATTTGACATCTGTTTCTTACTCTATTTTTTGCTGAATTTCTTGGTAGCTTAGATAGTTTTTGTTGCGCTTTAAATCTCTCTTCAAGTGGTAATTTTTTATCCATAATTATTTTTTTTAGTGAATTTCTTTTTTTATAAAATTTGTTTGAAAGTTTAATTCTTTTATTATTTTTATTTACCGAGCTAAGTTTAGCCATGTTTAATTGTCTCCTTTATTTTTAAATGGAAAGTTTAATTTTTTTAACAACTCATAACTATGAGTTTTATTCAGTGATGATATTGCAATTGTAATGTCAAGTCCTCTTATTTTTTCAACTTTATCAAAATTCACTTCTGGAAAAATAATATGCTCTTTTACTCCAAAAGAATAATTGCCAAATTTATCAAAACCATTTTCTGATAAACCTCTAAAGTCTTTTATTCTAGGTAAAGCTATATTTACCAATCGGTCAATAAATTCATACATCTTATCATTTCTTAAAGTAACCTTTAAACCAGAATTTGTACCTTTTCTCGTTTTAAAGTTTGATATTGATTTTTTAAATTTTGTTACAACTGGTTTTTGCCCTGTGATTTTACTTAGATCTTCTTCACATGATTTTAAAATTTTATTATCGTTACCGTCTATACCAAGGCCCATATTTAAAATTATTTTTTTTATTTGTGGTGCCATATAGAGATTTTTAAAATTAAATTTTTCTTTTAATTCTGTTCTTATTTTCTGTGAATATAGCTCTTTTAATCTTGGTATCATTTCTTAATCTCGCTTTTTTTTTCTTTTTTTTTATCGTCAACAATTGATAAATTTGAAATATTTATAAAGTTTTCTTTATCAACAATGCCGCCCTTTTTCTCTTTTGTTGTTTTTATATGTTTTTTAACAATATTTATTCCTTTTATTTTTGCTCTATAATTTTTTCTATCAATCTCAATAATTTCACCTTCCTTTTTTTTATCTTTTCCAGCAAGTATTTTAACTTTTAACCCTTTTTTTATAGTCATTATAAAACCTCCGGAGCTAAAGATATTATTTTCATTTGGCCCCTAGTTCTTAGTTCTCTAGTGACAGGACCAAAAATTCTTGTCCCAACTGGTTCACCTTTTTCATCTATTAAAACAGCGGCATTATTATCAAATTTAACTTTCGATCCATCTTTTCTGTGAATTCCTTTTTTTACCCTTACAACAACAGCTTTATGGACAGATCCTTTTTTTACTTTTCCTTTAGGTATAGCCTCTTTTACAGCTATAACTATTATATCACCAATGCTGGCATATCTTCTTTTTGATCCACCTAATACTTTTATACACTCAACTACTTTAGCTCCAGTATTGTCAGCAACAGATAATTCAGTTTGTACTTGTATCATTTTTTAACATCCATAACTTCAAACATTTTATTTTTTGAATAAGGTCTACTTTCAATTATTGATACTTTATCACCATTTTTAAATTTATTATTTTCATCGTGTGCATTATATTTTTTTCTAACTTTAACAATTTTTTTTAAAACTGGATGTTGATATTTTCTTTCTACTAAAACTGTAATTGTCTTATTAGGTTTGTCACTTATAACTGTTCCTGTTAATATTTTTTTAGGCATTATATTTTCTTCCTATTAGCGTGCTAACTCTAGCAATTGCTTTTTTCGTTTCTTTTATTTTTGATGGACTAGTTAGCTGTCCATTAGATTTTTGAAATCTGAAATTGAACAAATCCTTTTTTAATTTATCAAAAGTTTTTACCGCTTGATCTTTTGTTAGTTTATTTATTTCTTTTTTTTTCATTACGAAAATCTTTTTATAAATTTTGTTTTTATAGGTAGCTTTGCTGATGCTTTATAAAGCGCTTCTCTAGCTACTTCTTCAGATACCCCATCTACTTCAAATAGTATTCTTCCTGGTTTTACTCTACACGCATAGTATTCTGGAGACCCTTTTCCTTTACCCATTCTCACTTCGACGGGCTTTTTTGATACAGGTATATTAGGAAAAATTCTAGTCCATACTCTCCCTTGTCTTTTCATAAATCTAGTTAACGCAACTCTAGCTGCTTCTATTTGCTTGGATATTACTCTGTCTGGCTGTATTGCTTTTAAGCCATATGCTCCATAATTCATAAGATTAGCTCTTGTAGCTTTTCCATGAATTCGTCCTTTATGTGCTTTTCTATATTTAGTTCTAGTTGGTTGTAACATAATTATTTCTTATTTGTTTCTTGGCTAAATTCTTTAGAAAATATTTCTCCTTTATAAATCCACACTTTAATACCAATTATTCCATAAGTTGTTAAAGCTTCTGCTTCAGCATAGTCAATGTCAGCTCTTAATGTGTGGGATGGAATGCTTCCTTCTCTTAACCATTCAGTACGAGCTATTTCATTTCCTCCTAGTCTACCAC
>CACPKA010000006.1 GCA_902634485.1 uncultured Pelagibacteraceae bacterium | reverse complement strand
AAAAATAGAGACAAAAATAAATCAGGACTAGTATCTATAATACATCCCTGGGAAAGTGGTTATGATAATTCACCATTATGGGATTTTGCATTGTCTAAAATAACTATCGATCAAAATTTATCATATGAAAGGAGAGATCTTAAAGTTTCAAATAATGATGAAAGACCATTAAGTAAAGATTATGATTGTTACATAACTCTTTTAAATCAATTTAAGTCAGAAAATTATAATCCCAATAAACTATTAGATATATCTATGTTTAATATTATTGATATTGGTTTTAATTCAATTTTTCTTAAAGCAAATAAAGATTTATTAGAATTATTAAAATTATATGAATTAGATTATTCAGGCTTTAAGGAGAAAATCGACAAAACTGAAAATAGCATACTTGATCTGTATAATGAAAAAGAAAACATGTTTTTTTCATTTGATTTAAAAAACAATGTTCAAATTAAAATACCCTCATTAACTAATTTCCTTATTTTATTTGCTGATTTGAAACACGATAATGTGAATGCAAAAATAATTAAAAATCTTGAAGAATTTAATATAAATGAGAAATATTTTTTTACTACAATGAATCCAAATCATAATTCATTCGAAGAGAAAAGATATTGGAGAGGTCCTGTATGGATAAATACAAATTGGATAATTTATAGATCTTTAATTAACAAAAATAAAAATTTTGCAGAAAAGATTAAAAAAAATACAATTCAATTAATTAATCATAATAACTTTCATGAATATTACAGCTCTAAAACTGGACTGCCTTTTGGAGCAAATAATTTTTCATGGACTGCGGCACTTTATTTAGATTTAGTCTTGAGTTAATATTCTTATTAAATTTTCAAATAAAAAAACCTCAGCAGCTATTGCCGCTGAGGTTTATAAATTTAGATATTATCTTTGTTTTTTAGTTTTAAATTTTCCGCCTTTGATTTCTTTCTCTAAGAAAGAACCTTCAGCTTCACCAACGCTAGTGAATGTAACCCCAGTTGCACCTTCGTAGTCAACTGCTTTACCTTTCGCTAGTAAATCTAAAGCTTTTTTAAGTTCTCCTGGATAAATTTTCTTACCAGGTCCATTAGCAACTGCCATTACATTTTTGGCAATTGAACCTCTATCCGCAGAACCACCAGCTTGCATCGCAAGAACGATTAAAGCTGCTGCGTCGTAAGACTCTCCAGTGTAAGGTCCAGAAGGATCAATACCTGCTGCACCTGCAACTTTAGCAAAAACTCCTGCTCCTTTTCCAGTTGAACCTGGTAGAGAACCAAAAGATTTGTTTAAGCTTTTTCCAAATGCATCAGTTAAAGAATCTCCGATCATTCCATCTGATAAAATAAAAGTATCAAATGCACCAGAGTCCAAAGAACCTTGGATAATTCCTTTACCACCTTGGTCAAGGTAACCGATTACTGCAACTGCGTCACCACCTGCAGAAGCAAGTGTAGCAACTTCTGATGAGTAGTCAGCTTTTCCGTCTTCATGAGCTGCACTAGTTGTTACAGAAATACCATGAGCTTTACAAGCAGCTGCATAAACATCTGCTAAACCTTTTCCGTAGTCGTTGTTAGTGTAAGTTATTGCAACACTCTTAATTCCTCTATCTTTAGTGATATCAGCTAGAATTTGACCACCTCTTGCATCTGATGGTGCAGTTCTAAAAAAGAAACCGTTGTCAGCTAAGTCAGTTAAACCTGGAGATGTTGCTGATGGTGAAATCATTACAACTCCATTAGGCACTGCAACGTTTGTTGCTATAGCACCAGTTACACCTGAACAGTCAGCACCCATAATTGCAGCTACACCTTGTGAAACAAGACCTTCTGCTGCTGATTGAGCTGCAGCTGAGTCAACACAAGTAGAGTCCGCTCTTACTGGAGTGATTGTTTCCCCACCTAATAGCGAACCAGAATCTGAAGCTTCTTTAAAAGCAAGCTCAGCCGAAGCTGCCATAGCGGGTGTAAGAGATTCAATAGGACCAGTAAATCCTAAAATAACTCCCATCTTAATTTCTGCAAAAACATTTGTTGTAAAAGTAGAAACAAATATAAATGCAGCGATAAATAGTTTTTTCATAATTCCCTCATTAATTGTTAACAATTTATAAAAAATAAATTAAAGCTTATTGGTATATTTTTTCAATAAGTAAATTATCTTATTTTTTGAAGTAAAAAGACCGAACTTATTACAATAATACCACCAATTAACATAATTAATGTGGGAATCTCACCAAATATGAAAAAACTTAAAAGCATTCCAAATACAGGGAATAAGGCATAGAAAGGAAGAACTTGTCCAACAGAGTAAAACTTATAAAGATAAAACATTGACATGTGTCCCACCAATGAGCAAAGTATACCCGCATGCAGAGCCATCAGCCAAGCATTCAGATTCATATTTTTTAAGTGAGAAATTGAATTTCCTTCAAAAAAAATAGACGCAATTAGTAAAATAATAAATGCAAAGAAACCCATGCAAGCATTAGTAAACTTTACATCTAATTCCTTTAGGTATCTTGAAAAGACCTGTGACGACGCATAAAAAAAAGCCATAATACATATCAAAAAAAAACCTAAAATTTCGTCAGCAATTTTTGGGTCAAATCCAATTAATACTATTCCAAAAAAAGAAAATATTATTAAAATCCATTTTCTATAACTTATATTTTCTCCTATAAAAATAGAGCTTAAAATAATTGCAACAGGAATAGATAGTTGTGCACCTATAACAAGTGGAGACATTATGCTTGAGGCATTTATAGACAAATATAAAAATAAATTTACTCCTACTCCCATAGAAAAAGAGAAGGCAAGCAAAGGTAATAGGTATTTTTTATTTGGTATAATGATTTTACAAAAAGGTATTAAGCAAATAAACACTATTCCCATTCTCAAAGCTCCAAACAAAATTGGTGGAATAGATGCATTTATTCCAAGTTTTCCAGTAGGGTAAGCGCTTCCAAGAAAAAACATTACAAGTAAAATTAGAGATGTATGTTTAGGACTCAAATATTTAACCCATTGTAAAAGGATCATCCATCGGTTTATCAGAAGTATTAAACCAAGTTGTTTTTATTCTAGTATAATCTTTTATGGATTCTATTCCAGCTTCTTTACCGTAGCCACTATCTTTCATGCCACCAAATGGAGCTGAAGGGGAAATTAATCTGTAAGTATTTACAAAAGTAATTCCAGCGCGTATTGCGTTCGAAACTCTTAATCCTCTATTTATATCTTTTGTATATACGCCCGAGGATAGACCATATTGATTGTCATTCATTTTATTTATCACTTCATCTTCAGTATTAAATTTCATTACTGATAACACTGGTCCAAATAATTCATTTTCTGCAGTTGGCAAATTATGATTTTCACACTCAATTATTGTTGGTGGGAAGTAGTATCCTTTATTTGACAAATTATGTCTTTTACCTCCACATTTAAGTTTGCCTCCCTGATCCAGGGTAAGTTTAATATTTTTTTCAATTATTTCTAATTGTTTTAAACTACTTAAGGGACCCATTTGAGTGTCAGAATTCATTGGAGGTCCTAATTTAATTTTATTTGCTCGATTTATAATTTTTTCTAAAAAATTCTCATAAATGCTATTTTGAATATATAATCTTGATCCAGCTATACAACTTTGGCCACTGGCTCCAAATATACCAGCAGTTATACCGTTCAAAGCATTCTCTTGGTCAGCATCTTCAAAAACTGCTACAGGGCTTTTACCACCAAGTTCTAAGCTAACTTGAGATAGGTTGTCTGCTGAATTTTTTATTATATGTCTAGCAGTTTCAGGTCCACCAGTGAAAGCAACTCTTTCAACAAATTTATGCGATGTTAAAGCTTTTCCACACGGTTCTCCAAATCCAGAAATAATATTTACCACTCCTTTTGGGATTCCAGTTTTTTCTATTAATTTTCCAAACTCAAACAATGTTGCAGGAGCAAGTTCTGAAGATTTAATTACAATAGTATTTCCCATTGCAAGAGCAGGAGCTAATTTTACAGCAGTTAATAACATTTGAGAATTCCAGGGAATAATAGCTGCCACAACTCCAATGGGCACTCTTGTAGTTATTACTTGCATGTTGGCTTTATCTATTGGCAAAACTGTTCCCTCAACTTTGTCTGCAAGCCCTGCATAATAATCATAATATTCTGCTATATAATTAGCTTGAGTTTTTGTTTCCTTAAATAATTTTCCTGTATCAACTGTCTCAATTTTTCCAAGAAGTTCAGCATTCTCTCTTAATTGATGAGCTATAGCTTTTAAATATTTTGCTCTTTCTTTAGGAAATAATTTTGGCCATTCACCTTCAAACGCTTTTTGAGCAGCCGTGACGGCTTTATCTACATCTTTTTCACTAGCCTCAGGAGCTTTTGCCCAAGGTTCATTATTTTCTGGATTAAGAGTTACAAAAGTTTTTTTACTTTCTGATTCTATCCAAGAACCATTAATATACATTTTATATTCTTTAAGCTTTGTCATAAATTTTATTAATAAATGTTTCTAAAATTACGTTAAATTCACTTGCACATTCTATATTACAAAGGTGTTTACCATTCTTTATTTCAGTATACTCTGAATTTTTTATCATTTTAGATAAATTTTTTGCCATATCAGTTGTAGATCCTACGTCAAATTGTCCAGTACTTACAAGTGTATTAGTACTTATTTTGTTTAATAATTCATCATCGTCTTCATAATTAACAAATAATTTGTAGGCCTTTAGAAGATTATCAAAATTATTTTGATCTAAGATGCTATATATTTGGTCATAAATATTCTTATTTTCTTTAATGAAAATATCAGAAAACCATCTTCTCAAAGCACGATCTTTTGAAACGGGTCTATTGGTTTTGATAAGTTCAAACCTATTTCTGACAACTCTTTTTTGTTCTTCTGATCTTTTATATATTGAGCCATGAAGCACTAAAGAATTCAGTCTATCATTATAATTTGCAGCAAAGTGTCTAGCTATTAGGGAGCCCAAAGAAAAACCTATCAAATTAATTTTTTTTATTTCTAATTCATTAATTAAATTTAATAATTGTTTTGTGAAATCTTCAAAATTTAATTGTGTTTTATTTAGTGGCGTTTCTCCATGTCCAATTAAATCATAGGTTAAAATGTTATAATTATTAAAATAATTTATTTGAGGACTCCACATATCTTTGTTTAAACCTACACCATGAATAAATACATTTAAGAATTCTTCATTTTTTTTTTTTAAAAAATAACTAGTTTTATATTTTTCAGATGTGAATGGCATAGACTTACTTAGGATTTTTAATTCCCATTTCTTTCATATCTTGATATCTATCACCAGTTCTAGCATGAGCTCTTCCACTAGAAGCTCCTCCGATAGCAATTACTATTTCGTTATCAAATGGTGCATCATGAATGGTAAATTCATGTGTAAGATAATAAGGTCTTAATCCTGAATCATTTTTGTGCATCATTGGAATAGAAATTTTTGATCCAGCAGGTCCTCTCGTATTAGTAAAACTTAAATACGATGTTCCTCCTACTGCATCTCTAAACTTATTTCCAAATCTTAAAGTATGAATAAATGCGGATGCATGCTCTATCTCTCCTTTTAATCCAACAATTCCAGCTTTGCCATAAGCTAATATTTTTTCAGGAGATCCTATTTCTTTTATTAACTCTGGAACTAAAATATCTCCAAGTTTCGGTGCTAAATCTAAAATTGTAGGTTTTAAATCTTCTACAAATCCCTGTTCATCCCAAGGATTTTTAAAAACTGCTGCAACAGAAACTAACAGGACAGGTTCTTTTGCATTTTTTCCACCCTCGATAAATGTCTTATCAACAAATTTCGTAAACTTTCTTAATTCTAATTTCATTTTTTTGATCTATGTTTAAAACTATCTCTTCTAAAACTGTATAGTGCTTTTGGATCTACATCAACATCAATGACTACAGGCTTGTTAATTTTTAATGCTTCACTAACTGCTTGATTTATCTCTGAAACTTTTTTGACTTTAAAACCTTTGGCGCCATAAAGTTCAGCAACTTTGTCAAATGGTGGACTACTAATATCAGCTCCTAAGTATCTTTTTCCATAAAAATCTTTTTGGTAAGCTTTTTCAGCACCCCAGCTTTTATTATTCATGACTATAGTTATTGTATTAATTCTATATTCTACTGCCGTGCTTAATTCTGAAATTGTCATTCCAAATCCTCCATCCCCCATAAGACTAATTACTTTTTTATTAGGGTTTGCAACTTTTACACCTAAACCACACGCAAAGGAAAAACCAACTAAACCAAAATCCAAAGGTGTAAACAATGAAGGTGGATCATAATATTCAAGCGCATCTGTAGCTTGCAAGCAAAGAGTTCCAGCGTCTAAAGTAATTGCAGAATTTTTAGGTAAAACTTGTCTTAATTGTTTAAACAAACCTTTAGGCTGAATTGGAAAATTTTTCTGTTTAAAATTGTCTCTATTAATTAAAAATTTATTTCTTTCATTTAAATAACTATTAGTCCATTTTTTTATTTCTAAAATAATATTTTGTTTTTTAATTTCTTTGCATAATTGATCTGTTACAGTTGCAGCATCTCCATAAATTCCAACCGCTACAGGAAAATACCTTCCTATCATACTTTTTTCTAATTCAACTTGTATGATCTTTGCTTTTTTATTTATATTTTCATACGAATAAAAAGTTGAGTTAAACCCAAGTCTAGTTCCAAGAGCAATTATTACGCTTGCCTCTTTAACCAATTTAGATGCAACAGGATTTCCTCTTGGTCCCATTTGTCCTGCATTTAATTTATGACTAAATGGTAATGCATCTCCATGACCAGCTGCCGTTACAATTGGTACATTTAATAGTTCTGCTAATTTTATTACATTTTTATATTTAGAATTATATTTAATTCCACCACCTACTATAATAACTAATTTGTTAGAATTGCTAATAATTTTCACAGCTTTTTTTATATAATTAAATTTTGCTTTTATTGAATTATGATTATTAAAAGATCTATTTTTTTCATTAATTTTAAAATTTTCTTTATTTGCTAAAATATTTCTTGGTAAATTAATACAAACTGGTCCTCTTCTAGGTGACATTGCTATTTTAAAAGCATCTCTGAAAGTTTCTGGAATTTTTTTAGTATGTTTTACCGTCCAAGTTTTTTTTGTTACCGGTTTAAATAAAGATTGCTGATCAAGACCTTGGAAAGCATCCTCCATTTTATCTTTTGTAGAATAAGATCCTGCAATAGAAACCACAGGAGAAAATGCAGCTTTAGCCTGCGCAAGACCAGTAACTAAATTTGTTGCACCTGGGCCATTTTGTCCTGCAAGTATTACTCCTGGTTGATTAGATGCTCTTGCATATCCGTCTGCCATGTGTGTCCCAGTTCTTTCATCTCGAACACCTATAAATTTTATTTTTTTTTCATTATATAAAGCATCAAACATTTCCATTGTAGCAGACCCAATTAAACCAAAAATATGTTTAACTTTTTCTTTTTTTAATGATTTGATTGCAGCTTGGCCACCAGTTAAACTTTTTGATTTCTTCACGAAACTTTTTTTACTTCAGTATTGAGATCATTTTTAAAATGAGGCATTACTTTTTCTGTAAACATTTTTATACTTTTCATACAATCTTCATGTTTAACACCAGGAAAATTAGACCAGACTTGTAAGTTTTGTAAATTTAATTCTGATTTAAGTTCATGAATTTTATCTATTACATATTCTGGAGTTCCAAATAACATGTTCCGTTTATGAAGAAAGTCATAACTTAATAAATCTAATTTGCCTTTAGTTAGCGGCAATTCTTCACCTGGATCCATATGATTTCCAAGTCCTCTCCAGTGGCAAACCCATCTCATATAATTAACCATATGCTCTCCAGCTTTTTCTTTTGCTTCTTCCATTGTATCTGCAACAAACATATCTCTTACTAACGATATACCTTCTCCCATCGGTACATTTCTTTTTTCAGCTTCAGATTTTGCATTTTTAAAAGCTTCAAATTTTATTTTTAAAGCCTTAACAGTAGGTATCCACATTATAATATTCAATCCTTGTTGAGCTGCCCATTCAATTGATCTAATCCCATCTACAACTTGATGTATAGGAGGACAAGGTTTTTGGTAAGGTTTTGGAAGAACACTTATGTTTTCCATTATATTTGTTTCCAAATTTACCAAATCTTTGTTTGGTGGACTCATGTCATGTTGCCAAACATAGTTAGGAGCTGGATAAGTATAAAATTCTCCCTTATGATTAAAAAAATCTTTCATCCAGGCTTTTTTTAAAATTGTTAGAGTTTCTTCAAATAATCTAAAATTTTTAGCTTGGTCTTTCATATCTGCTTCTTTATTTAGATTTATAGCTTCTCTTCCATAAATTCCTCTGCCTATTCCTACCTCAACTCTACCTTTTGATAGTTGATCTAATAAAGCAATATCTTCAGCCATTCTAATTGGATTATGAAATGTAATTACGTTACAAGCTTGACCTATTCTGATATTTTTTGTTCTTGCTGCAGCGTCCACACCCATCATTAAAGGGTTTGTGAGAGATTCCATTCCTTCATGATTAAAATGATGTTCGGTATACCATATAGAGTTCCACTTATTTTGATCACAAAATTCCGTGATTTCTCGAGTTTCATCTAAAAGTTTATGGTACGATTTATGTGTCCAGTTTGTTGTATTACAAAAATATCCAAATTTCATTAAGCCTCCTCTAAATAAAAAATTTAAAGACGACCGATCCCACTTTCGTATTGGAAATGACGACGAGTTATGTATCGCTTTATATTAAAATATACCAAAAAACACGAATCTTGCAACTAAGTTGCTACTTTCATATATAAATACTAATTAAAAAACAAAATCCAAAAACCTCATAAATAATATTCCAAGTTTTATGTATAAATTGATTATAATATAATAAATATTTTATTAAAAAAATTTAACATTTTCATATGAATAATATTTTAGTAACTGGAGGAGCGGGATACATAGGAAGCCATGTAGTTGAAAAATTAGAAAAAACGAATTCAAATATTGTTATTATAGATAATTTAAAAACAGGGTTTAAAAAGTTAATTAATTCAAAAGTTGAATTTGTTAAAGGGGATATAAATAATATAAAATTAGTAAAAAAAATTATTAATAAAAAAAAAATAAATACAATAATTCATCTAGCTGGATTGATAGACTCGGTAGAATCAGAAAAAAAAAAAAAGAAATACTTTAAAAATAATGTCACAGGTACGTTAAATTTAATTAAAGCATGTAAAAATTCTGAGGTTATAAATTTTATTTTTTCATCTTCAGCTGGTGTTTATGGAAATATATCTAGAGCAGCAATAGAAACAATGTCTTTAAAACCAAATAATTATTATGCTTATACAAAGTTAAAATGTGAAAAAATTATTAAAAAATATTCAAAAATTTATAAATATAAATATTCTATTTTAAGACTTTTTAATGCATGTGGAGCGAGTCCATCTGGTAAATTAGGAATAATAAGTAAAAAAAATAAAAGTTTTTTTAAAATACTTGCAAAAGAATCATTAAAAAAAAAACCAATCATTAATATTTATGGCAATAATCATATTACCAAGGATGGAACTTGTGTAAGAGATTTTATTCATGTCTCAGATTTAGCGTTATTACATATAAAATGTTTAGATTATTTAATTAAAAACAGAAAATCTTTGTTAATTAATTGTGGGTATGGAATAGGATATTCTGTTCATACTATAGCAAAAATATTTAGAGAAAAAATTAATAAATCAACCAAAATAAAATTTATGAAAAAAAGAAAAGGAGAGATTTCTGTTAGTTATGCAAGTATTAATAAAATGAAAAAATTTTTAAAATGGAAACCCAAATATAATAGAATTGAGTATATTTTAAAAAGTTCAATTAAGTGGGAAAAAAAAATTTAAAGCATTAATTTTTTTTAACTAAATATAGCAAATAATCTGGCAGTCTAATTTTTTTAATTAATTTAAAATTTTCATTTTCGTGAAAAACATAACATTTCTCTTCATCAGGCAGGTCATTTTTTCCGTAAGCAAATCTTGGGTTATTCAGACACAAAAACCAAAATTGGTTAGGAAAAAATTGATTTTCATCATACTTTTCAAAACTTATATTTTTATTTATAGCAATACTGTAGTGATTCAAATAATGACTAAAGGCGGTATCGCCCGCTCCTGATTTGGCTATATAAACTTCTCTAAATTTACTATCTGAAATAATTTTAAGAACTTCTTTATTAGGTGGTCGATCTATTTGAACATCATTCCAAAAATATATACAATTGATTATTGCTAAAAATATTGTGCCAAAATATAGAAAGTTATTTTTGGTTAAATAAATATTGTAACCAATCCAAAGAATAATTATTGGAAGCAGTGGTATAAAATATTTTGGTGCCATCACAGAAGTTTTAAACAAAGAATAGATAATACATAATGAATAGACTGTTAGAATAATTGTTAAAAAATAATTTAGTGGAGTTAATTCATTTTTTTTAAATAAATTAAAGTTTAGTTTAAAATTGAAAGAAAAAATTTTTTTAATTAAAAAATAAGTGAACAGTAATAACATAAACCCACCAAATAAAATTGATCCAAAAAAAGATCTAAAAAAGTAATTAAAAAAGAATTTTTTCTCAAAGGGAGTGTATCCCCATTCAAAATCTACAGTAAGATAAAATATATAGTCGATATTAATTAACACGTATGAAATGAATATAGCTGGTAATATTAAAAATCTTTTAAAATTTGAAAAAAAAATAAATGCAAATACTATTTGCCCCGCAAAAAAGGCTAGGCTTTGAGGCCATAATACTATCATTAAAAAAGTTGAGAAAAAATAAAGAAAATAATTTTTTTTTGAAGCTAAATTTTTAATAAAGATTTTGATAAAATAATAACTGCTTACTAAACTAAATAATAAAGTGGGCGAGTGTGGCCTAAATGAATTTAATTCTCTTATTAAAAAAAGATTTAAGGCAAATAAAATTAATACTATAATTTTAAAATTAAAATCTTTAGACAAAAAATTAGATAATTTGTAAAAAACAAAAATTGAAATAATAGAAAATGATAATAAAAAGTAGTGAGTATTCTCTACACTGTATCCAATGAATTTTAATAAGTATTTTGTAAAATAAGCAAAAACCCAAGGAAAAGCTTCTCTCATGATGTAATCTCCTTTATCTCCATGATAATGTCTTTGCCATGTTTCTTGATTGCTTACATTAGAGTCTACGGTGTAAAAGAAGTTCCAATCATCAAAGTAATCATCGAATGAATATAAATATAAGCAGTTAAGCATTATAAATATAAAAAAAATAGATAATATAATTGTTCTATGGTTAATTTTATTCGAAAATTGAAATTTATTTCTCAAATTTATATCTGGGTTTGATTGAACTATTTTGCTTAAATTTTATTATGAATAAAGTTATCGTACAAGATAATAATAAATTAATTATTCCAAAAAATGTGGTTAAAAATTTTATTTTTATTAATCCTGTTATTTCTGGATTCAAGAAATAATCTTTAAAAATTAAATATGCAATAAACAAAATTGTTAAAAAAATTGAAAAAATAAATATTTTTAAAAACAATTTTGTTCCATAAAGATACATTGCAGTTAAAGCAAAATTTAATTGTCTATAAAAATTATATTTAGATTTTCCCTTAGATCTTTTTTTAGGAGTATATTCAAGATATGCTTTTCTAAATTTATTCCAATGAATGAAACCCCTAAGGAAAAATTTAGAAATATTTGATGAAATTATTTTATTTCTCACTTTATTTGTAAAAAGATAAAAATCTGAAGAGCCAGACTTTATGTCAATATCGGCAAGATAAGAAAAAATGTAATAAAAAAATTTGGACATAAATTTTTTTAATACCCCTTCATAGTTCCCATATTTTTTTTTCATTTGTAAAAGTTCAAGTTTGTTTGATTTAAGAAGATTAATCATTTTAATAAATAAACTTGAATCTTGTTGGCAGTCTGAGTCTAGCGCTCCATAAAAATCTGCTTTTATCTCTTTAAGAGCAACGTGTATTGCTATTTGTTGACCATAATTTTTGTTTAGACTTATTAGTTTTACATATTTTTTTGAGGAAATTTTTTTTTTAACTATTTTTACAGATTTGTCCGTACTTCCGTCGTTAACTAAAATTAAATTAATATAATATCCCATTTTTAGTAATTTTGATCTTGTAATGTCAAAATTATTTATAAACTTTTCTAAATTTTCTTCTTCATTATAAAAAGCTGATATTATACAGATATTTTTTTTTTTTATTTTCATATATTTTAATCTAACGCCTATATTCTACGAACTTTTTTAGAGATTGATTAATAAATTTTTCGTAAGTTATTCCGTTATTATTTATCTTAGAATTATTTAAAAAAGAATTATTCATTTTAAAATCAAAAGAAGGTTCAAAAAAGAAAGGTATAGACATTCTTTCTGTTTTATTCCAAAGCACTCTGTGATTTGTGGCTTTAAATTTACCTTTACTTAAAAATTCTAGTGCTCTTCCTGTATTCACTACGAATGCTTTTTTATTGAAAGGGACATCATACCATTTTTTATTTTTTCTATTTTGCACTTGTAAACCTCCTTTTTTATCTTGATAAAGAATAGTAAATATTCCACTATCTACGTGTGTTTCACATCCAAGGGCAATACCATCTTGTTTAGAAATTTCCACTGGAGTTTTTTGATTTGAATAATAATTAAATCTTAGTGTGCTAAGAGTTTTAAATCTAGAAAAAGCTTTTATAGAGTTATTTATGTCTTTATTATAAAGCTTTATTATACTCTTAAATAATATTTCCCCTAAATTAAATATTTCATCAAAATAATTTGATAATATTTTAATCGATTTTTGATCTATAGATTTTTTTAGATTTAAATATTCAACATATTTATTTTTTATAGAGTCTGCATATTTTTTTGAAACTTTTAAATCTCCAATATCCAAACCTTCTTTTCCATTAACATTATTAGGAAAATAACCTCTATAAATATTTTTATTTCTAGAGTTCCATTTTTTTGATGCAAGTTTTATTTTATTTTTTTCAGGGGAGTTAAAAAATTTATTACCCACATTACATATATTTTCAATATTTTTTTGACTAATACCGTGTCCTGTAATCTGAAAAAATCCTATGTTAACACAAGCTTTTTTAATTTTTTTTATAGTTTTAATTGATTTAGATGAATTAAAATCATTTTTTAATATTGATGAAATATTAATGGTAGGGATTATATTTTTAGTCATTCATCTTAGAGGTTTTTCGCTAGCTATTGATTGATCTTGGGCTTTTTCACGTAAGAAAATATAAATACCACTGGATACAATTATTAATATTCCTATTACTGTAGTTAAACTTGGTATTTCTTTAAAGTATATCCAGCCTATTAATGATGACCATAATAATATTGAATATTCAAAAGGCGAAACAACCGCAGGTGAAGCTATGCTATAAGCTGAGAATAAAAGAAGAAAAGCAGCTGTTGCTGTAAATCCAGTTGTTACCATAAATAAAATACTAGATTCTAAATCTACAAACCACTCTCTAAAAATAAATTGAGAAGCTGGGTGATTTGATGTGTTGTATTGTCCATCACCAATAATAAAATAAAATATAGAACTAATAATTATTGCCCCAATATAAAAAGCAAATGTTTGAGTGTAAACATTGTCTTTATCTGAGGTTTTCTTAATTATTATCATTGATAACGAATAACAGAATGCACATAAAATAGGCAATAAACTTAAATAGTTAAAATCATTAAAGTCAGGATTTAAAGTTATATACACTCCAATAAAACCCACAATTATTGCAGCCCATCTTCTCGGTCCTATTTGTTCTTTTAAAAAAAAATATGCAAATATTGTAATTAAAAAAGGAGTAACAAAAAATAAAGCAGTAGCGGTACTAAGAGGTAAGACAGCTAAAGAAACATAAAAAGAACTGAAACCAAAAAAGAATAGTATTACACGACATAAAGTTAGTAATGGGTATTGACTTTTAAATATTATTGGTTTTTTTGTTAATCTTAAAAATATTAAAATAAGGATAAAGCTTACTATAGTTCTTATTATATAAACTTCATAAAGTGAAACGAAACTATAGATGTGTTTCATAATCCCGTCTTGTACCGAAAAAACCAACATGGCTAAAAGTATTAGAATTATTCCTCTAGGATTATTATTTTTTGAAGCCATTCGCTTCTATATCACAAACTATTGTTTAGGAAAATAATCTTGTAAGTCACCTTCTCTGTAAACATCTGTAGTACTACAATGCAAACTTCCACCAAAGCCATAAGCTTCTCTAAAATCTATAGGTAAAACTTCCATGCCTAGTTTATCAAGTTGTTCAGCTTGATATACTTCACTTTTCTCTACACATACTGTTTTTGGATCTAAAACCAAAATATTCATTGATAACCATATTGAATAATAAGTTAGAGGAGGAGGAGAGTTGTGTGCTGGTTGTGCTGCTTCAATAATTTCCCAACCGTTATTCTCAAAAAGTTTTCTTTGTTCTTTTGGAAGTTTTCTTACAGGGTTATTTAATATTAGACCAGGTCTAATTGGTGTAAAAGTTGCATCTATATGAATAGGATAAGGATCTCCTGGAAAATTTACAGTATGAACGCGATGATCAGGAAAATGTCTTTTTAACCAGTCAATACCTTTTAAATTTGTTGTAAAACCATGCTGAACAATTAAGTCTTTTCCAAATCTTAAAATATCTGCAGCATCGAAAAGAGGCTCTTCCTCAGTTGTTACAAAATATTTTTTTTCAGCCCACTTCAATCTTTGTTCAATGCTTACATCATCAGACAAATAATTTTTATGATAATCTTTATCTGTCAATCTAGGTTTAGGAGCAGACTCATGTTTCATACCTGGATCTTCTATAAAATATTGTTGTATTAGAGGCCTATAGGCTAAATACTCAAACCATCTACATCTAAAGCTCATAGTTGCTTCTAACATCTCTTTTCCAACAGTAATAATTACATCTCTCGATGGCATACATCCAAACATATGTTCAGCTTTCCAGTCTGGTGTACCAATTTTTTCATCAAATTTTAATGGAGTTGGTCTATCGACTCTTACATCTCTGCCTTCTAATGTTTTTACAAATTTATCTAAAAGTTCATTTGCTTTGTCTATAGAATCTTGAGTTCTTCTGCCATGTTTACCTTTCATGACTGAGTCTGGAGGAATTTTAACATCTACTGCAGGTTCTGGTGCAGGAATACAACAGTTATCTGCTCTACCAACAATCACATGTTTTAAGGGATCCCATTCGTTCCAACTACTAACAATAGTTTTTTTCATATAATTAAATTATATGCATTGTTAGCAATAATTTAAACAAATAATTTTAATATTAATAAATTGCATACCTGAATTTCATAAATAGCATTTTAATAATTAAAAGGAATCAAATAATTAAGAACCTATGAAAAACTTTAAATTTATTATTATATTATTTTTATTGACATTAATTGTCTCGCCAGTCAACGCAGAAACAACTGTTAGTGCCGAGGTTGGTTTTATATTTAACACATTTTTATTCTTAGTTTGTGGGTTTCTTGTCATGTTCATGGCTGCAGGGTTTGCAATGCTTGAGTCTGGAATGGTGACTTCAAAAAGTGTTTCAGTTATTTGTGCAAAAAATATTGGATTATTTTCAATAGCTGGAATTATGTTTTGGCTTTTTGGATACAATCTTGCTTATGGAATACCTGAGGGAGGTTTTATAGGAAAATTTATCCCTTGGTCCGATCAAAGTAGTCTAGATACTGGATATGCAGATGGCTCAGATTGGTATTTTCAAATGGTATTTTGTGCAACAACATGCTCAATAGTTTCCGGAACACTTGCAGAAAGAATTAAATTATGGCCTTTCTTTTTATTTGCCGCAGTTTTATCAGGTATCATTTATCCAATCGTAATGGGATGGCAATGGGGCGGAGGTTGGTTAGCAACTATCGGCTTTTCTGATTTTGCTGGCTCAACTTTGGTTCACTCTACTGGAGGTGCTGCTGCTTTAGCAGGAGCTTTATTACTAGGTTCAAGAACTGGAAGATTTACTAGATCAGGAGGATTAGTTCCAATGAAACCATTTGCTGCCTCTTCAATTCCACTAGTAACTCTTGGAGTATTTGTTTTATGGTTAGGGTGGTTTGGATTTAATGGAGGATCTCAATTGTCAATGGGAACTTTTGATGATGCAGTTGCAGTTTCAAAAATATTTATAAATACCAATTTAGCTGCTTGCGGTGGTGTATTAGCAGCAGGATTAGTAACAAGATTATTTTCAAAAAGAACAGATGTTATTCAAATGTTAAATGGAGCGATTGGAGGACTAGTAGCAATTACCGCAGAACCTTTAATGCCATCTCCAATAGTTGCAATACTAATTGGTGCAGTTGGTGGAATAATAGTTGTATTTGGAACTAAACTATTATTTAAATTGCAAATTGACGATGTAGTTGGAGCAATTCCTGCTCATCTTTTTGCAGGTATTTGGGGCACATTAGCTGTTCCAATTACTAATACGAATGCATCATTTGGAACACAATTAATTGGAGTTTTGTCAATTAACATATTTGTATTTGCAATTTCATATATCGTTTGGTTTGTAATGAAAAATACGATGGGTATTAGATTAAGCAAAGAAGCTGAAAAACTTGGAACAGACGTTGTTGAGACGGGTGTAATAGCTTACGCGATACGTGATTAATAATCATATTTAATATGATATTTTAGGAGTCTTTTGTGTATTTCCCCGCAATAGGCTCCTAGATAACAATAATTTGATTTAATCTTTTTACTTTAAAATAAGATCTGAAGCTTTTTCGGCAATCATTAAAGTGGGGGCATTTAAATTTGCACTAGGAATCTCAGGCATCACAGAAGCGTCTACTACTCTTAAATTTTGTATTCCTTTAACTTTTAAGTTTTCATCTACTACAGCCATATCATCTACACCCATTTTACAAGTCCCACATGGGTGATAGGCTGTTTCTGCTTTAGATCTTATATATTCATTTAATTCTTCTTCGCTTTGTTTTTCTGATCCTGGACCAACTTCATTTCCAGAATGTTTTACTAAAGAAGGTTGTGATAATATTTTTCTTGCTACATGAATACATTCTCTTGTTTGTTTTAAATCATCCTCGTGTTCTAAATAATTAAATAATATTTTTGGATAATCATAAGGATTAGAAGAATTAAGTGTAATCAATCCTCTACTTTTAGGGTGATTAGGACTTGCATGTAGCTGATACCCATGTGAACTAGGATTAATTAAGCCATGATCGATAACAAATGATGGAAAAAAATGAAATTGAATGTTTGCTATTTCACGTTCAGGAGAAGACTTAGCAAATCCTCCAGCCTCTAAATATGATTGTGAGCAAGGACCAGATTTAAATAAGAACCATTGAATTCCAGCCAAAACTTTTGGAATTAACTTAGTATATTTATAAAGAGTATCTGGGGTTTTACATTCTTGCATAATGTAAGTTTCCAAATGATCTTGGAGATTTTTACCAACACCTTTTACATCATTGACTACGCTAATTCCCTTTTCTTTTAAATGATTTGCATCTCCAATACCTGAAAGCATTAGTAATTGTGGTGAATTAATTGAACCTCCACTTAATATTAATTCTTTTTCTGCATAAATTTTTTCGATTTTATTTTTAATTTTTACTTCAATACCAATAGCTTTTTTTCCATCAAAAATAATTCTTTCAACAAATGAATTAGAAAAAATATTTAAATTCTTTCTTTTTTTTGCGGGGTTCAAGTAATATTTTGTTGCACTTGCTCTTTGACCTTCA
Source organism: uncultured Pelagibacteraceae bacterium (assembly GCA_902634485.1). Lineage (GTDB taxonomy): Bacteria > Pseudomonadota > Alphaproteobacteria > Pelagibacterales > Pelagibacteraceae > Pelagibacter. The sequence goes on along the minus strand of CACPKA010000006.1, from coordinate 46,684 downwards.
TGAATTGTTGTATCAAACATTCCAAATCCTTCTTGTTCTTCTCCATTCATATCGGGATTAACAGCATGTCCTGCTTCAGAAGCTGAATTTATAAAAGCTTTAAATAAAGGATTATCATTTTGTGATTGATTAACCGGAAGTGGACCTAATGAGCCTCTGTATTGGTTTTCACCTCCTGACCATGTTTCAATTTTTTTAAAATAAGGTAAAACTTTTTCGTAAGACCAAGACTTTAATCCAAAGTTTTCCCATCTTTCATAATCATTTCGGTTACCTCTTACAAAAACCATTCCATTATGAGCAGAGCAACCACCGATCATTTTTCCTCTTGGACAAAATAATCTTCTATTATTTAGATGTGGCTCCGGTTCAGAGTAATATTTCCAATTATATTTGGGATCATGCATTGTATAGAGCAGCGCAAGGGGCATTTTTACTTTCCAAATATCACTTGAACCTCCAGCCTCAAAAACTGCTACTTTGTTATTTTGATTTTCTGACAATCTATTCGAAAGTACACATCCGGCTGAGCCTGCTCCAATAATTATATAATCAAACTTCATAACAGATTTGAACTTAATAAATTTTTATAATCATTAATATCTTTCATTTTAAGATTTTTTTTTTTAGCAGCTTCATCAAATTTTCTTAATTTAATTGCATCATCAAAGTATTTTTCACCCTCAAATTTTTCAGCTTCTATATCATTCATAACTCCTCCTTGTAAATTTAGGCTAATTTTAGAAGCATTTGAAAGAATATTGTAATATTTTTTATTTCTAGCCAAATATTTTTTTGCTTTTACATGAATTTTTATTGGCTCAACAACACTTTTTTTGAAATATTTTTTTAGATATAGGTATGCAACATATTCGTGTTTTCCATCTTCTTTTTTGTTTACTAGCTCATCAGGATCATCCAAAATAAAATGGCCATAATCATGAAGCAAGGAAGCGCATATTAAACTTGAAGAACAATTATTTTTTTCAGCTAACATTGCAGACTGTATCATATGTTCGGTTATTGTTATTTTTTCACCAATATAAAGTGATTTATTGGTTTTATAATTTCTAAGTATTTTTTTTATTATTGGTCTCAATTAAATTGGAACATCTCCTTCTATTGCTATTCTATCCATAACTCTTTCATAACCAAGACCTCGTCCAGGATAAAAATCCGCAATTGCAAAATGAATAACGCTTCTGTTATCCCAAATGCATACTGTATTTTCTGTCCAGGTGAATCTACAAGATAATTCTAATCTTGCCTGATGTTCAAAAATTTTATTTAAAATTTCATCACTTTCCTTTTTATCAAGTCCAATAATTTTTTTTGTGTAAGTCCAATTTACATATAGTATTTTTTTACCAGTTTCTGGATGAGTTCTTACTATTGGGTGTTCATTTGAATATTCATCATAATTTTTTTTATTATTGCCCTCCATTTTTTTATAACTATCTAAAAAAAATTCTGCTCCCAATGAACTATGTACTGCTTTTTTATTTTTAATTTTACTTTTTATATCTTCATCTAAAGTTTCCCAAGCAAGTTCCATGTTTGAAAAACAGGTATCACCACCTACAGGTGGTATTTTTAATGATTTTAGTATTACAGCTTTTGTAGGTTTTGTATTGTAACTAACATCGCTATGCCAATTTTCGCCCCACTGGTTTTGTTCATCTTCGGCTTTTATTATTCTGACTATTTCTGGGTGAGTTTCTAAACCTTTAACATAAGCATGAGTTTCTAAAGGACCAAATTTTTCTGCTAATGCAATTTGTTCTTCGGAAGTAATTGGTTGATTTCTAAAAAATATAACTTTATGTTCTAAAAGCAAATTATTAATTATTTTAAAATTTTTTTCTGAGGTATCTTTTAAATCAATTCCACTAATTTCAGCTCCCAAAGCTCCTGATAATAATTTAATTTCCATATTTAAACATTAATTCTGAGGTATATTTTTGACATAAATTTAATTTATTGACTAGTTATTTTTTTAATTTATTTGAAAAATGTAAATTATCTGATTTAAATTTTTTTTTATATTTACTTATAAAATCGTCCATAATATTGACCTTTTCATCTTCAAACTCTGAAACTTTTCTTAAATTTAGGTCTATATACAGAGATAAAACTTCTGTAGTTGCGGCTAATATATTCTTATTTTTTTCATACATTTCTAATTTATAGTGAAGTCTTTTTTTGTCGTGATCAAAATGTGAAAGAAAAACATTAACTTCTTCACCTTCTTTAACTTCATTATTGTAAGTAGTGTGTGTTTCTACAACCATTGTGCTTTTTTTTGTAGTTTTAGCGGAATGTTCTCCCATTTGAAATTTTGATAAAAACACTTCAGCACCCTTATCAAATACTAAAATATAGTAAGACAAATTCATATGATTATTGTAATCAGTCCACTCTTTGATTATTTTTTTATTTGTTAGCAAAAAAGACATTATTATTCTACTTCTGAAAGAATTTGTTCTGAAAGTTTTTTAATTTCTTCTACTGCGCTACTTTTTTTTTGTTTTTCAACAGCTGTTTTACCCTCTCCCATAGAAGCAGCAAAAATTTGACGATTTCCAATTATTGTTTTCGTTGCCGAAAGGTTTAAACTTTTAATAAATTCATTTGTTTTACTTATGAGTTTAGATCTTTGACTTGATCTATTAATTTGAATTAAAATTTTTTTATTTGCTTTTTTTGCTATTTCAACTATGGCACCTGTTGCCCAAAAATCAACATGAGAAGCTGCGACTGGAATTAAAACTAAGTCCGCAGATTCAATTGATGGACGCGCATCAGACTCAATTTTTGGAGGAGTATCTATTATTACAATATCATGATCTTTTTTTAATGCTTTAGACTCGTATTGAGCTCCCCATAAACTTGCAGTCTTAAAAGTCAAATTTTCGTTTGAAACTTTTTTTTCTGTTCTTATCATAAACCATTTACCCAAGCTTCCTTGGGGATCAGTATCGATAACGGCTACCTTTAAATTATGATATTTTATAAAAGCAAGAGCTAAATGGACAGCTAGAGTTGTTTTTCCACTACCACCTTTTTGTTGCGATATGGTTATTACTTTGGACAGCATTGATACATAATATAATTAAAAAATGTTCAACGAAATGAAAATCTAGAATTATAATCAGTTTACAAGTCTATATTTTTTGATTTTTTTAGTTAATTAATTTATTAAAAATTTCTAGTAAGAATTGAAATTATAAAAAAAATCTATCTGAGATTGTATTTTTATATAATCTTATTTTTCAAAATAAAAATTACTTTTATGAAAAATCTACTTCTAAAATATATATATATAAAAAATCAAATTATTTAATATTGATTTGTGAGAAGATCTGACATTAAATATCAAAATTATTTAGAATAATTTTAAAAAAAGGGACTGATGAGGGCTAATGAATAAATTATTGCTACCACAAGACGTTGTTGGAGGATCTTTTTGGTTAATTTCTGTCGCAATGATAGGTGCAGCAATATTTTTCTTCCTAGAAAGAGGCCGTCTTTCGAACAGATGGGGTACGGCCATGAATCTTGTGGGTGTTATAGCTCTAATGTCTTCAATACATTACTTCTATGCAAAAAATTTGTGGGTTTTAAATGGACAAGCGCCTACAGCACTGAGGTATATAGATTGGATCTTGACCTTTCCTCTTACAATACTGACTTTTTATGTGATGCTTAAGTCAGTTACTGACGTTAAGAGAGGAATGTTTTGGCGTTTGCTAGTAGGAACCCTAGTTTGGGTAATAGCTCAGTTGCTAGGAGCTTATGGTTACATGAGTGTTACCTTAGGTTTCCTAGTAGGTATAGTTGGTTGGCTTTATATTATTGGCGAACTTTATATGGGTGATACTGGTAGAAAAAATGCATCATGCGGTAATGAAAATGTTCAAATGGCATTTTTTGCAAATAGATTGATCATTACGATTGGTTTTTCAATTTATCATATAGGGTATTTTATTGAGCATTTGGCTGGGGGAGCAAATATTAACAGTTTAAATATAATTTATAATTTAGCAGACGTATTAAATAAAATTATCTTTGGAATGATAATTTATAGTGCGGCTCTGCAAGATACTAAGAAAGGGGCTTAAATTTAGGAGGGATAATTTATGACTAGAGGAGCAGATATAATAGCAGCAATAATTTTACTGGCACTAGCAATAGCAATTATAGTTTATTTATTGCACTGGCTATACAGAAGATCATCAAAAGAAGTTTCGTTTGTGCGTACTGGAATGCTAGGAGAGAAAGTTGTCATATCAGGAGGAGCTTTTGTTTTACCTATAATTCATAACATTACTCAAGTAGGCATGCGTACTTTAAGCTTAACTATAAAAAGAAGTGGAGATAAATCCCTTATAACAAAAGATCGAATGAGAGCAGAGCTAGTAACAGAGTTTTTTACAAAAGTTCCACCGGACGAAAGAGCTGTATCAACCGCAGCACAAACTTTAGGTAATAGAACTCTTGACCCGGAACATTTAAGAGAGGTTGTCCAGGGAAGATTTGCAGATGCACTAGGGGAAGTAGCAGCAAAAATGACTCTAGACGAAATTCAAGAAAATAGAGGACAATTTGTAAAAGAAGTTACAAAAATTGCAGATGCATCTATTGGTCATACAGGACTAGCATTGGAAACTGTTTCAATTATATCCTTAGATCAAACTCCTATTGAACAGTTCAATCCAGCTAATACTTTCGACTCCCAGGGCTTGACACAATTGACAGAACAAATTGAGTCAAGAAAGAAAAAAAGAAATGATATTACGCAGGATACGAAAATTTCAATAGAAAATAAAAACTTAGAAACAGTTCAAAAAGAATTAGAAATAAAAAAGAACGAAGAGTTTTCTAGATATCAACAAGAAAGAGAAATAGCTATTCAAAAAGCAAACGAAAGAACTGAAACTGTAAAACAAAAAGCAGAAAAAGAACGTGAAGCAGAAGAAGCAGAAATAAGAAGTCAAGAGCAGATTGAAGTTGCAAGAATTTCTCAAAATCAGGTTATCGAAGTTGAAAAGAAATTAACAGAAACTAGATTAATTGAAGAAATTGAAAAACGTAGAAAAGAACAGAATGAGCTGGAAAAAAATGCAGCATACGAAATAAGACAAAAAGATTTAGAAACTGAAGTTAAGATTTTAAATTTAGACAAGGAAAGTGAGTATGCAAGACTAGAAAAACAAAGACTAGTTGATACAAAGCGTGCGCAAGAAAAAGCTGTTATAATTAAAGAACAATCTGAAAGACAAAAAGATGCTGAGGAAGCACAAATAATTTCTGAACAAGAAATTAAAAATGCGAAGATAGCTCAACAAAAAAATATAGACTCGCACAGAATTGAATCTGAGCGAGAAGTAAGACTTTTAGATATAGAAAAAGTTAAGAGATTAAGTATAGAAGAGCATCAAAAAAATCTTGAAATTATAAATAAATCAAAACAAGTCTTAAAATCTAAAGCTGAAGAAGAATCTACAAGGGCAAAAGCAGTTGAAGCTGAAGAAAAAGCTAACTCAGCAAGATACGTAGAAAAAGCCCAAGGTATTAAGAAAGTAGATGTTATAAGCGCTGCATCTAAAGCAGAACAAGATAGATTTGCATCTATGGCAGCAAAACTAAGATATGAAATAGATGCCGCTGGCAAAGAGGCATTGAATGCTGCAGAGAATTTAAGAAGTGATGCAAGCAGAAGAAGTGCCTTAAGATTAAAACTTGCTGAAAAAATTGAAGCAATCATTAGAGAAAGCGTTAAACCAATGGCTAACATCGGGGATATTAAAATTGTTGATGTTAATGGTTTACCTGGATTTAGTGGAACCTCTGGTTCAGGCGGCGGCGGAGAAGCCTCGGCCGTTGGAGGATCTGGAAGAAGTGGAAACCTTGCTGATAACGTAGTTAGTTCAGCATTACGTTATAGAGCACACCAGCCATTTCTAGATAGTTTGCTTAAAGAAATTGGAATGAATCCCGGAGAAATAAGCAATATCAGAAATATACTTGGTGATTATGAGAATCCGAAAAAAGATTATCATATGAACTTCGATAACAATCCAGCTAAAGGAACTAAAGGTTCTAAGTAACGAAAGTAAAATATTATGAGTAGTGGTTTAGATAATTGGGCAAAAAAATATGAGGATGCAACTAATAGTGATGACACTATTAAGGCTATGGCTAAATATTATACTTGTACATTTATGTTTGATATGGAAAACGCAAAAGTAATTATTGAAATGCACGACGGCAAGGTAAAAAATATAAATACGAGTCCTTCGCCATTAGACCCATACGATTTTGCTTTGAGAGCATCAGCGAAAACTTGGAGAGAATTCGGACAGCCTGTGCCAAAACCAATGTATCACGGTATATGGTCCGCAAGCTTTCTCAAGGATTTAAAAATTGAAGGCAATCATTTGGTTTTAATGAAAAATCTAAGAAATTTTACAGTTCAGTTTGAACTATTAAGGAAAACAGGAGTACCAGTTTAATGAAAAAATTTAAATTAGAGGGAGTATTAAAATGGTAAAACATCATGATGTTGTAGGTCGTTATGTTACTATCGAGGTTGATGATTGCGAATACAAAGTTTTCTATCTTCAAAATGGAAAAGGTATTCCTTTAATTTGTCAGCATACGGCCGGATGTCACAATCATCAATGGAGAGGTTTGCTTGAAGATCCAGAAATTACTAAAGATTATAATGTTATTGCTTATGATCTTCCAAGACATGGAAAATCAGATCCTCCACACAATAAAGAATGGTGGAAAGAAGAATATAAATTAAAAGCAGAACACTATTGTAATTTTATAGTAAAATTATGTGATGCCTTAGGTTTACAAAAACCTATTTTTATGGGCTCATCCTTTGGAGGAAACGTTGCATTGCAATTAGCCCTACGCCATCCAAATAAGTTTAGAGCTGTAATACCTGTTGAAGCTGCCGATTATGCCCCCGGTTTTTATTTAGATTGGTGGAGACACCCTCATGCAAATGCTGCTCAAGTATGCGCAAGTGGAACATGGGATTTGATGGCACCACAATCTCCTGAAAAAGATAGATGGTTAACATGGCATTATTATACTCAAGGCTCCGAAGCATTTAAAGGTGATCTATATTTTTATTCTGTTGATCACGATCTAAGGAAAGAATTAAAAAATATTGATGGACATAAATGCCCTGTGATTATGCTAACTGGAACTTATGATTATCTTACACCACCAGAAGCCACAGAGAATACAGCAAGACAAATTAAAGGTGGAGTATACATTGAAATGCCCGACATAGGCCATTTCCCAATGAGTGAAAATCATGAACTGTTTAGAGTTTATTTAATTGAAGCTTTGAAAATAATTCAAGAAAGGACTAACAAATAATTTATGACAAAAGATAAAACTGGAGTTCAATTAAATCAAGGACATACGAGTACAGATGATTTTATTACAAGAAAATATGTATTACCCTTATTAAAAGATGAAAAAATGAGAAATAAATTGATTGAAGAGCACAGAGCTTGTCCTGTAGGCAAAGCTGCTCAACCACATAAAGGTCAACCAATGGTAGAGCATAGTAAAGAACTTCAGATTGTTTTGGATAAACTTAGAAGACAACCAATGCATATAAAAAAATATGTAACAGTATGTAAAAAAGATTTTGAAGATTATAGAATAGGTATTGTGACAGGAGTTAGAGGTGAGCCAGTTGAAATCTTAGATGAGTCTTTTTCTTCAGAAGAAGCAGCGGAGCATGCTATTTTTTTAAAACGAGTAGTAGATCTTTTAGAAAGATATGCCGAATGATTAAAATTTATGAGAGATCGGAATGTTAAGAATTACAGGATATAGCGATAAATACTCAGCTTTCCCAGGAGAGAAAGTTAAATTTTATGTTAATGCAGAAAAAAACGAAGATTACGATGTTCAAATTGTAAGATTAATCCATGGAGATACAAATCCTGAGGGGCCAGGATATAAAGAAGAAGAAATTGGAGCGCAGTGTAACAAAACATACCAAGGAAGAAATCAAAGAATTCATGGCGGATCTTATGTTGTTATACCTCAAGATGATAGATTAAATACAACAAGCTTTACATTGCAAGCATATATATTTCCCACAACACCAGATAAAGGAAGACAAGGTATTTTAACTAAGTGGAATGATAAAACAAAAAGTGGCTATGGTCTTTTTGTAGATGAAAATGGATGTCTTTCAGTAATGATAGGTGATGGCGCAGGGCAAGCAATGAATTTATCAAGTGAAAAAAAATTAATGAGAAAAGTTTGGTATTTGGTTGCTGCGAGTTATGATGCTGAAACTGGTAAAGTTAAATTATATCAAGAGCCATGTGTAACACCAACGAATGGTGGATTGGGTATGTCTCTACTTCATCCGGCTGATGAAACTACATCATTTGTTGAAACAACAAATAACTTAAAACCAAGAGCTAATGATGCTCCTTTTTTAATGGCAGCATGTACTCTTAACAATCGTTCCGGAAGACATGTTCAAGGAGCTCATTATAAAGAAGCAATAGAACCTGTGGAGCTACCCGAACAAACTTTAACTTATAATGGCAAGATTGATAGACCAAGATTAAGTAAAAAGGCTTTATCAAAATCAGAAATTGAATCTTTAGCTAGAGGATATAGTGGATGCCCATCTGATTTAAGATCAGCGGTAATAGGAGCATGGGATTTTCATGCTAACATAACCACAAATATTGCTTCGACATATATTATAGATACCACTTCAAATCATCTAAACGGCTTTATAATTAACTTACCATGCAGAGGTATGACTGGTTATAACTGGACTGCTGATGAAATGGTTTTTCATCATAAACCAGAAGAGTATGGAGCAATTCATTTTCATGATGACGATATTGACGATGCAAGATGGGAAGTTGATTTCACGTATGAAGTTCCTGATATAATTAAAAGCGGTGTATATGCTGCTAGGTTAAGAATTAACGGTGAGGATTCTTCCGAAACAGAAGATTTTATTCCATTTGTTATTAAACCACCAAAAGGAAAAACTACTTCAAAACTTTTATTTGTATTACCTTCAAACAGCTATATGGCTTATTCGAACGATAACCTGGGAACAAATTCTGTAGTTGCACAATTGTTAGCAGGAAAAGTTCCAGTAATGTCTGCATCAGATCTATACCTAAATGAACATAGAGAATATGGACTATCAACTTATTCCCAACATTCTGACGGTAGTGGAGTTGCGATCTCATCAAGATTAAGACCAATTCTTAATATGAGACCAAAATATAGACACTGGTTGTCACCTTCTTTATGGCAATTAAATGCCGACCTTCATTTAACTGACTGGTTGGAAGAAAAAAATTTAGACTTTGATGTTGTGACAGATGAAGATTTACATATAGAAGGTGTTGATATGTTAAATCGTTATAGATGTGTTTTAACTGGTTCGCATCCAGAATATAGTTCAGAAAAAATGTTAGCTGCCTACGAGTCTTACCAACTTAATGGAGGAAGATGGATATATTTAGGCTCAGATGGTTTTTATTGGATTAGTGAATATCATCCAGACAATCCAAACATTATTGAGGTAAGAAAAGGTGAGGCCGGAACTAGAGCTTGGACAGCAAACCCTGGAGAATACAATAATGCTTTTGATGGAAAATACGGAGGAATGTGGAGAGCAAGGGGAAGAATTCCTTCTAAGGTTTGTGGTTTAACTTTTACAGCTTATGGATTTGATGTTTCATCATATTATAAACGAGAACCTGATAGCAAAAGACCAGAATGTTCATGGATTTTTGAAGGAGTCGGTGAAGACGAAGTTATTGGAGATTTTGGTTTAGTAGGGGGAGGTGCTGCAGGACTTGAGCTTGATAGATATGATTTAGAATTTGGAACACCTCATAATGCTTATTTGCTAGCAAGATCAGAAAATCATACAAATTTAATGATGCAAGTTAATGAAGAAATTCATTTTACTGTAAGAGGTTATTATGGTGGAGGTACTGAAAACCCAATGGTCAGAGCAGATATGATTTATTATAAAACTCCAAATAATGGAGCTTTATTTGCGCCTGGATCTCTTTCTTGGTGTGGAAGTTTGTCTTACAATAATTACAATAATAATGTTTCTAAAATTTTAGAAAATGCAATTAGAGGATTTTTAAAGGAGGGTCCACTTCCTTAATGAATAAGCCTCAATTTACAAGACCAGAAGGAACAGGTGGCAAAAGTGTGTTAGGATCTGATAATGTTACACCTTTGAATGAATTAGAAAAAAATGCTTTGGGAAATTTAGATGAGGATAAACTAAATGAACTGGCTAAAAGTCTTTTTACTTTAAATAATAGAAAATATGGGCCTATTCCTGGGGCTTACATGGTAATGTGTACAAAACCAAATAAAGAATGGTGTGTTGCTCAACTTAATGCTGATAGAGCAAAACCCTTTATTATTTTTGAGGATAAAGCTTTTAATTCAATTAAAGAAGCGCAAAAAGAAGCTGAAAGACTAAAAAAAGAGCGGGGAGAGTCAGCTCCAAGGCGTTGCACTTAAGATTTGGAAGGATTAAATGTCCGAAAAATCTCTTTGGTTATTCATTTTTATATTATTGTATGCTGCCTATTGTTTTTTTTGGGGTGTAAGAGGCTCAAAGTATAATTCTGAAAATCCTGAAAATTATTATTTAGCTAATAGAAACATTTCTTCCTGGGTTTTTTTCTTTGCAGCGACGGCTGCTACATTTGCTGGATTAACTGTTATTTCCCAAACAAGTCTTACTTTTCATGATGGTTTTCAATATGTAGGTACGGCTTTTATTGCAATTACAGTTCCTCTAGGAAGTATATTTTTTTTTAAACGTCAATGGATGTTGAGTAAAAAATTTGGATATATCACTCCAGGTGAAATGTATTATGATTATTACAAAAGCGATTCAATTAGAGTGATTTCTGTATTAGTAACTTTTTTTATTTCAATACCTCTTTTAGCAGTTTTTTTTGGAGCAACTGGTTATTTAGTGAATGTATTGTCAGAAGGATATGTTTCAAGAGAATTAGGAATGTGGGTTATTTCTATCATTGTTTTATTTTATGTAACAAGAGGTGGATTTAAATCTATAGCGAGTGTTGGTGTTGTTCAATCCTGGCTTTATTTTTTAACTATAATTATTTTAGGATTAATTACTTACTCATTTATTGGTAATTTTGAATTATTTGGCAAAGCTTTATCAAAGGTAGCATCCACAAAAATTAGCTTATGGGGAAACACTAATGGTTATGGAGGTGGTGATTATAATGGTTACTTTGCATTACCAGGTGTAATACAGTGGGTTGCTGGATTAGGTAAAAATGAAGCTACAGGTGGTCCATGGACAGCAATGATGATCTTTACTTTTACCATATCCTTTATGGGTATAATATTATCTCCTTCATTCTCTATGTGGAGTTATTCTGCAAAACACCCCAAAGTTTTTTCATATTACCAGGTGTGGGGATCCGCAGTAGTAATAGGTTTGCTTTTATTTGTTTTTACGACTTATCAAGGAATTGGAGCAAGTTTATTGGGTGCAAATGCAGAAATTAATAATAGTGGTTTAGCAATTAGCAATTTACTTCCTGAGATTTCAAGTAATGACCACACCTTAATTATCTACCATATTATAAATTTAATGGATAAACATGCACTTTGGTTAACTGGCTTGTTAGCTGTTGGTTTGATTGCTGCACTCCAATCGACTGCTGCAGCCTTACTAATGACCTCAGGAAGTATTGTTACTAGAGATTTGTACAAAGCTTATGTTAATAAAAACATAACATGGGAAAAGGAACTTGCTACAGCTAGAATTATAATGTTATTAATTTTTTTAGCATCTCTCTATTTAGCTACTTTTGCAAAGCCAGCTATGATTATATTTAGCGGAATATCAATATCCATAGCTTTTCAATTTATTATCGTTCTATTGGGATTAGTTTGGTTTCCTTGGATTACAAGAGGTGCTGCGCTCTTTGGATTGATAATTGGGATTATTATTGTAATTTTAACAGAAACTATTGGTCAACAAATCACTGGCAATAGATTGCCTTGGGGCAGGTGGCCCTTAACAATACATTCAGGAGTATGGGGTTTAATATTTAATGTATTTATTTGCTTTTCTATTTCTGCTTTTTCAAGCATTACAAAAATGGATCTTTATAGATCTCACAGAGAAAAGTTTCATAATTTTTTGAATGACCATATGGGACTACATCCTAGCAGAACTAAATTAAGATCTTTTGCTTATGTTATTGCTTTAATTTGGCTATTCTTCGGAGTCGGTCCTGGTCAAGTTTTAGGTAATAATTTTTTTGGAGATCCTGGCGCTGGTTATGATGCTTGGATATTAAAAATACCATCTATTTGGGGTTATCAGCTTATATGGTGGTTTTTTGGAATAGGATTAATTTGGTTTTTGTCAAATAAAATGGATTTATCAACTTTGCCAAACAAACCTATTCAAGCAAACGATCTATATAAAAAACCAGACGAGGTTCAAGGTGAAGTTAACTACATAGATAAGGTTGGAACTGGATATGGATGGATCTTAATACTTATAGGAATGGCAATATTCTCAATAGTGTTTTATGTTTATTTTGTATAATTAATTATGACTTTAAATTCTTTTCAATTTAATACAACTCCAGGGCTTCGTTTCGGTAGTGGACAGGCTAAAGAAGCTTGTAAAGATATATCAAATAAACTTGGTGAATGTATACTTTTCGTAACTGATAAAGGTTTAATGTCACTAGGATTAACTGAATCAACATTAAAAGAATTAAAGAAATTAGGTACTGTAGAAGTTTTTGATGAAGTAGAGGCTGACCCATCTAAAAAAACTCTTTTGAAAGCTATAGAGATTGGAAAAAAAATTAAAGCAACAGGAGTTATTGGTTTTGGTGGAGGATCATCAATGGATGTAGCTAAGTTAGCAGCTTTAATTCTTGGTTCTAATGAAGATTTAGAACAAGCTTGGGGAGTGGCAAATGCGAAAGGTCCACGTTTACCTTTAGCATTAATTCCAACTACTGCTGGAACTGGGTCTGAGGTTACCCCGGTATCAATTATAACTGTAGGAGAAGAAGAAAAAAAAGGAGTTTCTTCATCATTAATATTACCCGATTTAGCCATTCTAGATCCAGATTTAACTCTTGGACTTCCAGCAAATACAACAGCTGCAACTGGTATTGATGCAATGGTTCATGCAATTGAAGGGTATACATCTGCAAATAAAAATAATAATCCTATTTCAAAAATGTTAGCTATTGAAGCTTTAAAATTACTTGGAAGCTCAATAGAAAAAGCAGTATTTGAAGGTTCAAATGTAGAAGCTAGAGGAAACATGCTTATTGGCGCTATGCTAGCAGGAAAATCTTTTGCAAACTCTCCCGTGGCAGCAGTCCACGCTCTTGCTTATCCTATTGGAGGAACTTTTCACGTATCACACGGACTTTCAAATTCATTAGTTTTGCCTTATGTACTTAGATTTAATAGCGTAGATTCAAAAACAGCAAGTGATTATGCTGAGCTTTCTCAGTTTGTTTTTCCTGACTTAGACACAAACAAGGGTGCACAAGCAGTTTGTGCAGAATTTATTGACAAGTTAGAAAATTTATCAAAAAGATTAGGCTTACCTCAAAAACTAAGAGAGGTTAATATACCAAAAGATGCCTGTGAAAAAATGGCACAAGATGCAATGAAACAAACAAGGTTATTAGTTAACAATCCAAGAGAATTAACAGTAAAAGACGCACTTAACATTTACCAGTCTGCTTGGTAGGATAATATTATGAAAGAAAAAGATATTTTTGAAAATACTACAAAATTTAATACAGGTATTAAATTATATATGTTTCAAACTGGCTCAATTAAAACAAAATTAAAATTTATAAAGATGAACCAAGGCGAAGAACCTTACGAAATTCCTGTTCCATGGTTTTTAATAAAACATCCAGAAGGTGATGTTATTATTGATGGAGGAATGCCAATTGAAGCTGCATTAGACAAACATAAACATTGGGGATCTGTTGTTGAAGCTTATGATCCAGTAATGAAAGTGTCAGAATGGTGTAAAGATATGGTAAAAAGTGTCAATACTAATCCAGAAGATGTAAAATATGTTATACAAACCCATCTTCATTTAGATCATTCAGGTGCTATCGGACATTTTCCAAATGCAACACATATCACTCAAAAGTTGGAATATGATTATGCATTTAATCCTGATTGGTTTTCACAACCCGCTTACATTAGAGCAGACTTTGATAAACCAAATATTCGGTGGAAATTTTTACAAGGTAGAAAAACAGATTTTTATGATGTTTTTGGTGATGGAGTTATAAAAGTAATATTTACTCCAGGTCATACTCCAGGCCATCAATCAGTATTGGTTAATCTTCCAAAGACTGGTCACATGTTGTTTACTGGTGATGCTTGTTATACTGGTGATCATTGGTGCGATAAGTGCTTACCTGGTCTTGTAGCTTCCTCTTCTGATGCTGCTGACTCAGTTAAAAAGTTAAGAAGAGTTGCAAAAGAATATGATGCAAAAGTTGTTTGGGGCCATGACCCTGTTACTTGGCAGGATTGGAAAAAAGCCCCTATGTTTTACTACGATTAAATATGTTTTATTTTTTTTAAAACTATGTTTTACTAGTAACTAGGTATGAAAAATAATAGTTCATTAGCTGATTCACTTTTATCAAACTATAAAATCAATATTTACTTAAAAAATATTGCCTTAATATTTTTTGGTACTTTAATCTTAGCACTTTCTTCAAAAGTTCAAGTTCCGTTTTGGCCTGTGCCAATGACAATGCAAACTTTCGTAGTATTTATTATTGGAATGGCTTACGGTTGGAAAATGGCTTTTGCTACATTAGTTTTTTATCTCTTTCAAGGTGCTCTAGGTTTGCCAGTATTTGCAAAAGGTGGTGGTCTACTATATTTAACCGGTCCTACAGCAGGTTACCTTTATGGTATGACGATTGCAGCTGGTGTTATAGGTTTATTCTCAGAACTTGGTTACAACCAGTCGTATTTTAAAAGTTTGTTATCTCTATCAATTGGAACTTTTATTATTTTTTTATTTGGAGTTGGGTATTTAGGATCAATTATTGGATACGATAAAGCGCTAGCGGGAGGATTATATCCTTTTATTCCAAGTGAATTTTTTAAAATCGGTTTAGCAGTAGTTCTTATTCCATCTATTACTAGATATATTAATAAATAATTTTTATTTTATTTTTCACTAGGTGACGTAGATTTCATAAATTCATTATTTATAAAATCTTCAAACCAATTTGTAAGTTTTGGGCAATCTTTCTTCCAGTTATTGTTAAATCTAAAAATTGTGTAATCTAAAGCACAAGCTATCGCAACTTGATCCATAGTTAAATAATTTTTGTTATAATTTTTCCAATTATTTTCTAACCATTCTATTGTTCTTGTAATTCTTATTTCTTGTTTTTTAATAAAATTTAAACTTTTTTCATTATCTTGCCTGATTGTTTCCATACGCCTTTCCAAAACAGACTCCATTAATCCATTTGCAATAGAAGTATTTGACATTATTTCCCAATAGTTTTCTTTTGGAAATAAAGTATTTTTTTTTGAAATTGAATCTAGGTAAAGACAAATATTATCACTATCTATTATACAAAATCCATTAACTACTAAAGTAGGTATTTTTCTGATAGGATTATGTTTGTCCAAAAAATCTGCCTCATAAACATTTATAATTTTTTCATCTAGTTTAATTTCTTGTATTAAAGAAGTTACTTTAGTTTTTCTTCCAAATGGTGAACTTGGTCCATTATACAAGATTATTTTTTCTTTCATAAAAAATTACAATTTACAAATAAGAAAAAAAATGTTTATGACTAGAAAAGTTAAAATTTCTTTTTTTAATTGCTCATAATTCACATCTCTAGGATCAATAGATGACATGGCAACATCAACTAAACTTTTAGTTTCTTCTTTTGGGATTCCTATATCTTCAGAAAGATCTTTTATTATTTTTAAATATGAGGTTTCTTTTTTTTTATTCATTATTCAATTACGATAGCTACAGTATCCGGATCAATACCTTCTTGATCATTTACTACATTAACCTTAATTACTTTTCCATCAACCGGAGAGTCATGATGAACTTCAGTTTTCATAACTTCCATAATAAATAAAGGGTCTCCTTTTTTAACCATATCTCCCTCTTTAACTAACACTTTCCACATGTTGCCTGGTACAGTTGTTTTAACTTCAGTAGTCATATTTTTTTTTAAATCTTTAATTAAAAAAGCGAATTTTAATATTTTTCATTCCTTTTTTTTCTATTATTCTATTTCTAATTTTTTCATTCATTTTTTCTTTATCAAAATCTATTACTTTAATATGATCAATTTTTTTATATTGCTTTTCAAGAATTGTTATTTTTTCTTTTTTGTAAGTTTCTAGACTTGCTTCACTGCAAGTGATAATTTGTTCGGCTCTTAATCTTTGAGCTTTTTCAACTGAAATTTCTTCAAAATTCAAAGTATCACCTGGTTTAGCTTGACCAAGCTTCCAAAAAGATGCCGAGGGAACTGTATAAGGAACAATAAATCCTCCCATAGTTGGACCATCGTTAACTAATATAATTGGCGTTTGTCCTGCCAAATTAATTGCGCCAGCGGGATATCCTTGATCTATAATATTTGAGGGAAATGTTCCATGTTCCAAGCCTTTATTAGTTGCTTTTTCGGCAAAAGTCCATTTAGGGCCGTCTAATCTATATCCAGTTCTGTCACTTTTAGACTGAAGTTTCCAATCAGAATTTAAAAACATTCTATGTCCTTTATCATCAACCCAATCATCGTTGGGACCTTTAACAACTTCTACAGACCATTTTTTATTTGTAGAGAAGTTTGGTATAGAATTTTTTTTAATTTTTCTTCCTGCGAATGACTTAGATTTATTCAATGGAATAACTTGGCCATTTTGAATTGCTTTTCCATTTATTCCACCAACTCCAGCTTTATGAAAAGTTGATTTAGAGCTCAACCAAGGTTTACTATTTATTCCTCCCGCAAAAGCGATATAGGATCTAGCTCCAATGGTTGCAAAAGTCATTTCTAAAATTTGATCTTTTTTAACTTCTAAACTTTCCCATAAAGGGACTCGTTTTCCATTTATCTTGGGAGACATGTCAGCACCAGTTATTGCAATAACTCTATCGCTATTAAACTTTAGAGTAGGTCCCATAAATTGACATTCTAAAGCAGCCGCACCTGGCTCATTCTCAACTAAAACATTTGCAAGTCTGAAAGACCAACTGTCCATTGGTCCAGAAGAAGGAAATCCTTGATTTAAAGTTCCAATCCTTCCTGGATAATCTTGTATCGAAGTTTCCAAACCTTTTTTAATTACTTGTACCATAATTTTAAAATCTTTTTGATTGGTCAATATTTTTTAACCAATTTTTATAATTTTTTACTGAAAATTTTTGATATTCAACTATATTATAGTCGTAAGTTCCATCTTCTATTTTTTTTGATACGTGATCAAATTCTTCATAAGTGGTAGGAATAAATTTTACTCTATCTCCTGGTTGAAAGAGGCATATATTATTTTCAAATACTGGAAAACTTTTTTTTGTATCCCAAATTGGAACAGGAATAATTCCAAAAATTTGATATCCACCAGGTAATCTATCGGGATAAATACAAGTAGAAGCCCCTCCCATTCCAACACTACCTTTTGGCGTCCATGTTCTTGGAGGATTATATTTTGGTACTGTTAATTTGCATCTTGGATCGAGCGCCATCATAAAAGGGAGACCAGGCCAGAAACCTATTGCAGCTACCCAGTATTCTGTGCTCGAATGAACTCTTACAAATTGGTCGATGTTTTCAAGATTATTTAATTCAGTAATAAGTTCTGGGTCAGGTTTTTTTTTAGCAATTTTATCAGAATAATCTTCAATACATTCTTTAGTCCACTTGTCTAAATAAACAGTGGGAAATGAAAAAATTCTGCTATTTATTTCTATTTCATCTGATGGTCCTAAAGACCCAATTAAAGATTGTAATTCATTTTTTAAATCATTAAATTTTATTTCTTGTGGTTCATAATGCACTATCATTGATGCAAAACATGGCGATGTTTCATATACACCTTTAACCTTATGGTCTTTGATTGCTTTAGCCAAGTTTTGAGCAGTGAAATTTAACTCTAGGTTCATAACATTCCCAAATTCAATAAGCATATATTTATCACCAGCAGGTAAAAATTTAGGAGTGTCATAGATTTTACCTACAACATTTTTTACTTCCGTTTTTATTTCAGTTTGAGTTTTTTTATTTTGTGAAGAAACAATATTATCAAATGCTTTTAAATCTTTTGTAGTATAGCCTTGACCATTTTTACTTTTAGGAGTCTTTGCAATAATTTTTTCAAAAGCTTTTAAATCTTTGCCACTATACTCTTGTTTAGTATTAGCTGAATTTTGAGGTTTTTTTACTAAAATATCGTCTTTTTTCTCAAGAAATGAATCTAAATTATTTTCAATAAATTTTGTATTAAAATTAGCATCCATGAAAGTTTTGTTTTGAAGTACTGAAATTAGAAAATTTTTATTGGTATTAATTCCTTCAATTTTAAAATCATTTAAAAAATTTATCATATTAGTAATACTTTCATTTCTATTAGATCCTTTAGAAATAATTTTTGCTATCATTGGATCATAATAAAAAGATATTTCATCTCCCTCATCAATACCAATATCCAATCTAATATTTGTCAAACCTACATTTGGGATTTTTAGTTTCGAAATTTTTCCAGGTGAAGGAAGAAAATTTTTTGTTGGATCTTCTGCGTATAATCTACATTCAATAGCATGTCCATTTCGACTAATTTTATTTTGATCTATCAAATCAATATCAATACCTAGTGCAAATTTAATTTGCATTTCAACTAAATCTGAATTTGTTATAGCCTCTGTTACTGGGTGTTCTACTTGAATTCTTGTATTCATCTCTAAAAAATAGAATTTTTTTTCATCTACATCATAAATGAATTCTATAGTTCCAGCACCTTCGTAATTTTGATTGCTTGCAAAGTTTACTGCATTCTCTAACATTTTTTTAATAATATCTGACTCTACTTTAGGAGCTGGGCTTTCTTCTATAATTTTTTGAAATCTTCTTTGTATTGAACAATCTCTTTCATAAAAATGTACGGCTTTTTTTTCACCAAAACCAAATATTTGTATTTCTACATGCCTAGCATTTTTTATAAATTTTTCCAAAAAAACATCACTATTGCCAAAAGCTTTTTTAGCTAAATTTTTTGTTTTTTCTACTGACTTAACTAACTCGCTATAATTATTTACTATTTGCATTCCTATTCCACCACCACCAGCACTTGCTTTAACCAGAATTGGAAAACCAATTTCATTACATTTTTTTTCTAAATCTTCTCTTTCTAAATCTTTATTATTTAAACCTGGGCAAATAGGCAAATTGCTTTTTAGAGCTAAATCTCTGGCTATATCTTTGTTTCCCATAGAAACAATAGTATTAGGTTTGGGCCCTATCCAAACAATTCCAGCTTCAATTATTTTTTCTGCAAACTTATCATTTTCAGCAAGAAAACCATAGCCAGGATGGATAGCATCAGCTTTTACTTTTTTTGCAGCTTCAATTATTTTATCTATAGATAAATAACTATCTTGCGCTTTTGAACCTCCTATGTAAATTGACTCGTCGGCTTTTCTTACATGTTTACTGTTTTTATCTACATCAGAATAAACAGCAATTGAATGAAAATTAAGTTTTTTACAACTATCAATAATTCTGCAGGCAATTTCTCCACGGTTCGCAATTAGAATTTTTTTCATTCGATTTATTTTTTAAGAGCTTTTTTTAAACTTTTTATGATTTCGACGGCATTGGGTGTGTCTGAATGAACACAAATAATATCACATCCGACATCTGTATCTGTACCACTTGTATTTTTAACTTTTTTTTCTTTTATGGCTCTTAAACAACGTTTTACTGCTAACTTGCTGCTATATTTTGCGTTTTTTCCTTTAGCTATTACAAGTTTTCCATCTTTGTCATAATCTAAATCAGCATAAAATTCTGCTATAAAGTCTAATTTTCTTTCCTTTTTGTAAATCTCCTCATGAACTGTATTTGCCATACCATAAATACTTACATTAAAAGTTTCAACCGCATCGGCAATAGCTCTTGCTATCTCTTCATCTTTTGAAGCCATAACATATAAAGATCCATGAGGCTTTATATGGTTTAAAGGCATATTATACTCATCTAAAAAAGCTTTAAGAGCGCCGACTTGATACATAATCATATTTTTTAAATCTAATTTTGGCATTTTAATTTCTCTTCTTCCAAAACCTTGTAAATCAGGAAAAGAAGGGTGAGCTCCTACTTTTACTTTATTTTTTTTTGCCAGCTCTACTGTTTTTCTCATATGATTAGGATCTGATGCATGAAAACCACATGCAACGTTAGCAACATCTATTAAAGGCATTATTTGTTCATCATTTCCTGCATTATAAATTCCAAAACTTTCTCCCATATCACAATTTATTTTTGTCATTTTTTTTCTCCTATATTTGTGACCTAATATGTGGTGACCTAGCGTAAAGCGCTACCATTGGTATAATTAATAAACCTAGAATAAATTGTTGAGCTTCCCAACTCAAACCCCATCCAATCAATACAGTTGTTATTATTTGTAAAATTAAAACACCTATCACACTTAATCCATATCCTCCATAACCACCTAATAATGAAGTACCGCCAATTACTACTGCAGCTATTGTTGTAAATAGATATATATCTCCTGCTCCGACAAATCCTCCACCGCTCCAACCTAGAAGAAGTGCTCCCGTTAAAGCTGCAAAAAATCCGCTTATAACATAAGCCCCAATCCAATAACCTCTTTCAGAGATTGATAGTCTTGAAGAAGATAATCTACTACCCCCTAAAGCATATAAATGTCTTCCCCATTTTGTTAACCGTAGACCAACAATGATTATTATACTTGCAACTATCCAAATAATTACAACCGGAGGTATGGGAAGACCTATAGTTTTACCATTCATGGATGCTAAATTAGTCATCCAGGGAGGCACTACTCCAAAAACTGTACCAGCTGAAAAAGTTCCCATTGCTACAAGTATTTGAACTCCACCCTTAACAAAAAAACCAACACCTAATGTTAAAATTAAAGCTTGTCCTTGTAATCTAAAACTTAAAATTCCATTTACCAATCCTATTAAAGCACCAAGTAATAGGATTGCCACACAAGCTAGCCATGGCGGAACTCCCTTAGAAATTAATGACATTAGTGCTACGTTCATAGACCCAATAACAAAAGGGATAGATAAATCTAAACCACCCAACATCGCAACAAAAGTTTGTCCTACAGTTGCTAAACCAAGAAATGCAGCAAAAACTAGCATCGATTTCATATTCATTAATGTTAAAAAACCCGGTATTGTTAATGATCCAATTATAAACAATCCAATTAAAACAGATATACCAACAAAAACGCTTTTGGTTCCTTTAATAAACCTACTTATAACCCCCATAAAAATTACAAACGCAAGGAAAATTAAAAATGAAACTAAAGTTCTTCCAGAAAAGAAATTTTCTGCGATAAAAGATACAAATATAAATATTAAAATTGCGCCAAGGAAAGCTATAGTTTTCCATTTATTTTCCCTGATATTTTTAATAAAGAAATTTTCTTCATCTTCACTATCTTGCCCTTTTTCTTCTTCTTTAGGCATTTTAGTAAATATATTTTGTTTTAATTCTTCGTTAATCCATCTTACAGAAAAATGGTACCATCCCCACAGTATTAACCCAGTTACTGCTATAGAGTATGCAACAATATTCATCCAGTCGGCACCATCAAACCAACCAAGTACAGCAGTACCAATACCGCATAGGATTGCAAAAAATAATCCTAATCCTTTAAAAAAAAGAAAAGCAGATCTTTTCATGTTATTTTACCTCTTCCCATTGGCTTAATTTATTGTCTCTAGCTATTTTTTCCCTGTATATTGTCATGAATTGCCATACTAAAGGAGTAAGTGGTATTCCTATAACAAAAACAGCTAAAATTTTGTAAAATGAGTACCCAACTGAATAAAATATTGCTGACCATAAAATACTTGCGAAGATAACAATGTACATATATGGAGCAAATCTTTTGTAACTTCCTTTTTGACCCATGTTTAAAAACAAAAAATATTGCAATAAGAAAACTGCCAAAATACTAAAAGCTACTTGTGAATAGCCTGAATTTACAGTCTCGTAGAAAAATCTTTTTGTAGATTCGTATTTAATTTGTGAAAGGTCACCAATATTTAACTCACTTATTATTCTTGGCTGATAAATTGATGTATCACTAGGGATAAAAGTATTTCCTCCTATGAAATAAGTAGAAATTATTGCTAGTACACCAAATCCAAATATATAAACGTTTGTTAGGTTTTTTATTTTGGAATGAGCAAATGGAGCAGTAATAACAAACAAAAGTAGACTCACTAATATTACGCCATATCCTTGAATACCGAAAAAGCTACTATCTGAACTTTCTGCTAAATTGTTATAAGACACTCCTTTCAAAACAATTAACGATAACGCTGCAAGAAAAAAAAGCATTGCTGTAGATTTTGCTCGAACATTAAATTGGGGTAGCATCGTAATTACCAAAAGTGAAGCAAGTAATACTACTCCAGCTAAATAAATTATACTGTATGTAGTTCCAGAAATAAGAACGCCTTCTGAAATATTAGGTAAATAATTTATTTTTTCTAAACTAAAATATTGAGGTGCAGAAGTTTCAATACTACTTGACTGATTAGATTGTAAAGTTATTAACTCTGTCTCTTTTAATAAGTCTTTTTCTTTATCATCCGGGTCAAAAATTAAACCTGCAACCATTATAACCACAACAACTGCAAAAGTGATCGTTGAAGGACTCCTATGAGCAGCTAATAAATAAAGCAATAAAGCAGCACCAGCTATTCCTAGAATTACATAAAAAACAATTGTCCCTGGTGTTTCAGTAAATTGAACTACACCATGTCCTGCAAGAGAGCCACCTTTTGCAGTACCTGTACCGGTAGTTGTTCCTTCTTCTCCCTCTTCAACAATAATATTTCCTGTTGCATCTACTTTTCTTATTTTTGCTCCTCTTCTGTCATCATCTTTTTCTTCTTCAACAACTTTTTCAACAACTATTGGCTGATCATATACTTGATGTATTACAACAAACAATCCAGCAAAAGCCATAAGAATAAAAAATACCATCACAGATAAACCTCTTGTTACTCTTGTAACGTAAGGAAGAATTAAACTAACTAACAAGGCAATAACTAAAACTGCTCCATAAGATAAATCGGAGACAAAGCTTTGAAGTCTTTCAAATTTAAAAGTAACCAAGATGTAATTAATAAGATATAAATTTAAGGCACCTAAAATTGCACCAAAAGCACCTCCACGACCTCCCGCGAGACTTGCACCTCCCAAAACTAGAGCCGTTATACCCAACAATGTATATTTGGTTCCTTGCAAAGGATCTCCAGAACCAACAAGTGCAGTAAAACATATTGCAGATAATGCTGCAAAAATTCCTGCAATCATATGAGCAACTATTCTTACTAAATTAATTTTAACTCCACTTGTAAATGCAGCTCTTTCATCTGCTCCCATTAATTTTAAATGACCCCAGAATGCAGTATGTGTAATTATATAAAACAATATTGTTGCTAAAATCATTAGAAGGAATATTTCATTAAAAATTGTAAAACCCTCTCCCCATGGAATAAGCCAATCAGGCGCTATTCCTCCTGGTCTTGGCAAAATTACAATATTGATTCCCGCAAAAGCTAAGTATCCTGCTAGCGAAACAATAATTGGAGATACTCTTACAAAACAAACAATCAAAGCATAAAACAGCTGCCAAATTAAACCCATTGCAATCGCATAAACAAACCATCCAATAGGTGTCTGTAAAAAACCTGCGGCATACAATTGAATACTACTTACATTTATAAAACCCATAAAGGGACCAATGGATAAATCAACCCCACCTCTTCCTGCCATTGCTATAAATGTTAATGCATAAGTTGTTAAAATTAATGGAGCTGTAAGCATTATTGCACTTCCTATTCCAGATTGAGAAATAATTATTGGGCTTCTAATTAATGCAAAAATTAATAAAGAAAAAAAGATGAATATTGGAACCATTAGATACTTGTTTGAAGAAGTATCAACACTTGATCTGTAAGTTTTTTTTATTTTATCTACTATTTCCATATACTAATCAAAATAAACAATTTTTATTTTTTCAATTCCAATTTTATTTTTAAGTTTTTTTCCAACATCTTTTAATTTGCTGTAATCAATAATTTTTATTTTTTTATTTTGTTTTTTTATTTTTTCGTCATTATTTTTTGTTTGGATTATTTTATTAAATTCACCATAGTCACTTGATTTATAAGTTACTTTAGAATTTATATTTTCTTTATCTTCATGTGCTTTATTATCATTGTATTCAGGGAAATTATTTAGTTGATCAAATTTTTTAAAGTCTGAGGAATTATAATATTTCACTTCTTCATTAATATCTTTTTGGTTTAGCGTAGATATATTTTCATTAGTTTTTAGAATATTGTTAAAGTTATTTTTATCAGAATTAGAGTATCTAGTACTATAATTTTTGATTTGAAAATTTTCTACATTATCAGACTTAAATTTTTTAAAATTATTTAATTTTTCAAAATTAATTTTATCATCTTCATTATAATAATTATTTTTATTTTCTTTTTTCATTAAAATGTTTTTATTTTTATTTTTGTTTTATTTTCATTATTATTTTCCTTACCGAAATCTACTACTTTTAAGATTTTCTTTTCTGGAATTTTATTATCAATTTTTCTATTAGGTGTAGGCATCAAAGGTGTATTTGATTTACTTGAAATAGTTGTTTCACCAATACCAGCAGTTTGGCCAAACATTCCCTCTAACAAAGTGTCTGCATTAACTTTTTCATTTTCAAATATATCGAATACTGTTCCGTTTCTGAAAACCATTACTTTTGGGCAAAGTCCTATAAATTCTTCTAGTTCACTAGATAAAAAAACAACTGTATTACCTTCTTCAACATAATTTCTTAAGTGAGTATATAAATCTCTTTTTGTACTTACATCTATGCCTCTTGCAGGATCATTTAAAATTAAAACTTTAGGATGTTGAGCAAATGATCTTGCTATCATAACTTTTTGCTGGTTACCCCCACTAAGAGAACCTATTAAATTATCTCTTGGACCAGTTTTTATACTTAATCTATCTACTTCCCAGTCAAAGATACCATTTAATTCCATCCAATCCACAAATCCTAAAAAACCTCCTCTGCTAGTTTTTTTATAAAGAGGAACTACTAAATTTTCATAAATGCTTAAATTAGGAAGTATTCCTTCTTTTTTTCTATCTCCAGAAACAAATGATATTCCATTATTTTTTGCATCTTCCAATGAATTATATTTTGTGAATTTTTCTTTTGTATCTAAAATTTCTGTAGTACCACCATGAGATTCTTGAACACCCGCTAAAATTTTAACAAAGTCATCTTGTCCATTTCCATCCAAACCTGTTACCCCTACAATTTCACCTTTTTTAACTTCAAAATTAACTGGTTTACTATTTGGCCAAACAACTAAATTTTCTGCCCTCATAACTATTTTATCAGTTTTAGCCTGCAAGGCTAAACCCTTGCTTTTTTCTCCTATTTCTGTTCTTCCAGTCATTAAACCTATCAAATTTTTTTCATTAAGATCTTTTTTTTCCAATACACCTACATCTTTGCCATCCCTCATAACTGTTGCCTTGTCACTTATTCTAACCAACTCAGCAATTCTGTGAGTAACTATAAATACTGCAACACCATTGTCTCTCAACTCTCTCATTTTTTTAAACAATCTTTCAGTTGAATCAAAATCAAGTGCAGCAGATGACTCATCAAGTATTAATACTTTGGTATTCTCACGCAAGAATGCTCTTGCAATTGTAATCCATGCTTTTATTGGTAATGATAAATTAAAAGCCTGTGTGTAGGGATCAATATATTCACCAACAAGATCTTCCATTATTTCTTGTGCTTTTAATACTTTTTCTCTTTGAGTTAGATTTTTGTACCAAAAATCATCTGAACCAACAAATAGGTTATCAACGACCGAAGCTTCTTCTGCAATCATAACTTCTTGAAACACAGTTGCTATACCCATATTTCTTGCCATAACCGGCGATGTTGGGGTATGGCCTAATACAGAAACTTTGCCCTTATCAATTGGCAAAACTCCGGACATTACTTTTGCAAGTGTGCTCTTGCCACAGCCATTTCCACCGACAATGGCATGAATTTCTCCAAAGTTTGCATTAAAATTCACACCATTCAAAGCTCTTGTCACACCAAAATACTTATGAACATCTTGGACATATACATCACCTTGAACAGTTTTTGATTTATCAGACAACACCTCTTTTTTTTTTGAGGTGTTGTCTTTCATATTTATTTCAGCACTCATACTTACTTAATTAAAAGTATTAATGAGATTTTGGATCGTATTTTGTCGGATCTTTAGGATTATCAAAGAATGCTTCTATATACGATTTCGGAGCCCATTTTTCCATTCCCGGGTTATCCCAACCAGTAGAATTTCTATCACAATCTTCATTTAAGATTGCTTTAATCTCATCGAAATTCTTAGTAGCAGGACCAACCAATATAGATTGGATTCTAGGACCTTGACCTTGAAGTGTTCTTATCATTACTTCCATACCTAACTCAACTTCATCTCCTGGAGGCCAAGCATATATCGCTTCATCAATATAACCTGGGTTTTGTCTCCAATAACAAAGAGCTCCCAATTCTCCACCTAATGCAATTGGTGGAATTGGATCAAGTCCTGACTGAAGCAGAGCTTGTAAAGTTCCTGTCTCTCCTGAAGATTGAACTGCAATACCGTCAACTTTTTTTGTATTAGTTGATAACCATTGCGAAAGTTCTTTCTGTGCAATTTGAGAAGTCCAGTTGTGTGCTAATTGTCCAACAACATTAACATTTGGATATTCATCAAGCGCAGCTAATACACCTTTGTTCTGTTGGTCAGATGCTGAATAGCCAGGAATTCCTTCCATAACTATTACATTACCTTTTTCACCAATTAACTCAGCCATCCATGCACCAACATAGTAACCAACCAATCTGTAGTTAACAGACGTATTGATCGAATATGGCGATGTTGTAAAGCCAGTAAAAGATAAAGTTGGAATACCTTTTTCCCAACCATATTTAATTGTAGTGTTTAAAGCTGTAATGTTAGAACAACAAATAATAATAGCATCAACTTTTCCACCATCTATCATCTGTCTCATTTGCTGAATCTGTAAAGAGTCATCCAAATTTGATTGAGTAATAACAATTTCATCAACCATTCCTAAAGCTTTCCACTTAGGATAAACAACTTCCATTAAACGCTCCATTGCTCCTTTTCTCCAAGTGTTTCCAGCGTAAGTACTAGCATAACCTATTGTCCAAGGTGGTTTTCTAGGACTTTTCCACTTTCTCATTACCGCTTCTCCAAGTGGCTGATCACTATCCATAAAGTCCATGTTGTAAACATAATCTCTCATGTCTTGAGGAACCTTACTTAAACACTCTGTGCATAATTCCCCTGCAGAAGCAGAAGAAAAAATTCCAAAAAACCAAGAGAAAAGAACAACATATAACATTTTCTTTATTTTCATAATGTTCCCCTTTCCTTAATTAATTTAAGTATCTCACTAATGAATGAATATATCTATAATTATGAATTGCTGTTTTTTATATATATTTATTAGACGTAAAATTTTTGTTTGTTTTTAATACAAAAAATATACTAAGCTGCACTAAGAAATAATTAATAATTTATTCTAATAAGAGTTGTATAAATTAGTATTTCTAATTAATTTTAATTATGAAAAAATTTTTTTTAACTTTAACTTTTTTTTTATTTTCTACAACTTGTTTGTTTGCAGAATATAGGCTTGAGCCTGTAAATTGTACTTTAAAAAAAAAAGATAATTGCGGAGCTTATTTATATAACACAAAAACAGGCTCAACTTATTTTTGTAATTCCACTGAATGTAAAGAAATATTGGAAGCGATAGAAGAAGTTGCTAATGAAGAAGGATCATCAGATTCAAAAAAATCTAAGATACCTAAGAAAAAGAAAAAAAAGAAATCTAAAATTCCAAAATTTAAGAAAAAAACAAATTAATTTATTCTGTTTTTTTGGAGTGCGAAATAGATACTTCTATTGCACCTCTAATTTCATTACAGAAATTTAAGTCATCACCAAGAAATGTTCCTTTAAAAAAACTTTTATTAATAGCACCATTTTCTCTCATAAAATTCACATAATCATCTGTGAGATTGTTTATATCAAAAAAATATTCTTTTTCTGCTTTTTGATGGTTTATATTTTTTATCTTTTTTAAAACTAAAATACCAAAAGGATAAAGATAATTAGCTGTTTCAAAAAATTCTTTTGCTAGGTCTGGATGTTCTTCTTTAATAATTTCTGTAACCGCTGAATTCATAGATACACATCCTTTAAGTATTTTATAAGTTAATTTATCATCTCCGAGTATTTCTTGAATGTTGTAGAAACTAAGTCTTTCTATTTTTTCAGCGTACAAAGAGGTAGTAATAAATAATAGAATAATTATTAATCTTTTCATTTATTTTTTATTGTTTGTAACTTGGGTCTTCAGAATCTAAGATCGATCTTACTGCTTTTAAATGTAGTTCACCCATGTCAGTAGAATAATTTTCCCAGTCTAGAGCAGTTTTTTCAGCAACTTCTGAACTTGCTAAATTTAATTCTTTACCAGTCGATAGTGCGGTAATGTATGTTTCGCATGCTTTTTCAAAATAATATAAATCATCAAATGCTTGAGCAATTGTAGGAGCTGCCGTTAAAATTCCATGGTTTGCTAATAAAAGTATATTATAATTTCCAATAGTATTTGCCATTTTTTCTGACTCCTCTTCAAAACCTAATCCACCAAATTCTTTGTATATTGCTACACGATTATAAAAACGCATAGTATTTTGATCGATAGGCGGAAGAGTAGGGTCTTTTAAACATGAAAGTGCCAAAGCATATTTTGAGTGAACATGAAGTATACACTTTGCATTTGGAACTTTTTTGTGAATCGTACCATGAATATTGATTGCTGTTGGATCTACTATTTCTGGTTTTTTTTTCATTTCTTCAAATTTTTTATCTTTAATTAGGACTAAATCACTTGCTTTGATTTTGCTAAAGTGCATTCCTGTCCCATTAACATAAAAACCACCCCCTGCCTCTGGGGAACATACGCTAAGGTGGTTAGCAATACCTTCATGCATATTCAATTTTGCTATCCATCTAAAAACAGCAGCTAAATCATTTAATATTTCTAATCTTTCCATTTTTAATATGATAGTATACTTTTATTAAAAAAAAAATGAGCAAAGTATTTGTATCATGTGCAGTAACTGGTTCTGGAGACACAGCTAAAAAACATCCTGATTTACCAAAAACTCCCGAACAAATAGCAAAAGCATCTATAGAAGCTGCAAAAGCTGGTGCAGCTATAGCCCATATTCATGTAAGAGAAGAGGATGGAACTCCTAGTAGGAGACTAGAATTATATAAAGAAGTTGTAGATAGAATTAGATCAAGCGATACAGATGTTATTTTAAATCTTACCACTGGAATGGGTGGTGATTTAGATATAGGGCAGGGAAAAAATCCACTAGAGTTTGGTCCTTTAACAGACATGGCAAATGTAATGGAGAGAATTGCGAACGCTGAACAATTTTTACCAGAAATATGCACTCTAGATTGTGGAACTTTAAACTTTGGTGACAGTTCTGTAATTACTGTAAATACACCTAACGATCTAAGAAAAGCCGCAAAAAGATTGCAAGAAATAAATGTCAAACCAGAAGTTGAGGCTTTTGATTTAGGAAATATGTGGTTTGGAGCACAGTTATATAAAGAGGGATTATTAAATGATCCTCCAATGTTTCAAATGTGTCTTGGTATTCCTTGGGGAGCGCCAGCTACACCACTAGCTATGCAAGCTATGAAGGATGTAATGCCAAAGGAAGGTGTTTGGTCTGGTTTTGCAATCTCTAAAAATGAAATGCCTTTTGTAGCTCAAACTGTAATCATGGGTGGAAACCCAAGGGTAGGTCTTGAAGACAATTTATATTTAGAAAAAGGAAAATTAGCAACTAATGCTCAACTAGTTGAGAAAGCAATAAGAATTGTAAATGATTTAGGTGTGTCAATAATGACTCCCGCCGAAACAAGAGAAAAACTTAAGCTAAAAAATTATAAATAAAATTTACTAACAATACATAAAGTGTGTCAACTTGTTACACTATTTGAAGTTGATAAAAAAATTTTCATTATTACATGATGAGTATGAATTTTACTGAAAACTACTCAATATGAAAATTATAAAATACTTTGTCAGTCTTGTTATTTTAACAATATTTTCTACAGGTGCTTTTGCAGCAAGTGAAACTGTAGAGATGTTAAATAAACAAGGCAAAGAAACTATGGTTTATTCAAAGAAGGTGGTTAAAATAGATGTTGGAGATAAGGTATTTTGGAAAGCCACCGACAAAGGCCATAATGTTGAATTTATCAAAGGAGGAGTACCAAAAGGGGTAGAAAAGTTTAAGACTAAATTTAATAAAGATGCTGAATACACTTTTACTATACCTGGAATATACGCTTATTGGTGTACACCTCACAAAAGTATGGGGATGATCGGATTTGTAGTTGTGGGTGATGATAAATCCAATCTCGAAGCAATCAAAAATATAAGATTTACAGCTAAATCAAAAAAAATTGCTTCAGATTTAGTCAACTCTTTGTAAAATTAATCTAATCTAGTTGCATTTCCATCTACAGGAATTGTTTGTCCTGAAATTCTCTCGCCTTCACTTGAAATTAAAAAGGAGCAAATTTTTCCAATATCTTCTTCATGAATCCAGCAATTCATTGAAGCCATAGAAACAAAATCTTTTTCAATTTTTTTCTTAGAAGTTTTTAGAAATTTTGCTTTATCTCTTATAACTCTTACCATTCTATCTCCTTTGATAGTCCCAGGACAAATTGCATTAACACGAATTTTATATTTACCTAATTCAATAGCTAAAGTTTTTGTCATTCCAATAACGGCCCACTTGCTGGCAGCATATGGGGAGCGCAAAGGAAAACCCATAATTCCAGCACCTGATGAAATATTTATTATAGATCCACCTTTATTTTTTTTTAACAAAGGTATTGCCATTTTAGTAAAATAAAAATGACTTATAACGTTAACTTTTAGAGTTTGCTCCCAATCATAAGAAGTTAGTTTTTCAATAGTTCCTGTGGGACCTGCAATACCTACGTTATTAATTATTGCATCTATTTTTCTTGTTTTTTTATTAATTTGACTGAAAAAATCTTTAACTTCTTCTTCTTCAGAGGCGTTACATTCATAAGCAAATAATCTTTTATTATATAAAGGGTTTTTTTTAATTTTATTTAAAGATTTTGGGTCTATATCACAAAGATAAATTATTGCTCCTTTAGAAAGACAAACTTTTGCAGTAGCCCAACCAATTCCTGATCCTCCAGCTGAAATTACTATTTTTTTGTTACGCAGACTTAACGGCATTAGCCATATGTTCTTTTGTTAAAGCTTTAGAAAGCTCTTTTTTTGTAAGGTATCCTTTTACATTTCCTTCTTTATCTACAACTTCACAATTTGCATTTGAACAAACTATTTGTGGAAGAAATTCATCTAAGAATTGATCTTCTCCTATCTTAACTAAATTTGATTTATCCACATCGTTAGATTTGTTTGCGGGTGTCATAATAATTTTTGCTTTAATTACTTTTGCTCGGTTTACATCTTTTACAAATGCTTCAACATAATCGTCTGCTGGGTTCATAATAATATCTATCGGAGTTCCTACTTGAACCAATCTTCCCCCATTTAATATTCCTATATGATCTCCTAATCTTAAAGATTCATCCAAGTCGTGTGTTATGAACACTATTGTTTTTTTTAATTCACTTTGTAAATCAATTAATTGTTTTTGCATATCACTTCGAATTAGAGGATCTAGAGCTGAAAAAGCTTCATCCATTAACATTATGTCTGTATTAGTTGCAAGAGCTCTAGCTAAACCAACTCGTTGTTGCATTCCTCCTGATAACTGATTTGGATATTGATGTTCAAAACCAGTTAATCCAACAGCTTCAATTTTTTCCATTGCTGTCTTATTTCTTTCTTCAGGTTTTTGTCCTTGAACTTCAAGACCATAGCCAACATTTTCCAAAACTGTTTTATGAGGAAATAAACCAAATCTTTGAAACACCATACTCATTTTATGTCTTCTAAAATCAATTAATTTTTTTTGGTCTAAATCCATTACATTTGTTCCTTCAACTGAAACTACTCCTGCAGTTGGATCTATTAATCTATTTATATGTCTAATAAGTGTAGATTTTCCCGAACCAGATAAACCCATACAAACAAAAGTTTCCCCTTCTTCAATACTTAAAGAAACATTATCTAGACCAACGGTATGTCCAGTTTTTTCTAGCACTTCTTCTTTTGTTGCTCCATTTTGAACCATTGGGAGAACTTTTGAAGGTTGGTCTCCAAATATTTTATAAACGTTTTTAATTTCAATTTTGCTCATATATTTATAATTTTATATCCTTTTTTAGATGGGTTCTTTCTTGAATTTTTTCTCCATAAGATTGTGTAATTCGATCGAATATAATTGCTAACAAAACAATTGCAATACCAGCTTCTGTTGCCATGCCAACGTTTAATTGCTGTAATCCGAGCAATACCTCATCTCCAATTCCTCTAGTACCAATCATTGACGCAATTACTACCATCGCTAGAGACATCATTGTACATTGGTTAATTCCTTGCATTATGTTGGGTAATGCTAATGGCAATTGTACTCCCCATAATTTTTGTTTTTTGCTTGCCCCAAAAGCTTCTGCCGCTTCAACAACTTCCTTATCAACCAGTCTGATTCCTAGATCAGTTAATCTAATTAACGGAGGAACTGCGTATACAAATATAGCAAATATTGCCGGAACAGCTCCTAGACCAAATAATAATATTCCTGGAATTAAGTAACAAAAACTTGGAATGGTCTGCATTAAATCAAGAACAGGTAACAATGCATTTCTTACTTTCTTATTTCTCGCCATCATTATACCTACAGGAATACCTATTATTAAACAAAGCAACATTCCAATCACTACTATGCAAGTAGTCATAATACATTTATCCCAATATCTTGGGCTAAGAAAACCAAGAAAAAAAACACAAAAAGCAACCATAATAGTTGTTCCTGTATTTCTTCCACTAACAAAATAGCAAAGGGCAATTATTCCTATCATTAATAATGGCCAAGGTAATCCAACCATAAAATTTTTCATTTGAGTGTAAAGTCCAAGTAAAAAGTTATTTATTCCCTCAAAGAACATTCCATATTCTCTTATAAGTTTATCAAATCCTTCATTTAAGAATGGCATCAAAGGAAGATCTAACCATTTAGGCCAATTTCCTAACCATGAGAAATCTGTAAATAAAACGGAAACACTTTCTGGTCTATATTTAGAAGATGTGTAAGCAATAAATACCATTGCAGCAAAAGCAATCAGATATAATGAATAAAAAATGTGTTTCTTATATTTTCCCATTTATACTTTCTTATAAAAAACTAAGAGCCCGTAAGGGCTCTTAGTATTAAGAATTATTTAAAAAATTAAAGCGATGCTTTAACTTTTTTAGCAACGTCCGCAGGAACCCATTTAGTCCATGCATCAGAACCTTTTAAAAAGTTCACAGCTGTTGCCTCCATGTCTCCACCAGACTCATCCATGTAAAAAGCTAACGATTTGTTTACTTCAGGAGTCGGCAAAGTATAAGCTTTTACAAAGTCAATAACCGCTTTATTAGCTGGATTATTAGCAAAAGTGGTTGATGCAGATTTTGTTAAAGCCATATCCACATAAGCACTTGCACATGTATCTGTGTAAGCATCAGGACCATCAGCTTTGATCTTTTCAACAACTGCCATCATTTTAGTCCAACAAGCATTGTCGTATGCTGGCTCTTTAAGTTGAACAAGATCAACTTTTCCCATTAAACCTGTCGGTGTCCAGTAATATGAAAATACTGGTTTACCTTTTTTAAATGCTCCTGCAATAGCAGCATCTAATGCTCCACCAGAACCTGGATCAAAGTTAGTGTAGTATTTATCTAGACCATAAACTTTGTGCTTAACTAAGTTAATAGTGTAGCAAGTCCATCCAGATATACAGCTTGTCATTCTTCCTTTTCCAGGTGACTCTGGATCAGCAAAAAGTTTTGCTATTTCAGGTTTCATCATATCTTCAACACTTACTAAACCATATTTGTCAGCAGTTGGTTTATCTACATAGAAACCTTGAGTAGAAGAAGGAGTATTTACTCCAAGCTCAACAATTTTGCCTGCAGCTACAGCTTCTTCGTGCATTTGCACAATATTATCTCTCCATACTTCAGTTATAATATCAAGTTGCTGGTCATAGTGTGCAGCCATTATTGGACTAGTACTACCTTTTGTTACTTCAACATTGCAACCATATCCTTTTTCAAGAATATAACCGACAATAGCTGTGTGAACGTTAGCACTGTCCCAGTCGAAATCTCCCAAATGTACTTTGCATGCAGCATTGGCACTTGTTGTACCAAGAGTAGACACTGCTATAAAAGCTATTGAAAGAATAAGTTTTTTTAGAAATCTCATGAATTTCCCCCCATTATTTAGTTTAAACTTACCGCATTAAACTTTATCTAATAAAAAAGACAACCTTAAATAAGATTTAAATAAGTGAGTAAATTAATGAAAAATGGGGATAAAATCTTTAAATTCAATTATAAATTGAATTGAAATCAAAACTAAATAAAATAACAATGTTTTTTTATGGCAATAGAAATTTCTAAAGTTTCAAAAAATGGTTCAGCTTTAAATGTTGAGTGGAGCGATGGAGAAAAAAGTAATTTTAACTTTATGTGGTTAAGAGATAACTGCCCAACTG
Organism: uncultured Pelagibacteraceae bacterium; assembly: GCA_902634485.1. Taxonomy (GTDB): domain Bacteria; phylum Pseudomonadota; class Alphaproteobacteria; order Pelagibacterales; family Pelagibacteraceae; genus Pelagibacter. Next base: position 11,406 of record CACPKA010000006.1, on the reverse strand, counting down.
CTCATGACAAAGACTCAAGACATCGAATGTTTAATATACTTGAAGTTTCAACGGGCATAGAACCTAAAACTTGCAAAATTAATAAGGAAGGAAAATTGGAAATAGAGTGGAGTGAGGGAAACCATATAAGTTATTATGATAAAGAATGGTTGAGAGAAAATTGTTACACAATTAATAATAAAAAAAAATATATCTCTCCATATCAATTGTGGGATAGATCATTACAAGATAATTTAAAATCTATTTATATAGATCATGACGAAATTATTAGTTCCGATGAAGGTCTAATAAAATGGTTAGAGCTTTTACATCATAAAGGAATTGCAATTGTAAAAAATACACCAACAGAAAAAGAATCTGCATTTCCAGTTTTAAATAGAATTAGTCATATAAGAGAAACTTTTTTTAAGACACCTTTTGAGGTAATAAACATTCCAAAACCAAATAATTCTGCTTACACGGCACATGCTCTAAATAACCACATGGACTTACCTTGGTTTGAAAATCCTCCAGGTTATCAATTTCTTCATTGTTTAATCAATTCTACAAAAGGAGGAGACTCTTCAACAGTTGATGCATTTGCAGTGGCAGACTATTTAAGAAAAAATGAAAAAGAAATTTTTGAAACTTTAGTGAATGTACCTCTTAAATTTAGAGATAAAGATTATACACAAGTATCACATAGAAGTTTTTATGGTCCTGCAATTAGCCTAACTAAAGATGGAGATTATAACGATATAAGATTTAGTGTCGCTACTATGGATGCTTTAGACTGTCATCCAGATGTTATGGATAAAGTTTATAAAGCTCATCATAGATTTGGAAAACTTTTACATGATGATCAATTTGTAGTTAAATTTCGTTTAGAGTCCGGTGACATTTTTTCATTTAACAATAGAAGACTTTTACATGGAAGAACAGAATTTGATCCAAACTCAGGTCATAGACATTTGCAAGGTTATTATATGGATCGAGATGAAATTATTGGAAGATTAAATTATTTAAAAAAATAATTTTATAAATTTTCAAATATTAAATTATTATTTTTACTATATTTTTTAAATTCTGATTTTTTTTTAATTGTATAATAATACTTTTTAATTTTTAGATCTTGAATAATTTTATTTTTTAAAAAAAACTTATCCAAGATTAAACAATCAATTTTTTTATTATTTGATTTTTTAACAATTGTTTTAATGCTTGTGGGAGGTGAAAAAGACAATCCTACTTTTACATTTCTTTTTATTTTTAATAAATTGTAAATATTTTCATGTTTGAAAGAAATAAATATACATTTTGTAAATCCTGTTGTTTCTTTCAATAATTTTTGTAATAGCTTTTTTGAAAAAATTGGTTTTATTTCAATAAATAAATAGTATTTATTTTTTGAAGTTTTAAGCAAATCTTTTAAAAGTGGAATTGGTTTTTTATTTTGAATACTTATTTTTTTAATTTTAGAATATTCTATATTTTTTACGCTAATTTTTTTTTTAAAAATTCTATTTAACGTAAAATCATGAAAACAAATAAACTTATTGTCTTTTGTGGCATGGATATCAGTTTCAATTCCATAGCCCTTTTTGAATGATTGATTAAATGATTTTAAAAGGTTCTCTTTATATTGTTTTTTTTACAATCCCTCTGTGGATTATGTGCATAAATTAAGTATTAAAATTATTTCCAGCCAGTTACTGTTTTTACTTCTAAGTATTCTTCAAGGCCCCAAACTCCACCCTCTCTTCCATTTCCAGACTGTCTGTAACCTCCAAAAGGCGTACCAGAGTCAGCAGCGTTTCCATTTATATAAACAATTCCTGATCTTAATTTTTTCGAAACTCTTTTTGCTTTTTCTTTGTCTTCAGTTTGCAAATAGTTTCCAAGGCCATACTCTGTGTCATTGGTAATTTTGATTGCTTCTTCTTCTGTTTCAAATGGTATTATAGAAAGTACTGGGCCAAAAATTTCTTTTTTTGCTATCCCCATATCATTTGTAACATTTGTAAATATAGTTGGTTTAATAAAATAACCTTTATTTAAACCATTCGGAAGGTCAGGACCTCCTGCTGCTAATGTTGCTCCTTCATCAATTCCACTATTAATTAAATTAATTATTTTATCGTATTGAACTTTTGAAACTACAGGTCCTATATGGTCTCCTTTTTTTGATGCAATATCTACTTTGATTTTATTTGCTTCATCAGCGGCCTCTTTAATGGCTCTTTCATAAATAGTTTTTTCCACAAGCATTCTCGTTGGTGCATCACATGATTGTCCAGAGTTGCTCATTACATTCTTAATTCCATCTCTTACTGCATTTGGATATGAATCCGCAAAAACTATATTTCCACCTTTACCACCCAGTTCTAAGCAAACTCTTTTAATTGTATCTGCAGCATTTTTTGTAATAAGTTTTCCTGCACGTGTAGAACCAGTAAATGAAATCATATCAATATCAGGATGGCTAGATATTTGCGTTCCAACTCCTTCACCATCTCCATTTACTAAATTAAATACACCATCAGGAAAACCTGCTTCATCTATCATTTCAGCAAACAGCATTGCTGAAATGGGTGCTATTTCAGATGGTTTAAGGATCATTGTACAACCAGTCGCGAAAGCTGGAATTACTTTTAATGCTATTTGATTAATTGGCCAATTCCATGGTGTAATTAAACCACAAACACCTATAGGTTCTCGATTTATATAATTATTTGATTTAGCATCGAAATATTCTTCAAATTTAAAATTTTTTAATCTTAATATAAAATCTTCTAAATGTGATTGACCAGATGAAGTATGAACTGATGTAGCATAATCAATTGGAGCCCCCATTTCCATGGACATTGCTTTTGCCATTTCATCAAATCTTTTTTTATAAATTTTAAGCAATTTTTCTAAAAGGCCTATTCTTTCTTCTTTTGAAGTTTCTTTCCATTTAACAAAAGCTTTTTTTGCAGATTCTACAGCTGAATTAGTATCCTCGGCATTTCCTAAAGATATAACAGCGAACACTTCTTCGTTTGATGGATTAATTACTTTAAAATCATTAGACTTTGATGGAGATACCCATTTTCCATTAATATAAAAACTTTTTTTTTCTAGCATTTATAAATGTATTTTTATTATTTTTTCTGTCCACGGTGTTTTTGAATTCTTCGACCGTATTCTTGAGTAATTCTATCAAATATTATAGCTAAAGCTACAATAGCCAAACCATTCATCAAACCCAAAGCTAAGTACTGGTTTGATATTGCTCTTAAAATTGGGACACCTAAACCTTTAACTCCAATCATGGAAGCTATTACAACCATCGCTAATGCCATCATAATTGTTTGATTAACACCAGCAAAAACAGTTGGAAGAGCCAAAGGTATTTGTACAGTTCTTAATTTTTGTAATTTAGTTGCTCCAAATGCTTCACTCGCTTCTATTGTTTCTTTGTCTACTTCTCTTATTCCTAAATTTGTTAACCTTATAACTGGAGGTATTGCATAAATACAAACTGCAATTAAACCTGGAATTTTTCCTATACCTAATAACATTAAAATTGGAATTAAATATACAAAGCTTGGAATAGTTTGCATCATATCTAAAACAGGAAGCATTGCCTTTTCAACTCTGTTAGATCTTGCCATAAGTACTCCAACAGGTATTCCTACTGTTATACACATAATTGTGCAAACAGTTATAATTGCTACTGTTGCCATGCAATCTTTCCACATGCCAAAGTATCCAATTAACATAAAGGCGATAACACTTCCCACTACAAGCTTCCAACTTCTTGAACCTAGCCACGCTAAAGCCCCAAGTATTATCATTATTATTGGCCAAGGTGTTGCCAATAGTAATTTTTCCAATCTAATTAAAAAAAATAACAATGGATCAAAAAAAGCTTCTATACCATCGCCATAAGCTCTAGAAAATTCTCTAAATGTATGATCAATCCCTTTTCTCAATTCCATTAGGGATGTACGCTCCATCACTGGAAACTTTGTTAAAAATTCCATTTAATTACCAAAAAAATTAACGAGCCTATAATAAAATAGGCTCGTTAAATAAATTATTTTTTAAAGACCAGCTTTGATTTTTTTAGCAGCAGCTGAAGATACCCATTTCTTCCAAACACCTTCATGCTGTTTTAAAAATTCAATTGCTGCATCTGAACCTTTAGCTTGGTTATCAGCCATATACACAAGCATTCCATTCATTACTTCACCTGGGTAAGTACGTTTTTCAACATAACTCAAAGCGTCTTTTCCTCCAGTTTTAGCAAAGTTTGCTGTAACGATAGAATTAACTTCAGATTTTGTCCACGCAGTAGGCTTAGGATTTGCACAGTCTTGCTCAGCTAACGTTATGCAATTGTCCCAGTTATCTCTTCCTCCGAAAGGAACTCCGAAATCAACTGGAATTAAACCATACTTTCCAACCATTGATGTTGGGTTCCAGTAGTAACCAAACCAAGGATCTCCCGAGTCAGCTGCTTTAGATATTGTACCATCTAAACCTGCTGCAGAACCTGGATCGATTAATACCCATCCTTTTTTTTCCATTTCAAAAGCACGGTAAAGGTTTGCGTTTGCTAATTGACATCCCCAACCTGCTGGGCATCCAACAAAAGCTCCTTTTGAAGGGTCTTCTTTAGATGGAAACCATTCAGGATGTTCCAAAATTTCCATTGCAGTCATGCCTTTTATTTGTGGAATTTTTTTAACAGTTCCTGGAGTTATCCACCAACCTTCACCAAGACCAGTAATAGGTGCTCCGTTAGCGATAATTAATCTTTTTTCTGAAACAGCTTTTTTTAAAGGCGTGTAAACAGCATTAGCCCATTGCTCTGGGTTCATGTCTGGCTCACCTTTTTCATCCATAGAAGTAAAAGTTGGCATAGTAGCACCTGGAATAAGTTCTACCTCACAACCATATCCTTTTTCTAAGATAATTTTATCTACATTGGCCATTAACTCAGCCGATGCCCAGTTCTGTTCAGCAATAACTAGTTTTCCACAACCTGCATTTGCAATTCCAGTAAAAGCACCAAAAAACAAAACAGACAATATAGAAACTAATATTTTTTTTATTTTCATATTTCCCCTTACATAAGTTTATTTTGTTAAGGAAAACATATTTATTAAAAAAAATCAAATTACAAACGGTCTCACGATTCAACCAGAACTAGATTATGATCTCATTTTAGTTCCACGTGGATCATATAATGGCTCTTTTATTATTGAGCAATCGTAAAAATCACCATTTATTTCAACTTTTAGTTTTTCATTTGTTTTTAAAATTTTTTTATCGAGATAAGAATAAGCAATGCTTTTTTTAACGTAGTGTGCAAATCCACCAGATGTTATATAGCCAATGCTTTTTCCATCTTTCATTACCGCTTCATTATTTGTTACATCGATATCTTTAGTTTCAACAATCATAGGGGTTAGTTTTAAATTACTATTATCTTTTTCAGCATTTTTTTTACCAATAAAATCTTTTTTCCAATCAATAAAAATATCTAAGCCAGATTCTTTTGCAGTGAAATCTGGTCTAAAATCAAGTGCCCATGCACCCCAGTTTTTTTCGAGTCTCATGGACATTAGTGCTCTTCCACCAAAAGGTTTTAAATCAAATTCTTTACCTGCATTTTCTATTTCTTCATAAAGTTTAAGTTGAAAATGTGGAGCAACATAAATTTCGTATCCAAGTTCTCCAGTAAACGAAATTCTATTTACTATAGCTGGCACTCCTGCAACAAACATTTTTTTAATATCTCTAAATTTAAAATTTTCATTAGAGACATCTTCTTTAACTAACTTTTGAAATAGTTGTCTTGATTTTGGACCTGCTATAGAAATACCATGAAAATTATCAGACCTATTTGAATATTTTAAATTAAATTTACTTAAATGAGTTTCAAACCATCTTCTATGCATTTCCTGTGCTGCTCCAGATCCGAAAATCATAAATTCATTTTCACTAAGACATGCAACTGTTAAATCTCCGTAAAGTTTACCTTTATAAGTTAGCATAGGACTTAAAGAAATTCTTCCAGGTTTAGGTAGTTTTCCTGCTAATACGTGATCTAAAAATTTCCTAGCATCTGGACCTATAAACTCATGTTTTGAAAAGTTAGCAACTTCAATAGCTCCAACATTTTCTCTTACATTTTGCACTTCCTTAGCAACATAATCATGAGATCTTGATCTCTTAATTGTTGGTTCTTCATGAGCATCTTCTTTATTATTTGCAAACCATAAAACATTTTCCAAACCAAAGTTGTCTCCCATAACTGCACCCTTTGAAACAAAACGATCATATAAAGCTGTAGTTTTTTGTTTTCTACCTTTTGGTAATGTTTCATTAGGAAAAGTCATTATAAATCTTCTTTCATAATTTTCTGAAGATTTTATTGTTCCATATTGTGGTGAAGCATAATCACCAAATCTAGCAACGTCCATTGCCCAAACATCAATTGATGGCTCTCCATCAATTATCCATTCCGCAATACATTTACCAACACCTCCACCTTGACAAAAACCAGCCATAACACCTACAGCTACCCAATAATTTTTCATTCCAGGAACAGGACCTATTAAAGGACTTCCATCTGGACCAAAAGTAAAAGGACCATTTACAATATTTTTAATTCCAGCTTTTTCTAAAGCTGGCATTCTTTCAAAACCAATCGCAAGTCTGTCTTGTATATTATCTAACTTAGGTTCTAAAAGTTCATGGCCAAAGTTCATTGGCGTACCCTCTACTTTCCAAGGAGTGGATTTTGGTTCGTAAGTTCCAAGCAACATTCCTTTGCCTTCCTGTCGAAAATAAATATTTCCTTCAAAATCAGTTCCTATTGGTAATCTTTGATCACCCATAGCTTCTATTTCTGGAATTGCTTCAGTAATTAGATAATGATGTTCCATTGGTTGCACAGGCAAATTTAAACCAGATAACTTTCCAACTTCTCTTGCCCATAGACCGCCAGCATTAATAACTATTTCTGCATTGATATTTCCTTTATCTGTAATTACATCCCAACTACCATCTTTTTTTTGTGTAGTATCTTTTACAGTTGTGTGAGTATAATATTTCCCACCATAGATTTTTGCCGCTTTAGCAAAAGCATAAGTAACACCAGAAGGATCTACTTCGCCATCAATTGGATCCCATAAAGCTAAAAGATATCTTTTTGGATCTATTAAAGGATTTTTCTTTTTTACTTCATCAAGGGAAATAAATTCTTGGTCAAGACCCATATATCTTGCTTTAGATCTTTCCCTTTTTAAATAGTCAGCCCAGACTTCGTTAGAAGCTAAATAAAAACCACCGCTTGGCTTAAAACCAATTGCATGACCAGATTCTTTTTCAATTTCTTTGTAAAGACCGATGGTATAAGCCATCATTCTAGAAATATTTGGATCAGAAGAAATTACATGAACATTACCAGCAGCATGCCAAGAAGATCCTGATGTTAATTCATTTCTCTCTAATAAAATACAATCTTTTAATCCAAATTTTGAAAGATGGTAAAGTATAGAACAACCTACAACACCCCCTCCAATTATTACTACCTTCGCATGCTTTTCCATTAATTTACCTTATAATGTTTTTGCTGCGTCCGTATTATGTTTTTTTAATGTTGGATCACTACCATGAGCATAATGTTTGGACATGTCAGGATAATATTTATATGAAATTGGCTTTCTTCCTAAGGCAACTGCCATTTCTCGAACATGGTGTGGTTCAGCACCACAACATATTCCAATAAAGTTTATTTTTTTTTCTGCGCATTCTTTTGCAAACTCAGCCATTTCAAATCTATTACAATACAAATTATCTAAGGCCACGGGAAAAGCATTTCCACCCGGAATACAATCACAACCATCATCAGTTTGATTTAAAAATCCAGGATCTTTTTCGGTAGTTCGATATGGAACTGGGAGAGCTGCAACGTGACAAGAAACTGCTTTTCTTATTTCTGGTAAAAGCTTCATAGTCATTTTTGGTCCTCTAAAACAATTTAATCCAACAACATCTGCTCCATTATCTTCTAAAATTTTACAAGCATCACCAGGAGAGTATCCATCTCTTGTTTTTTCATCTCTTCTAAATGCGTAATTACAAACAGCAATAAGTCCAGCATCTTTAATGGCTTTAAGCGCAATTTTCATTTCTTCTACCCAAGTGATTGTTTCAGCAACTATAAAATCTACACCAGCTTCTTTAGCCCAAGCTACTTGTTCTTCAAACATTTTTTGACATTCAATATTACTTTTTTTATCATTTGGATCGTAAACATTTGTATTAGCCACATCTCCACAAACCAAAAGATCTAAATCTCTAAATTCTTTTCTAGAATCTTTTGCTATTTGTAGTGCATTTTTTTGAAGTGGTTCAAGTAATTTTTCTTTTCCTATTATTCTTAATTTTTCTCTATGTCCGTAGTAAGTAAAAGCCTGAATTACCTCTGAACCTGATCTTATAAATTCACGATGTAATTGAGATAGAACCTCTGGATGTTCCAAAACAACTTCCGGAACAAACGCTCCAGCTTGCAAATATCCTCTTCTTTCCATTGCAAACAAATATCCTTCGGCACAAAGAACAGGTCCTTTGTCAAGTCTTTCTATTAAATTCTTACCCATAAATTTTTTTTTTAAAAGCCTAATCTCATTTTAAGTAAAAAGAAATATAAATTTTATATCTCACTACCTTTTTCTTCAGCCTCATTATCTACAAGTTCTGAGGGAAAACCCTTTGCTCTAAAATCTGTATTATTTTGATCTTCCATTCTTTTGACAATCATGGAAGACCAAGCTCTAGAACCATACTTTTTTTGACCATCTTTAAATATTTTCACAACTAACGGTGAAATTTCTGTAGGTACATTTAATTTTGTAGCTAAATCTTCAAATAAAGTTGTATCTTTTACCACTAAGTCCATTGTAAAATTAATATTGTAAGAACCATTTAAAATTACCTGGCTTTCAGTTTCGTGAACAAAAGAATTACCAGATGATACAGCTATTCCTTTGTAAGTTTTAACTAAATCTAGATTAGATTTTTTAGCTACTGCCCACGCTTCTCCTAGTGCAGTTAAATGTGTTGAAGCTAAATAATTGGTAATTACTTTTAAAATTGAAGCTGAACCAAGCTCGCCAGTATGCAAAATTTTTCTCCCCATCACAGTTAGTACAGGCAATATTTTTTCAAAAGCTTTTCTCTCTCCCCCAACAAACACAGCTATATTTCCAGTTGCAGCTCTATGACATCCTCCACTTACTGGTCCATCAAGAGGAATTGCTCCTTTTTGAATAACTAGTTTTCCGAGTCTTTTGATCTCAGATTCATCTGTTGTACTCATTTCAAGCCATATTTTATTTTCTGAAAGGCCACTTATAACTCCGTCTTTAGCTTCCATAACTTCAGCGCAAATTTTAGGCGAGGGCAAGCAAGTAATTATTAAATCAACTTTTTCTGTTAATTCTTTAGCGCTATCTACTATTCTGGCTCCTCTATTTTTAAAATCATCTGTCAATTTTTTATCTAAATCTCTTACAGTTAAATCAAACTTATTTCTCAATAAACTGCTGGCTAATTTGCCCCCAACATTTCCAAGTCCTATAAATCCTATTTTCATAACAACCTTTTAATTTTAGTGAATATTTAACTCTTTATGATATATTTTTTTTTTAAAAATGTATTCAACAAAAATAGATCCAAAATTCAACAAGAATCAAAATCCTAAAATAGGTTTGATTGCACTTGCTAGTGATTACATGATTGAAAAAGACTTTATTAATGTAATTAAAGATAAAAAAATAGATTTTTTTGTTAATAGAATTGAATGCTTTAATCCTTTAACAAAAGAAAATTTGATAAAAATGTCTGAAAAAGTTACAGAAGTTACAAAAGATATTCTTCCAGACGAAAAAATTGATTGCGTGGTTTACGGTTGTACTTCAGGCACGATTGCTGCAGGCTATCAATCTATAGAAAAAAAAATAAAAAAAGCGAAACCTGAAGCTGAAGTTACTACTCCAAGCACAGCTTCTATTAAGGCGCTTAAGAAACTTAATTTAAATAAAATTGCGATTTTTACTCCTTATCCAAAAAAACTGAATGACGAAGTAATTGATTTTTTTAAAAAAGAAAATTTTGAGGTAACTGCAAATGCTTATTTTGATATCGCTTCTGATATTGATATTGGAAAAGTCGATGCTAATTATTTGTATGATGTTTTATCAGAAATGGATTTAAATGGAGCAGATGCATTATTTATTTCATGTACTGCTTTACCTGCTTTGTCCATAATAGACAAACTTGAAAAAAAATTAGAAAAAATTGTTTTATCAAGTAATCAAGCATTAATATGGGACACTTTAGAAAAAATTGGAAAAAATTACTCAATAAACGGTTTTGGAAAATTATTTTCTAAAAATTAATAATGCTATTTACAAAAGAAGAATATAAAAACAGATTAAAAAAAGTTCAAAAATCAATGCAAGAAAAAGGCATTGAGTTATTAATTTCTCAAGATACCAATAACATGAATTATTTAACGGGGTATGACGCTTGGTCATTTTACTACACCCAATGTGTAATAGTTCATGTAAATACAGACGAACCTTTATGTTTTGTAAGAGCGCAAGATGCCGGAGGAGCATATATTAAAACTTACTTAAAAAGAGAAAACATAATTGTTTATGAAGAAAAATATATTCATACGTGGCCAATGCACCCCTACGATCCTCTAATTGAATTAATAAAGAAAAATAAATGGGACAAATTAAATATTGGTGTTGAAATGGACAGTCATTATTTTACCGCTTATTGTTACGAAAAATTAAAAAAAGGTTTACCAAATTCAAAAATTAAAGACTCAGATCGCTTAGTTAACTGGGCAAGATTAGCAAAATCTGAAGCAGAAATAAATTTAATGAAAGGAGCTGCTTTAATATCTCAACAAGCAATGAAAGTTGCTATGGAAAGCATTAATCCCGGAGTTAGACAATGTGATGCTGTTGCGGAAATTCAAAGAGCTCTTTTCAAAGGAACACCAGAAATTGGTGGAGAATATGCTAGTATTGCAACATTGTTACCAACAGGAAAAGGAACGTCTGCCTCACATCTAACTGCAACGGATGAAAAATTTGTTAAAGGAGAAGCAACAATAATTGAATTGTCAGGAGTTAATAAAAGATACCATTGTCCTATGGCAAGAACAGTTCAGCTTGGAAAACCCGAACAAAAAAAAATAGATGCTATGAAAGCAACCAATGAAGCTCTTGATGCTGGAATTGCTGCTACCAAACCTGGAAATACAGCTGATGATGTAGCTCAAAAGTTTTGGTCTGTATTAGATAAATATAATATAAAAAAAGAATCTCGAACTGGTTATTCAATTGG
>CACPKA010000005.1 GCA_902634485.1 uncultured Pelagibacteraceae bacterium | reverse complement strand
AGAAATGGAACAGTAAAAGATTTTGTGTCTCCAATAACAACTAAACCGTGGGGAAAATTTATTCCAAAACTTGCAGATGGTGAAAAACCAAATCAAGGAGAAATAAATTCACAAATTCTTTATTCTGAACCAGAGGGTTTAAATACAAAAAAAGAATTACCTAAAGTGGAAAAAAGTGCATTTAAAAAAGGTGTTTATTATTAATGGCTAGAAAAACTATAGTTGAAGATTGTGATATTCTTGTAGTAGGCGGTGGTATGGCTGGAACTGGTGCTGCTTTTGAAGCGAGACACTGGGGAAGAGATCTAAAAATTATTTGTGTTGAAAAAGCAAATATAGATAGAAGTGGTGCAGTTGCTCAAGGTCTATATGCAATCAACTGTTATATGGGAATGCAGTGGGATGAAAATCAACCTGAAGATCACGTCAGGTACGCACGTAACGATTTAATGGGCATGGTTAGAGAAGATCTGGGTTATGACATGGCTCGTCACGTAGACTCAACAGTTCATATGTTTGATGAATGGGGTTTGCCTATGATGAAAAATGAAAAAACTGGACGTTATCTAAGAGAAGGTAAGTGGCAGATAATGATTCATGGAGAAAGTTATAAACCAATTGTTGCTGAAGCAGCAAAAAAATCCGCGGATAAAATTTACAATAGGATCATGATTACTCATCTGTTAATGGATGAAACAAAAGAAAATAGAGTAGGCGGAGCTGTAGGATTTAATATGAGAACTGGAGATTATTATGTCTTCAGAGCAAAAACTGTAATAGTTGCTGCGGGTGGAGCATCTCATATTTTTAAACCAAGAGCTGTCGGAGAAGGAATGGGAAGAACTTGGTATGCTCCTTGGAGTAATGGTTCTGCTTATGCATTACCAATAGCAGTTGGAGCTAAAATGACCCAAATGGAAAATAGAATTGTTTTATGTAGATTTAAAGATGGCTACGGTCCTGTAGGTGCATATTTTTTACATTTAAAAACTTATACTCAAAATGCCAATGGAGAGAATTATGAAAAAAAATGGTATGAACATACTAAAGAAATGGTTGGTGAATACATAGATCATCATCCAACACCGACTTGTTTACGCAATCATGCTTTTATCCAAGAAACAATGGCAGGAGGCGGACCAATTCATATGGTAACTACAGAAGCATTTCAAGACCCGCATTTAGAAACAGTTGGTTGGGAAAATTTCTTAGGAATGACTGTTGGCCAAGCCGTTGTTTGGGCATCACAAAATATTGATCCAAAATATACAAATCCTGAATTAACTACATCAGAACCTTATGTAATGGGTTCCCATGCAACTTGTTCAGGCGCCTGGGTGAGTGGTCCGGAAGATCTTTCACCTCCTGAATATTTTTGGGGATATAATAGAATGTTAACTGTAGAAGGTCTTTTTGGAGCTGGGGATACTGTAGGAGGTAGCGCTCATAAATTCTCATCAGGGTCATTTACCGAAGGTAGATTAGCTGCAAAAGCCGCAGTAAAATATATACAAGATAAAAAAGCTGAAGGTCTCAAAGTATCAGATTCTCAATGTGAGAATTTTAAAAAAATTATCTATAAACCATTAGAGAATTATACTGTTGGAAGAAATGAAATTACTGGAGGGACAGTATCTCCAAGCTATATTTCTCCAATCCAAGGACTTCAAAGACTTCAAAGAATTATGGATGAATATGTAGGTGGGATAGCTACTAACTACATGACCAATGCTAATATGCTTAAAAGAGGGCTAGAGCTGCTTGATTGGCTACAAGAAGATTTGGAAAATGTTGGTGCTGAAGATTATCACCAGCTAATGCGAGCTTGGGAGCTGAAACATAGAGCTCTTACTTCGCAATGTGTAACTGAGCATACTATGTTTCGTGAAGAAACACGTTGGCCAGGTTACTATTATAGAGGGGATCATTTAAAACTAGATGATGAAAATTGGCACTGTTTAACAGTATCAAGAAGAGATCCAAAAACTGGTAAATTTACTTTAGAAAAGGTGCCTGTTTATCATATTGTAGATGAAAAAGAGAAAAAACAAGCTTCTTAAAAATATTATATCAATCTAATGAGTATTATCGATAAGTCTGACGAAGAAATAATCAAATTAGCTGAACCAATTTGGGCTAATTTAGTAAGATCATCAAATATAAAAGACTACGGTAGTTTTACTAAAGATCTTTCATCACAGATGCTTTACGGAGCTAATGAAGTCGAACTCGGTAAGCAATGGGCTAACAATGAACTTATATCAACATTGTCAGAAGGCTGTAAGGCATTTGGATGTATCAGAAGAGGCCTGTATGTCACGATACTATATAAACAGACTAGCACCAAGATACCTGGGGAATTTTTAGGACGCCTTGTCCTAGGGGAAGAGGGAGATGAGATCAAAGTTTTTGGAGCTACAATATTTTAGAAAATTTTTTATTTTTTTATTAAAATATACTTGCAAATTTATCTATTCAGGTGTAATTGCCAAATATGCTTAATAGAATAAATAAAAATTTAAAATCATCTTTTAAGCAATTATCAAATATTCATTCAGCGTTTAATTCAAAAATTTTGGTATACTTTGGTTTGCTTGCCTACTGGAGTGTAATTTTAGTAGGTACTTTTTTAAATTTTAATTAAAAAACACCTAAATATTTATTTAAAGCAAATCTATTGATTGACATCAATTAACTAGAGGAATAATTAATAACTAATGGAAGTTTTTCTCCCAATAGCTGAAGTATCAGTTAACTTATTAACAATTTTTTCTTTAAGCACCATCGTTGGAATTTTATCTGGTTTATTTGGGGTAGGAGGAGGCTTTTTAATGACTCCTTTTTTAATTTTTTTAGGAATACCACCTTCATACGCAGTAGCAAATGAAGCCAATAATATATTAGCTACTTCAGTGTCAGGATCAACCACCCATTGGTTAAAAGATACTCTAGATTATAAAATGGGGATGATGATAGTTATTGGAGGAGTCGCAGGTACCATAATTGGAATTCTTACATTTACTTATTTCAAAGAAATAGGAAAAATCAATATAGTTATTTCTTTAGCTTATATGTACATATTGGCAATCATTGGAACTCTAATGTTAGTTGAAGGACTTTCGGAAATAGATAGAGCAAGAAAAAAAATAATTGTTAAAAAAAAATTACATGTACATTATTGGATTCACGGACTTCCTTTAAGAATGAGATTTAAAAAATCAAAACTTTATGAAAGTGCCTTCACTCCAATAATAATAGGTCTTATTGTAGGTTTTATTGCTGCAATAATGGGTATAGGAGGGGCGTTTATATTAGTTCCTGCAATGATTTATATTATTGGTATGCCAACTAGGCTAGTTCCAGGAACTTCTTTATTTGTAACAATTTTTGTAAGTGCAATAGTAACAATCTTACATGCATTTAATTACGGATCTATTGATTTAATATTAGTTTCAGTTCTAATTCTAGGTTCAATTTTAGGTGTACAAATTGGACAAAAGCTAGGTGAAAAATTTGATAGTTCGCAATTTAAAACAATTTTAGCAATACTTCTATTGCTAGTAGGTATTGCAATAGCATATGACAGTTTTTTTGCAGTTGAAAAATTGCAAGAAGCAAATTTTAATGAAACTAAAAATCTTGGTACTTTTTCAATATTTATAAAAGATTTATCTAAAGAATTTCCTATTCAATATGGAGTTATATCGATTATTTTTGCAGTTGTTTTAGGTGTGGGTGCTGCATTTATAAGAAGATTCTTCTCTAATTTAAGAAAAAAATATGTACAAAATTTAACTAAATGAAAAATAATTTTTTTTATTTATTAATTTTTTTTATTTGTACTAACTTTTTTTCTCCACTTAAATCAGATGAAGTGTTTAACATTGGAAAAAATATTTTTGTGACTAGCGATTGTGTAACTTGTCATACTCTATCTAATGCTGGCTCAAAAGGTCAAATTGGCCCCAATTTAGATGAGATAAGACCTGGTAAAGATAGAGTAATATACGCTGTGACTAATGGAATAGGGGTAATGCCAGCATATCCAGATTTAACTGCAGATCAAATAGAAGCAGTTGCTCACTATGTTTCTGAAAGTGTAAATAATTAACTAAGCACTTCTAAATAATTTAGTCATAATAAACTCTTTATGACCCAATACTTCAGCACAAGTTAAACGTCCATTTGCTGCTCTTATTGTAGTTTTTATTAATTCATCTCCAGCTTGATCCATATTCATTTCACCTTTTAAAATTTTAGAAACATCTAGGTCTATATGTTCTTTCATATTCACAGCTGTATTTGGATTACCAGTAAGTTTAACAACTGGCTCAATTGCATTTCCAATTATATTACCTTGTCCAGTAGGAAATAAATGTATATTAAAACCTGCAGCTGCCTGTAGTGTAAGACATTCTCCAGCAGCAGATGAAGTATCCATAAAATATAAACCAGGGCCTTTTTTTGGCTCTTCTGCAGGTGTCAAAACATCAATAAATTTTCTTGAACCTATTTTTTGAAAATTACCAAATGCTTTTTCTTCAATTGTTGTAAGTCCACCAGCAATATTTCCAGCTGTTGGTTGACTTTCTGATAAATCGTTTGTTGCTTCCTTAAGAATAAAATCATTGTAGTCACTCCATGTTTTCATAAATTTTTTAGAAGCTTCTGGTGTGGCACCTCTTGAAGCGCAAACTTTTTCAGCTCCAGTAAGTTCAGATGTTTCTCCAAAACATAAATGTACTCCCAAAGGTTCTAATTTATCCATTAAATTTCCAACAGCAGGATTAGCTGCCATACCTGATGTTGTATCAGATTCTCCGCATTTTACTGATATCCATAAATCGCTTAATGGACATTCTTCTCTTTGTTTTTCAGAAGCCCATTGAGAAAATTCTTGGGCTTTTTGAGAAGCTTCCATTATAGTTTTTATATCACCCGCACCTTCAATGCTAAATCCTTCTACAGGTTTCCCTGTAGTTTTAATCGCATCCACAATTTTTTTTGTCCATTTAGGTTCAATCCCAATAACAACACAAGCTGCAACATTTGGATTTTTTCCTGTTCCTATCATAGTGTCAAAAAACAGTTCTAAATCTGCACCAAATTGAAGTCTTCCATATGCGTGTGGGATTGCAAATGTTCCTTTAATATTATTTGCAACTGCTTCTGCACATGCATTTGAGATATCATCAACTGGAAGTATTACCACATAGTTTCTTGTTCCAACTCTTCCATTTTCTCTTTTATATCCTAAAAAACTTTTTGGTATTTCCATTTTTACCACTTTTTTGTTTTAACGTTGTGAACATGAACATGTTCACCTTTTTTAATATCTTGAACCACTTTGCCTATATCATGCCCATATTTAATTATGGTATCACCAATTTTAAAATCTATCATAGCAATTTTATGTCCAAGAGGTATTTCATTTAATGATTTTATTTTAACATTTCCATTATTTTCCATTATCCAGCAAGAACAATCCTGATTTGGTGTGATTTTTTCTATTACTACAACTCCCACATTGTCTTTTTCGTCATGTATAATAATATCTGTTGTCATGTGTCGATTTCTTTGTAGAAAATTTTGTAGAATTTATATATTAATTTCTAGTTTGCAAACAAAAATTTTATAAAAATTATAAGAAGGGTGCAAAATTTTATGACCAAAATGACTACAGAAGAAGCTTTTGTAAAAGTTCTTCAGACTCATGGAATAGAACACGCATTTGGAATAATTGGTTCAGCCTTCATGCCGATTTCAGATTTGTTCCCAAAGGCAGGTATAAAATTTTGGGACGTAGCACACGAGACCAATGGTGGTTTGATTGCCGATGGTTACACCAGAGCTACAGGAAAAATGTCCATGGTTATTGCACAAAATGGACCAGGTATAACTGGTTTAGTAACACCTATTAAAACTGCTTATTGGAATCATACACCATTATTATTAGTAACTCCTCAAGCAGCGAATAAAACAATGGGACAAGGCGGTTTTCAAGAAGTCGAGCAAATGAATTTATTTAAAGACATGGTATGTTATCAGGAAGAAGTAAGAGATCCTGCTCGAATGGCTGAAGTTTTAAATAGAGTAATTGAAAAAGCCTTCAGAGGCTCAGCGCCAGCACAAATAAATATTCCAAGAGATTATTGGACTCAAGTTGTTGATATAGAATTACCTCCTATAGTAAGATTCGAAAGACAAGGAGGAGGAAAAGATGCTATTGAAAGAGCAGCAAGTTTATTATCAAAAGCTAAATTTCCTGTAATTTTGTCTGGAGCAGGAGTTGTTATAGGTGATGCAATTGAAGACTGTAAAAAGTTAGCAGAAAAATTAGATGCTCCAGTATGTAGTGGCTACCAACATAATGATAGTTTTCCTGGAAGCCATCCTTTATCAGTAGGACCACTTGGATACAATGGTTCAAAGGCGGCGATGCAACTAATTTCAAAAGCAGATGTAGTTTTAGCATTGGGAACAAGACTAAATCCTTTTTCTACTTTGCCAGGATATGGAATTGATTATTGGCCAAAAAATGCATCAATTATTCAAGTTGATATGAATCCTGATAGAATAGGTTTGACAAAAAAAGTAACAGTAGGAATTTGCGGAGATGCAAAATTAGTTTCACAGCAGTTACTTTCAAAATTATCTTCTGATGCAGGTAGTAATAGCAGAGAAGAAAGAAAAAATTTAATTCATCAAACGAAATCAGCATGGTTGCAAACATTAAGTGGACTTGATCATGAGGACGATGATCCTGGAACAGTTTGGAATAAAGAAGCCAGAGAAAGGGACAAAGATAGAATGTCACCTAGGCAAGCATGGAGAGCAATCCAATCAGCAATGCCAGAGGATGCAATTATTTCAAGCGACATTGGTAATAACTGTGCAATAGGAAATGCATATCCAACTTTTGAAAAGGGAAGAAAATATTTAGCACCTGGATTATTTGGTCCATGTGGATATGGGTTTCCATCTATTCTCGGAGCTAAGATTGGTTGTCCAAATACACCTGTTATTGGTTTCGCAGGAGATGGTGCTTTTGGAATTAGCATGAATGAAATGAGTTCATGTGCCAGGAAAGAATGGCCAGCCATTACAATGGTTATTTTTAGAAATTACCAGTGGGGAGCAGAAAAAAGAAATTCTATTTTATGGTTTGACGACAACTTTGTAGGAACTGAGCTAGATCCTGAGCTAAGTTATGCAAAAGTTGCAACAGCATGCGGGTTAAAAGGAGTTACTGTAAAAACGATGGAAGAAACAACCAACGCTATTAAAGATTCATGTGAGGATCAAAAAAAAGGAATTACTACTTTTGTAGAGATAATTCTCAATCAAGAACTTGGTGAGCCTTTTAGAAGAGATGCAATGAAAAAACCAGTTAAAGTTGCAGGTATAAATAAAGGTGACATGAAACCTCAAAAATCAATAATTAATTAATTAGCATTTTAGAATTAGATGTATGATAATCTGATTTTATTATGATTGTTAATGACAATGGATGTGGTTGGATAAATCAATTAAACAAAAGAACCAATTTTAAAAAATTAAATCAAAACATTTTATGCGATTATTTAGTAGTTGGTGCTGGATTCACAGGTCTTTCAGCAGCGAGAATTCTTTCAGAAATTGAAAAAAATAAAAGAATTATAATTGTTGATGCTTTATTAGCAGGAGAAGGGGCCAGCAGTAGAAATTCTGGATATTTAGTTGATACTACATTAAATGATGGTTTTACATCGGACAGAGATATCAAAAATTATAAAATTAAATCAAAAATTTACGAACTAGGTATTAATGTTGTTAAAAAATTCATTAGAGAATACCAGGTTGATTGTGACTGGAATGAATGTGGAAAATATTTTGCATCATCTAAAATTAAAGACGAAAAAATCGTAGATTCATTCAGTAATATTCTTTCCAAGCTTAATTATAAAAATAAAATTTTATTTTCGGATGATTTATTTCAAAAACTTGGAACTAAATTTTATAATGTTGCCATACATACAGAAGGTGGAATTCTTTTGAATCCTGCTAAACTAGCAAGATCTATGGTAGATACACTGAATAAAAATGTTGAACTTTACGAAAATTCTGAATTAATTAGATGGAAAAAATTAAATGGAAATATATTTTCTTATTTTAAAAACTTTCAAATTAAATCAAAAAAAATAATATTTTGTACTAACGGTTTTTTTAATTCATTAGGTATCAAGAAAAGTTTTAATTTTCCTTTAACATTAACTGCAAGCATGACTAGAAAACTATCTGATAAAGAGTTTAAATCAATTGGTAGTCCTACAGAATATGGAATTTTACCAATTCGACCCATGGGAGCAACAGTAAGATTTACTAAAGATAGAAGAATATTAATTAGAAATACAGCTGAAAAAAGAAATCCAAAATATATACCGGAAAAAGTTTTAAAAAAAAGAGCTATCATTCATAATAAAGGTATTCAAAAAAGATTTCCTCAATTACCCCATAATATAATTGAAGATACTTGGTCAGGTATTGTTTGCAGAAGCCGGAATAGTTCACAAATATTTGAAAAAATAGATGAGTCTATTTTTGCAGCAGGATGTTATAATGGATCAGGAATTGGAGTAGGAACTTTATTTGGTGAACAAATAGCTTTAATGGCCTCAAATCAAGAGTCTAAAGAGATTAGTGTTATTCAATCTAGAAAAAAACCAACTTTGCTTCCACCTGAACCCTTTTTAAATATAGGAATAGCTTCAAGATTGATTTATGAAAGACTAAAAGCAAGAACTGAAATATAATATTCACATGAAAAAAAACACAAGAATCTTATTAGTAATAATATTTGGAATACTGTTTCTATATTTATTTAATAATTATAGTGATTATAATTTGAAAAGAACAATACAGGCATGTATTCTAGCTCAAAAAAATACTTCAAGTTCTTTTAACATAGAAGAAACTAAAAAATTTTGTGAAAATGAAATTAGAAAAAAAATCGACTAAAGCACTACTAAATCTAACTTTTGTTTCCCTAATCTCTCATTACCATTCTTAGTTACAAGATAGGTTTCTCCCAAGTTCATCGCCAATTGATTTGCCGAATCCATTAAAATCATGTGCATAAAAAAAACATTACCAGGTTTAATTACATAAGGATTATCGGTGTAAAGCATTGGCCAATCCATCCAATTAGGAGAGAAAGTGGCTCCCAAAGAATAACCACAAGCACTCATTCTCGCTTTATTATAGCCAAGAGCATCAAATGTTTTTGCATGAATATCAAAAACCTCTCCAATTTTATTACCTGGCATTAATTTATTTTCACAGTTATTAAGAGCTTCAAAACAAGCTTCATGCATTTTATGATGTTTAGGATCAGACTTACCAATAGGAATAGTTCTAAACATCGCTGAGTGATAATGTCTATAAGTGCCTGCCCATTCTATAGTTAGTTGGTCTGGATTCTTTAAGATTTGTTTCTCTGCTTGATAACGGCAGAGAAGAGCATTTTTACCTGAGCCAATTATAAATTCATTTGCTGGATAATCACCACCACCTTCAAATATAACTTTATTCATCTCAGCTAGTATTTTTGACTCACTAACACCTGCCTTTGCATGTTTCCAAGCTTCATCCAAAGCTTTGTCAGCAAGTTCAGCAGCTTTTCTCACATAAACAATCTCTTCTTCTGATTTAACAACTCTTAACTTTGTAATTAAATCTGATTTATCTTTAATTGTACAATAATTTTCTAAAGACTTATTAAGCCTTAAAGCATTTCTTCCAGTTAATCCATAAGCTTCATATTCAATTCCTAATTTTTTTCCTTTTAGATTTAATTCGTCCAAAATAATTTTAAGATCATCAGTTGGATTTGATCGATCTTTATCGATCCATACTCTTATATCTTCTATATTGGATGTATTTTGTGCTTGTCTTAAATCAGGAACTCTAGTTAATAATATAACATTTCCTTTTTGATTTATAATTAAAGTTTGAAAAAAAACATAACCAAAAGTGTCATAACCAGTCAACCAATACATAGACTCTTGTCTAAAAATAAGTAGCGCATCTATATTTTGTTCTTTCATTGATTTCAAAACTTTTGATTTTCTTGATGCAAATTCTTTTTCTGAAAAATGAAGACCCATTAATTTATATCCAATACTGTTGCTGGATCTAATCTTGTTCCAAACCAATTTAATCTTACGTCTAAATGTGGACCTGTAGATCTGCCACTTGAACCAACTGTTCCAATGACATCGCCTTGTTTTACGATATCACCTTTTTCAACAAAGATTTCATCCAAATGCATATACAATGTTGAAATTCCATGACCGTGATCAAAAATTAAAGTTGCACCTGTAAAATACAAATCATTTTCTTCTAAGGTAACAATGCCATCAGCCATGGCTTTTATGGGTGTTCCAAGATCACCTGCAAAATCAATTCCATAGTGAGGCCAACGCGGCTTACCATTTAATATTCTTTGACTTCCATAGACACCAGTGATTATTGCATTTTCCAATGGCAAAATGAATTTATCCTTAAAAAAATCTAAATCTGAATTTATCTCCCTTGCTTTAGCTATGAGTTTATTTTCATTTTTAATTCTTTCATAAACTTCTTCAGGTGGAGTAACTTTCTTTTCTTCAAGTCCGTCAATTCTTTGGATGTTATATTTTCTTTTTTGAACTTTTTTAATAATTTTATTTGTATTTCCATCTTTTTCAATTTTTATTACTACGTCATACTTTCTTTCTCTATCCAATCCAAATGCAAAATATCCATCTTTAGAAACTTTGATTTTTCTTTTATCTATTGTAACTGTAGAATTTGGATTGGTTTTTCCTATTATGTAATGTCCTTGAATAAATTTACCATTAAATTCTACAGCATAAGACTTAAATGAAATAAAAAAAATTAATAAACAAAACTTAATTATTTTGCAGTCCATCCGCCGTCTACTAATATAGATGTTCCATGAATCATTGAAGCAGCATCAGATGCTAAAAAAACGACAGTAGATGCTATTTCTGACATTTCTGCAAATCTACCTAAAGGAATGTTATTCAAAGTTTCTCTTTTAAACTTTTTAACTTTTAAGAATTTTTTTGTCATTGGTGTTACAACAAAAGTGGGGGCAACTGTATTCACTCTTATATTGTATTTTGCTAAATCTACTGCCATTCCTTTTGTTAGTCCTTCCAAACCCCATTTGTTCATATTATAAACACTTCTTATAGGTCCTCCTACATGACCCATTTGCGAAGACATATTAATAATTGATGCACCAATTTTTTTTCTATTTTTAAGCGTTATCATTTTTAACGCGCACAATTGAGCTACATTAAAAGCTGCAATAGTATTTATCTTTACTAAGTACTCCATATTTTTAGTTTTAACCTTTGTAAAATGTTCAGGAATGTTGTTTCCAGCGTTATTTACTAAAATATCAATTCGTTTTTGTTTATTAACTATTGATTTTATTTGATTATAATTAGTTATATCACAAATATATGATTTACATTTTACTTTGAGTTTTTTTATAATTTTTGTAACTGAAGATAAATCTTTTTTTGTTCTACTAATAATAATCAAATTACATCCTGCTTCTGCGAGAGCAATTGCACAAGCTCTTCCTAATCCTTTTCCAGCTCCTGTTACTAGTGCATATTTATTTTTTAGATTATATTTTTTTAAATACATTTTATAAGAATAGTTTTAAATCAGTATAAATCAATTCAATAGCCACTGCTAGTATTGCAAATAATCCAACCCAACCTATCCAAGTATATTTTTTAATCCATCCAGATATTAACGTTGCAGCAGTTGCCATCAACGCTATAGATAAAACAAGACCAAAAACAAGAAGCCAATAGTGATCTTTTGCAGCACCTGCAACTCCTAATACATTATCAAGACTCATTGTAAAATCTGCTATTAAAACTGTCCAAATCGCTTTCCAAAAACTTGAATTTTCTACCTTGATTTTTTCGTTATCTATTGAAGATTTTTTAATTACATCTGAATAAAGTTTATAACAGATATATAGTAGCGCTAATCCACCAATTAATCTCAATCCTGTTATTTGCAGTAAATAAGCAGTCAGAAGAGTTAATATAATTCTTAAAATTACAGCTCCACCAATTCCCCAAAAAATAATTTTTTTTCTTTGTTCAGGTGGAAATTGCGAGGCAACCATTCCAATTATAATTGCATTATCACCAGCTAAAACTAGGTCAATAAATACGATTTGGGAAAAAATAATTATTTGTTCATTCATGATTTGCTATCTTCTATTATCATGTCTGCTGCTTTTTCGGCAATCATAATAGTTGGTGCATTAGTATTTCCTGATGTTATGTGAGGCATAACTGAGGCATCTACAATTCTTAAGTTAGATAATCCATGTACAACAAGTCTATCACTTACTACTGATTTTTCATCTTTTCCCATTCTACAGGTGCTGACAGGATGAAATATTGTGTTAGCAAATTTTCCAGCTTCTTTTGCAAGATCTTCATTATCGTTAATATTAATACCTGGTCTTAATTCTTCTGGCTCATATTCTTTATAAGCTTTTGAATTCATTACAATCTTACGTACAATTTTTAAAGATTTTCCTGCTATTTCTCTATCTTCCTGTGTTGACAAATAATTCATTTTTATTTTTGGTGAAACTCTTGTATCAGGAGATTTTAATTCAATAGAACCTCTGCTTGTTGGTCTCACATTAGTTATTGTTGGTGTAAATGCTGGAAAATTATGAAGAGAAGCTTTTCCCAAAATATCGGTGCTCGCTGGCGAGATATGAAATTGTAAATTAGGAGTTTCAAGATGTGGATCACTTTTTATAAAACCACATGCATAGCTTGCACCAACAGTTAAAGGTCCTTTTCTAAATAAAAAGAATTTTAATCCAGTTAATATTTTTTTTGGTATACTATAATAAATATCGTTTAATGTTTCTAAGTTTTTTATTTTATAAACTGGTCTAAGCATTAAATGGTCCGTAAGATTTGTACCTACTTCAGAATGATCTTTAATAACTTGAATATTATTATCTTTTAAAAGTTTTCCAGGACCAATACCTGAAGCTTGTAAAATATGTGGTGATCCTATAGTTCCTGCGCTTAAAATTATTTCTATGTTTGCTTTAACTGAAAATAATTCATTATCAATCCAATAGTTTACATTTGTTGCTCTTTTATTTACAAAATCAATATTTTTTATATGAGCATTGGTAATAATTTTTAAATTTTTTCTTTTTTTTATAGGATTTAAATAACCAACAGCAGTACTACATCTAAATCCATTTTTAACAGTAAAAGGAAAATAACCCATACCTTCATTATTTCCAGTATTAAAATCTTCAGTTTTTTTATAACCAAACTCTTCAGCTGCTTCTAAAAATAAATCTAATACTTTGAATGTTGCTCTGATTTTTTCAACTTTTATAGGGCCACCAGATCCATGAAATTCGTTTTCACCAAACTGAAAGTCTTCAGATTTTTTAAAGTAAGGCAAAACATCTTCCCAAGACCAACCAACATTTCCTAACTGTCTCCAATAATTATAGTCGTTAGATTGACCTCTTATATATAGCATTCCATTTATAGATGAACTTCCACCAAGAGTTTTTCCTCTTGGGTAAACCATTTCTCTATTATTGCAGTTTGGCTCTTTCTCTGTTGTAAAACACCAGTCTGTTTTAGGGTTATGCATTGTTTTGAAATATCCTCCTGGAATATGTATCCAAGGGTTTGAATCCTTTCCACCTGCCTCTAATAATAAAACATTAATTTTTGGATTTTTTGTTAGTCTGTTTGCTAACACACATCCTGCTGATCCAGCTCCAATTATAATGTAGTCAAAATTTTCCATATTAGAATGTTTATAATGAGTTATTTAAAAAACTCCAGTATAACCAAGGCTTAATCAGGTTGTATTTATTAAATTTTTACTTGTCATAACTAAAATATTTGAAACACTCAGTTTTTTAAAAATTAACTAAAGAGGGAAAAACATGAAAAAAATCATTTCGATGTTATTTGCTATTACTTTAGTATTTGGTTTTATTTCAAATGCTAATGCAGCAAAAACATTAAAGTGCCAAACTGTTATCAGTGCTAAAGCTGATGAAGTAGTTATGTTAAAAGACTTCACAGATACAGTTACTGCTTTAACAGGAGGTTCACTAAAATTTGAAATCATGCCTGCAGGCACAGTAGTTGGAGTTAAAGAAACTTTAGATGCTGTGGACAAAGGTTTGATTGACTGTGGATTTGCTTGGACACACTATTGGTCAGGTGATCATCCGGCTGCAATGTTATTTGGTTCGCCAGTAGCAGGAGCGGGAGTAGGAATTGACAATATAGCATTCTTATCTTGGTTCCAATATGGTGGTGGAAAAGAGTTATACGATCAACTTTGGTCAGAAATGGGAAGAGACATAAAAGGATTTATGCTTCAACCAGTTGGACCAGAAGCTTTAGGTTGGTTTCCAAAACAAATCAAAAATATGGATGATTTCAGAACTTACAAATTTAGAACTCCTCCAGGAATTCCAGGACAAACTTATAAAGACATTGGTATTGCTTCTGTAGCTATGGGAGGTGGAGATATTCTTCCAGCTCTTCAAGCAGGAACAATTGATGCTGCTGAATGGTGTTGTCCAAAACCTGATTTGGTGTTTGGTTTCTATAAAGTTCTAAAACATTATTACTTACAAGGTTTACACCAAGTAGTGGTTAATGCTGATTTTTACATGACAGGTAAATTATATAATTCTTTAACTGATCATGAGAAAAAATCACTAGAAGTTGCGGCAAACGCATCTTTAGCAAAATCATTAAGCTACAGAATATATGAAAATGGTAAAGCTCTTGCTGAGTTAACAACTAAGCATGGTGTTATATTAGAAGATACTCCTTCAGATTATTTCAAGGAGTATATGGCAGCAGCTAAAGCTACTTTGAATAAAAATGCAGCAGGAAATGCATTTTTCAAAAAAGTTTGGGATTCTCAAAAAGCTTTTGCTGATATAGCTGTTCCATTCTGGAGTGGTGCTCAAATGTCAAATGCTAAGCTAGGAATGGCTCACGCAGCGACATTGAAATAAAAATAGTTTTTAATTAAACTATAATGTAATTTAAATAAAGCGGACTAAAATTAGTCCGCTTTATTTTTTTGGGAGTTTTATGTCAGAAAAACCAACTAAATTAGATATTTCAGATGAAATGATTGCCGAAAGGCGAGGTGGCCCAGGCAAGATGCCAGAAGATATGCCTAAATGGATGGCAAAATCTATTACTTCCATTGACAAATTTAGCAAGATAACAGGCAACATAGTTTGTTGGATTTTAATGCCATTAATTTTAGCAATGACATACGAGGTTTTTGCAAGAAAATTATTTTTAGCTCCTACAATTTGGGCTTACGATATTAGCAGATTTCTTTACGGTGCTTTATTTATGTTGGGTGCTGGTTATGCACTTTCAAAAGGAGTTCATATAAGAGCAGATTTTTTATACAGAAATTTTAAAGTAAAAAATCAAGGTTTAATTGATTTTGTTTTATACATTTTATTTTATTTTCCAGGACTAATTGTGTTTCTATATATGACTACTGGGTTTCTTCAGGAGTCAATAATGAGAGGGGAAAGAGGTATGGACACTACTTGGATGCCATATATGTGGCCCATAAAATCATGTTTATGGTTTGGTATTATATTTCTTTTAATACAAGGAATTTCAGAACTATTTAAAAGCTATTACGCGATGACTAAAGGAAAGTGGCCAGGTAACGAATGATAGCTGAATTTATTGATCCAGCCATACTAGGTTTTATTTTAATTGGAGTAATGCTTTTTTCAATATTTGTTGGGTTTCCAATTTCTTTCACTTTAATATTTTTAGGTTTTGTTTTTGGTTATCTAGGCTTTGGAAAGCTTGTTTTTTATTTAATGACCTTACAATTTTCGATGGTTATGACAGAACAAACCTTAGCCGCCGTCCCACTCTTTGTCTTTATGGGTATAATGATGGAACAAGCTGGTTTAATGGAAAGATTATTTTCAGCATTTCAGCTGATGTTAGCGAAAGTTAGGGGTTCACTTTATTATGCAGTTTTGTTTGTTTCAGTAATATTTGCAGCTGCAACCGGAATTGTTGGAGCTTCAGTTACAATTTTAGGAATTATGGCTGCAAAATCAATGAATAGGTCAGGATATAACGTAAGATTAGCAGCCGGAACTATTACAGCTGGTGGTACATTAGGAATTTTAATTCCTCCAAGTATTATGCTTGTTGTTATGGGACCTATAATGGAAATACCCGTAATAGATTTATTTGCAGCAGCAATAATTCCAGGAATTTTACTTGCCAGTTTATATGCAGCATACACAACAATTAGATGCATGATGGATCCAAAACTAGGACCACCTTTGCCAGAAGATATGAGAGCAACAAGCATGAAAGATGTTTGGATTGAATTTTTTCTTGGTTTAGTTCCACCTGCTGCATTAGTTTTTGCAGCTTTAGGTAGTATACTATTTGGTTTTGCAACACCAACAGAAGCAGCCGGATGTGGAGCTATGGGTGCTTTATTATTATCTCTAGCTTACAAAAAATTAACTCTATCAAAATTACAAGATGCACTTGTTAAAACTTTAGAAATTTCAGCTTTAATAATGGTTTTAGTAGCAGCTTCAAATTTCTTCGGAGCTGTTTTTGCTCGTTTAGGGACTCCTATGCTTCTTACGGAGTTTTTATTATCTTTAGAAATGAATAAATACTTAATTTTAGCAATTGTTATGGGTGTAATTTTTCTTTTGGGCTGGCCATTAGAGTGGGTTCCAATTGTAATGATTATAGTTCCTATTATATTACCATTAATTGAAGCACTTGGTTTTAATTTAACATGGTTTGCAATACTTGTGGCTGTTAATTTACAAACCGCCTGGCTTTCTCCACCTGTTGCTTTATCAGCATACTTTTTAAAAGGTGTGGTTCCAGAATGGGATTTAAAAGATATATATCTAGGAATGATGCAATTTATGGTACTTCAAATAATTGGTTTAATAATAATTATAATATTTCCAAAAATTGTTCTATGGCTTCCAACTCTCCTATATGGACAGTAAATTATATTAGTTTAATATAAAGTAGTGATTCAAAATAAAATCAACATTAAGCTTACCAATTGGGAATTAGTTTCAGTTAACCCTAATAATAAGACGTGGAATTGGAAAAGCTTATTTTGTTTTTGGGGATGCGCTATTCAAAGTATAATAGGTTTTTCTTTAATAGCCTCTCTCTACATTGTTTATCAAGTTAATGTTTCAATAGTTTTTTTTGGGACATTTAGTGCTGCTTTATTAGTAGTTTTTTTATGTAATTTAATTGGAAAACCTTCTCAAAAACATGGAATACCATTTCCAGTTCTTTTAAGAACTTCAATGGGAATATTGGGAGCACGTTATGTAGCTATTTTAAGAGGATTAGTTGGCGTCTTTATGTTTGGTGTTCAATCATTTTTTTTATCAAAATCTTTTGGCTACCTAATAAGAATGACCTTTTTTTCTATAGATAACGAATTTTTAGATAAAGAAATTTTTACTTTTTTTTATTTTGGGCTAAATATTATTGATTGGTTTGCATTTATAATATCAATAGGTATACAAATTTATTTATTTAGAAGAGGTCAAAATTTTAATAAATTATTTATAAATTTTTCAGCAATTTTTGTTTATATTGGTTTAATTTTATTTTGTATTATTATTTCTTCTACAAATTTAATTGATGTTAAAAATTCTTTTCAACAATTATTTATTCCTGGAAATGTAATTTCAAAAAGTAATATTTATCCTTTTTTAACAGTTTTTGGAACAATGTTTGCTTATTTTTCGATTGTAATAGTTAATTTTGGTGACTTTTCAAGATTTGTAAAAAATGAAAAAGAATTAAAAAAAGGTAACTTAAGTTTAGTTCTCAATTTGTTAATTTTTTCTATATTTTCTATTTTTATAGTCTTAGGTTCGGATATAATATTAAATCAAAACTTTCCTAACCTAGAACGAATTTTTGTAAGCCCAACAGATATTATCGGAAAATTTGATAATATTTTTTTAAGTGTAATAGTATTAATTTTTATTTTGTTTGCTACAGCATCAACTAATTTAATTGCAAATTTTATACCAACGCAGTATTCATTAATTAATTTGGCGCCTAATACTTTAAATCCGAATAGTTCAGGTGTTATAATAGGCATAATTGCTTTTTTTATTGGAGCAACTTGGGTTTCAATATTAAGTCAAATTGGAATTTTATCAATAATCGACACAGTGGGATCTTTTTTTGGGCCTATTTTTGGAATTGTTATCGCAGATTATTATATCGTAAAAAAACAAAATATACTGAGCAAGGATCTTTTTTCTGCAGATACGAAAGGAAAATATTATTATTCTAGCGGATGGCACTTTAAAGCTATTTATTCTTTGTTAATTGGATTCATTTTTTCTTCATCTACAATTTGGAATATAAACTTTAATTTTCTACAATCATACGCATGGTTGATAGGAGCTTTTATTGGATTTGTAATGTATTATTTGGTATCAGATAAATAAAATGCAGGCATTAGTTTATACAGGCAAAGAAAAATTAGAATACAAAGAATTTAAGGATCCGAATTTAGTTGATGGAGAGAGCATAATTAAAGTTTCAGCTTCAGGCATTTGTGGTTCAGACATGCATGCATATCATGGAAAAGATGAAAGAAGAATTCCTCCTTTAATACTTGGCCATGAGGTAAGTGGAACTATTGAAAAAGGATCGCAAAAAGGAAAAAAGGTAGTTTTAAACCCTCTAATTACATGTGGTGACTGTGATTATTGTGAAAGCGCAAGGGAACACCTTTGTACAAAAAGAGTACTTTTAGGAATGAATAGACCAATTGAAAGACAAGGTTGTTTTGCAGAGCTAGTGCTAACACCAGACAAAAATATTTATGAACTTCCATCAGGTCTAGATATAAAACAAGCACCAATAGCCGAACCAACAGCTGTAGCACTTCATGCGGTAGAAATTGCCGAAAAAAATTCAATAAAAACATTTGATAAATCAAAAATTTTAATAATTGGTGGCGGTGCAATAGGTTTATTATGTGCATTGATATTAGAAAAATATAAAAAATGTGGAAATATAACATTAGTTGAACCCAATGAAAAAAGATTGAAGGTTTGTAGTAACTACTTAGATACTGAAACACTGAAACCAGATGATAAAAAAATTACCACAGATAATTTCGATTTAGTTTTTGATACAGTTGGATTAGAAATAACAAGGCAAAATTCTATAAAATCTATAAGTCCTGGAGGTACAATAGTTCATATCGGTCTTACACAACCATCTGGAATTTTTGATTTTAGAAAAGCAACTTTACAGGAAATAACTTTTATCGGGACATACTGCTACACAAATAATGATTTTGGTAATACTTTAAAGTTACTATCTTCTAAAATATTAGGCAATCTTGAATGGATAGAGTATAGAAGTCTAAGTAAAGGAGCTGAAGCATTTAAAGAAATACATGACGGTACGTGTTCGGCTCCAAAAATTATTTTAATTCCATAAAATTTAATAATTTTTTAATTTGAAAAATAATTTTACTAGTTTATAGAAAAATTTATGAAAAAAAATTTTATTTTAATTTTTATTATTTCTTTAATTTGTTCTACGTCAGTATATGCTGAAAAAGTATTAGTTTTTGAATTTACGAATGAAGAAATGAAAACTCTAAAAGTTCGTAAAATTAAAAAAAAAACTAAATATACTCTTGGCTCAAATGAAAAAGGAAATTTTTTAAAGGCAGAAGCTGATGGCCAGGCTTCTGGCCTAGGAATAGAAAAAAAAATTAATTTATTAAAAACACCAATTATAAATATTACTTGGAAAATAGAAAAAAATTTATCAGGAATTAATGAAAAAAGTAAAAAAGGCCATGACTATGCCGCAAGAGTTTTTGTAATTAAAAAAACAGGAAAAACAGCATTATCAAATCGAGCTATCAACTATGTCTATTCTAGCAATGAAGATGAAGGTAATTATTGGAGAAGCCCTTTTACAAAAAAATCAATTGATTATGTTTTGTCTACAACTGTAAATAATTCAAATGAATGGGTAACAGTAAAATCTAATGTAAAGGATGATTTCAAAAAACTTCATAATTTAGATGTTAATGAAATTGAAGGTGTTGCGATTATGACAGATACTGATAACTCTAAAAAATTAGCTGTAGCTTATTATCAAAATATATATTTTTCTTCAAATTAATTTTGAAAATATAAATCAATTATTTTTTATATATTTTTTAGTTTTTATAAAAAAACTAGTCATTTTTTTTAAGTTAATTCTGCCAGTGTTTACATTTCTTGGACTGGGGTGATAACAACCAAAAATAATTTTTCCATCAGGAAGTTTATAATTTTTTCCATGTATAAATATAAATTTATTTTTTAAATCAAATTTTTTTTTATAGAAATTTATACTAGCATCAAATGCTATTTTCCCTAAAGCAACAATAATTTTACATTTTTTTAATAAATCAAATTCTTGATCAAGAAAGTTATAACAATTTATTAGCTCTTTTTTTTCAGGTTTGTCTCCTGGAGGAACACATTTTAATGCAGTAGTAATGTAAGCATTTTTTAATTTCAAACCATCATTAAGATAATCTGACCTTGGTTGATTAGAAATTTTTGCAGAGTACAAACATTTATATAAAAAATCAGAAGATCTATCACCAGTAAAAACTCTACCGGTTCTATTTCCTCCATGAGCCGCTGGTGCCAATCCTATAATTAATATTTTTGCATTTAAATCTCCAAATCCTGTTATTGGTTTTCCCCAATAAGTTTCGTTTAAGTATTGTTTTCTTTTTTTTTTAGATATAGCTTTTCTAAAAGTAACTAACCTTTTACATTTATTGCAACCAATAATCTTTTTATTTAGATTATTAATTGAGAGCTGATTCATTTTATATTACCTTTTTTATAAAGGGAAATTCCATTTTCTATTTTATGAGCATAAGATTCATTGAAACTTTCTAATTGCCATCCATTAAGTCTTTTTTTAATATCTATAATATTTTGTTTTTTCCATTCATCAGAAGTAGATTCATCTTTCCATTTTTTTTTATCATTTTCACTTCTTCCACATCCATAACAATATCCAGTTAATGGATCAGTTTTACAAATACTTATACATGGAGAAATAATCATTTTTTTTAATTTTTACATATTTATATTTTATTATTCAATAAATTCATAATTATTCTCATTGGACAAATACGATCTATAATATATAAAACTGTTAATTCGTGGGCGAGTGGCGGAATTGGTAGACGCGTTGGTCTTAGGAACCAATAGTGCAAGCTGTGAAGGTTCGAGTCCTTTCTCGCCTACCATTTATTATTATGAAAGTAACAATAGAAAATAAAAAAGGTTTAAATAAAGATATAAAAGTTTTTGTAGATAAAAAAACTATAGAGACTCATATGAATGAAAAATATGAGGAAGTACAAAAGCAAATTGTCTTAAAGGGTTTTAGACCTGGCAAAGCACCTAAAGAATTACTTAAAAGACAGTTTGGTAAATCTATTTATGGAGAAGTATTAGATAAAGTTTTAAAAGAAACTACAACAAAAGCTATTCAAGAAAATAAAATAAAACCTGTAGGCCAACCTAAAATTGACCTAAAATCACATGGTGAAGATAAAGATTTAGAATATGTAATTTCTGTTACAGAGTTTCCAGAAATTGATCTTAAGTCTATTGAAAGTATAAAATTAGATCAATACAATGTTAAAATAGATCAAAAAGAAACAGAGTCCAGAATAAAAGAAATTGCAAAAAGTCAAAAAAACTTTGTTACTAAAAAAGATAATGATAAATCAGTTGTAGAAGATTTAGTTGTTTTTGATTACACGGCCACAATAAATGGAAAAAGTTTTACTGGTGGAGAAGGAAAAAATACTCAAATTGTACTTGGCAAAGATCTTTTTATTAAAGGATTTGATAAAGAATTAATTGGTGTTAAAAAAAATGATGTTAAAACTTTTGAAGTATTTTTGCCAGAAAATTACCCTCAAAAAGAGTTTTCTAATAAAAAAGCAAAATTTGAATGTAAAATTTTAGAGGTTAAAAAATCTGAAGATGTAAAAATAGATGATAATTTTGCAAAAAATTTAGGAGCAAAAGACTTAAATGATTTAAAAATTTTAATTTCAAAACAAATGAATGATGAGTATAAAAATTCTCTAGAATTATTTTCAAAGAATCAAATATTAAAGCAGCTAGAAACTTTTAAAGTACAAGAAATTCCTGAAAACTTAATAGAACAAGAAGTTAACATTCTTTCTCAAGGTATGAATGAAGAGCAAATTAAAAAAAATAAAAAAGATTTAGAATTGAAGGCAAAAAAAAGAATAAAAGTAGGTTTGGTATTAAACGCTTTTGGAGAAAAAAACAATGTACATGTTCATGAAAATGAAATTCAAGCAGAAATACAAAAACAATTAAAGATGATGCCTGGACAAGAAAAAATAGTTATGGATTATTATGAAAAAAACCCGTCGGCGAGTGAGAGCTTACGAGGAACCATTTATGAGGACAAAATTATAGATTTAATTAAGAGTAAAGCTAAAATTACTAAAAAAGAAGTCTCAAAACAAGAGGCTGAAAAAATTTTAAAAGCAGCTCACGATCATTCTCATGAAGTCAAAAAAGATGAAAAAATAGCATCTACTGATAAGTCTGTTAAATCAAAAAACATAAAGACTACAAATAAAAAACGAATTAAAACAAAAAAAGTTAGCAAAAAGTAATCACAAGTTGTATAAAGTCAAGAGAATCAACTTATGACATCAAAAATATCAGAACACATGAATAATCTAATTCCAATGGTCGTTGAGCAGTCAAACCGTGGTGAAAGAGCTTATGATATTTATTCTAGACTACTAAAAGAAAGAATAGTTTTTTTAGTTGGGCCAATTAATGATGCTATTGCTTCTCTCGTCACAGCTCAATTACTATTTTTAGAGTCAGAAAATCCAAAAAAAGAAATTTATTTATATATTAATAGTCCTGGAGGTCTTGTAACAGCAGGCTTAGGAATTTATGATACGATGCAATATATTAAACCAGATGTATCCACACTATGTATTGGTCAAGCTTGCTCAATGGGTTCTTTCCTTTTAGCTTCAGGTGAAAAAGGAAAAAGATTTTCATTACCTAATTCAAGAATAATGGTACACCAACCATCAGCTGGTTTTCAAGGTCAGGCAACCGACATTGAAATTCATGCTAATGAAGTTTTGTCTTTAAAAAAAAGATTAAATGAAATTTATTCGAAACATACAGGACAATCGGTTGATGAAATAAAATTGGCTTTAGAAAGAGACAACTTTATGTCACCTGAAAATGCAAAATCTTTTGGTTTAATTGACAAAGTAGTTAATAAAAGAGTCTAAAACACAATATATAGTTTTTTTCCACAACCCAGACTTGATTGAAACGAGCTACATGTAATAAAGTATTAATATTGATTCGTTAAAAAAAATTATGACAACT
The DNA here is from genome assembly GCA_902634485.1 of uncultured Pelagibacteraceae bacterium. Classification (GTDB taxonomy): domain Bacteria; phylum Pseudomonadota; class Alphaproteobacteria; order Pelagibacterales; family Pelagibacteraceae; genus Pelagibacter. The sequence goes on along the minus strand of CACPKA010000005.1, from coordinate 47,842 downwards.
AGTAATAAAAATATTTTGTATTGTTCCTTCTGCGGAAAAAGCCAACACGAAGTGAGAAAACTGATTGCAGGTCCAACAGTTTTTATCTGTGATGAGTGTGTTGAGCTATGCATGGATATTATTAAAGAAGAAAGCAAAGATACTTTTGTTAAACATGAAGACGGATTACCATCTCCAAAAGAAATTTGTAATGTGTTAGACGATTATGTCATTGGTCAAAATCATGCAAAAAAAGTTTTATCTGTAGCAGTTCACAACCACTACAAAAGACTTAATTATGAAAATAAAACTAGTAAAGTAGTGGAGTTAGCTAAATCAAATATTTTACTTGTTGGACCAACGGGTTGTGGAAAAACTTTGCTAGCACAAACTCTTGCAAGAATTTTAGATGTACCTTTTACAATGGCCGACGCTACAACTTTGACAGAAGCTGGCTATGTAGGAGAAGATGTAGAAAATATAATTTTGAAATTATTACAATCAGCTGACTATAACGTAGAAAAAGCTCAAAGAGGCATAGTTTATATTGATGAAGTTGATAAGATTAGTAGAAAATCTGAAAACCCATCAATAACTAGAGATGTATCTGGTGAAGGTGTTCAGCAGGCATTGTTAAAAATTATGGAAGGAACTGTAGCAAGTGTTCCACCCCAAGGTGGCAGGAAGCATCCTCAGCAAGAATTTTTACAAGTAGATACAACTAATATATTATTTATTTGCGGAGGTGCTTTTGCTGGTTTAGAAAAAATAATTGCTCAGAGAGATAAAGGAACATCAATAGGCTTTGGAGCAGAAGTAAAATCAACTGAAGATAAAAAAACTGGTGAATGGATGAAAAGTTTAGAACCAGAGGATTTACTTAAATATGGTCTAATTCCTGAATTTATAGGAAGATTACCTATTATTGCAACTTTAGAAGATTTAAATGAAAAATCTTTAATAAAAATTTTAAAAGAACCAAAGAATTCTTTAATAAAACAGTATCAAGAATTATTTAAATTAGAAGGTGCCAAGCTTACATTTAAAGAAGGTGCAATTAGGGAAATAGCAATTAAAGCAATAAAGAAGAAAACAGGAGCAAGAGGCCTAAGGTCTATTTTGGAAAATATATTATTAAAAACTATGTTTGATTTACCAAGTCAAAATAATGTTGAAGAAGCAATTATAGAAGCAAGTACAGTTAAAGGCCAAAGTCAGCCTATATTAGTACATTCCAAGGCAGAAAAATCTAAATCAGAAAAATCGTCAGCTGCGTAAAAATAGCCTTAATAAATAGTAAATTCTTATTGCAATATTTATTTTAATATCCATATTTATACTATGAATACAAAAATAAGTCTTCCATTACTACCTTTAAGAGACATAGTAGTTTTCCCAAGTATGGTCATTCCATTATTTGTTGGAAGAGATAAATCTATAAATGCTCTTAATGAAGTAATGAAAAAAGATAAAAAAATTATTTTAGTTACTCAAAAAAATTCTGAAGTTGATGACCCTAAAAAAAATGATGTTTTTACTTATGGATGTGAAAGTAACATTTTGCAATTATTAAAATTACCTGATGGAACTGTAAAGGTTCTTGTAGAAGGTGTGAAAAGAGTAAAAATAGTTGACTTCAAAGACGAAGAAAACTTCATTAGTTGTAGTTATGAGCACTTAAATGATCAAATATTAAAAAATGAGGATCTGCAACCTTTATCTTTAACTGCAATTAAAAGACTAGAGAAACTTTCGTCAATAAATAAAAAAATATCCTCTGAAACTATAAATAATATAAAACAATTAAAAGACCCTTCTAAAACTGCTGACAATATTGCTTCGCATCTAAATACAACAATTACTGAAAAACAGCAATTATTTGAAACTCTCGATGTAAAAAAAAGATTAAACGATGTGATTAAAATAATGGAAAACGAAGCTAGCATTATAGGTGTTGAAAAAAGAATTAGAGGAAGAGTTAAAACTCAAATGGAAAAAACTCAAAGAGAATATTATTTAAATGAACAGTTAAAAGCGATTCAAAAAGAACTTGGTGAAATTGAAGATGGTAAAGATGAAACATCAAATTTGAATAAATCTATTTTAAAAGCAAAGATGCCTAAAGAGGTCCAGAAAAAATGTATGGCAGAATTAAAAAAATTAAAAAATATGAGTCCAATGTCTGCAGAAGCCACTGTTGTTAGAAATTATTTAGACTGGATGATTGATATACCTTGGCATAAAAAAGATGATGTAAATATTGATCTTAATAAAGCAACAAAAATTTTAGACGAAGATCACTTTGGATTAGAAAAAGTTAAAGAAAGAATTGTTGAATTTTTAGCTGTTCAAAAAAGAATGCAAAAATTGAAAGGGCCAATTTTATGTCTAGTAGGCCCTCCTGGCGTAGGAAAAACATCTTTAGGAAAATCAATTGCAAGAGCAACAAATAGACAATTTGTAAGAATGTCTTTAGGTGGTGTGAGAGATGAAGCTGAAATAAGAGGTCATAGACGTACTTATATAGGATCACTACCTGGTAAAATTATTCAAATGATGAAGAAAGCAGGAACACGAAACCCACTTTTTTTACTTGATGAAATAGATAAAGTTGGAAATGACTACAGAGGTGACCCATCATCTGCTTTATTAGAAGCGTTGGACCCTGAGCAAAATACAACATTTAACGACCATTATTTGGAAGTTGATTATGATTTATCTGATGTATTATTTGTAACAACAGCAAACACATTAAATATTCTTCCACCTTTGTTGGATAGAATGGAAGTAATTAGAATTCCCGGATATACAGAAGATGAAAAAATTAATATTGCTAATAAATATTTATTACCAAAACAAATTAAAGATAATGGAGTAAAAGATGGTGAGTTTAACTTGTCAGAAGGAACCATTAAAGAAGTAATAAGAAACTATACAAAAGAATCTGGAGTTAGAAATTTAGAAAGAGAAATATCTAAAATAGCAAGAAAAGTTGTTAAAAAAATTGTTGCTAAAGAAGAAACAACAGTTAGCGTAAATGAAAAGAATCTTTCCAAGTTCCTTGGTGTAAAAAAATATAAATTTGGTGAACTTGAGAGTGAAAACAAAGTCGGAATAGTTACTGGTTTAGCATGGACAGAATATGGTGGCGAAATATTAAAAATTGAAACTGTAATTATGCCTGGAAAAGGGAAAATGCAGATAACAGGTAAACTTGGCGACGTTATGCAAGAGTCAGTAAAAGCAGCTAAATCTTATGTTAGATCTAAAAGCTTAGAATACGGTATCATTCCACCTATTTTTGAAAAGACAGACTTTCATATACATGTTCCGGAAGGAGCTACACCAAAAGACGGCCCATCGGCCGGTATAGCTATGGTAACATCTATAGTTTCATCAATTACAAAAATTCCTGTTAATAAAGAAATTGCTATGACTGGCGAAGTTACAGTAACAGGCCAAGTTTTACCAATAGGCGGTCTAAAAGAAAAATTATTAGCAGCACATAGAGCAGGAATAAAACAAGTTCTAATTCCTAAAGATAATGAAAAAGATTTAATTGATATACCTCAAAAAGTTAAAGAGGATATAAAAATAACTCCAGTGGAAATAGTTGATGAAGTTCTAAAAATTGCTTTAACAAAAGAATTTAAAAAGGTGCAATGGACAGAAATAGATAATGTAACAGGATCTAAATCTGAAGATAAATCGCAAGCTATTATTCAATAAATTTTATTCTATATTTTTAGCAGGTAAATTTTTTATATTCCTTTGATAGATCTTTTCATAAGCTAATTCAAGATTTTTACTAAAAAGCTTTGTATTGAAAAGTGACTTGTTTTTAATATTATTTTCTAATTTTTTTTTTATTTCAGAAAGTTTTAAAGGGTTCAAAGCTAGTTCGACTGCCAAATTTTCATAATCAATTTCTGTAGTGGTAATTAATTCTTTTAAACCTACAGCATGGAGAAGACTTGCAGAAACTCTACTAGCAAAGCTATTTCCCATCAATGTAATTAATGGTAAACCAGACCTTAATGCGTCACTACTAGTTGTATGAGCGCCATAAGGAATTGTATCCAGGAATAAATCAGCCAATTTATGTCTAGCCAAATGTTCATCTAAAGGAATTTTTTTTGCAAATATTATTCTATCTGGATCAATATTTCTTTTTTCTGCTTCTATTCTTATATTTTGCTTAAAAATAAAATTCTCATCAAGCAGCCATAAAATACTATTTTCGATTTTATTTAAAATTCTAGACCATAAATTAAAAATTCTTGGATTTATTTTTTGATTTTTATTGAAACAACAAAATACAAAACTTTCATTAGGTAAAAAAAAATCATTTTTATTTATAATTTTACTAGATATTTTTTTAGTTTCATCATTCGCCTGGTATGTATTTGGAAGATAAATAATTTTTTCAGAATAAAATTTTTGGCTTTCTTTTGGAATTAAAACTTTATCTGCTATTATATAATCAATATGACTTGATCCAGAAGTTCCTGGGTAACCAAGATAATTAATTTGTATAGGTGCACAATTTTTAGTGAATATTCCAAATCTATTTTTTTCAGTAAAACCCATTAAATCTACAGCAATATCTATTTTTAAATTTCTGGAAAGGTTAGCAATTTCGTCTTCATTTTTTTGACCAACATCATAAAATTTATCAAAAGCATTTGTAATTCTATTTAACATCTCATCTTTAGCTACTATTCCGAAGTAAAATCCAATTATTTCAAATTTAGATTTATCATGATTCTCAAATAAGTTTGCTATTAAGTTTGATACTGGATGATTGCAGAAATCAGCTGAATAATATCCAATACGTATTTTTTTATTTAAATTTGCATTATTTATATCTAATTTATTTTTTTTTTCTTTTGAATCTTGGTATTTTAATTTTAAGTATTTTTCAGCTAAAATTTTATGTAATGAGGGTGAGTCAAATAAAAGTAATGAAGAAAATGGATGAACAGCTATATTTCCATCATTAATCTTTTCTTTTAAATCTTTTAAATTTTGGTCAAAGTTTTTCCAAATTCCAAGATTTATTTTTGAATAAATAAGTGAGCCAAATAAAAAATCTAATTTTGGATTTATTTCAAAAGCTTTTTTATAATTTTCATAAGCTAAATCAATTTTTTTTATTTCCCTTAAAATTATTGCTTTATTATTGTAAGCTTCAGCAAAATCAGGTTTTAAATTAATAGCTTTATCACAATCTTTTAATGCAAGATCATATTTTTTTAATTCTTTTAGTACGAAAGCTCTATTAAGATATGCATCTGGAAAATTTATTTTTATTTCTATTGCCTTATTAAAAAAATCAATGGCAAGATCCAATTTATTTAGTTTGCTATAAACATTACCTAAATTATTAAATACTTCAAAGTATTGAGGATTGATCTCCAGGGCTTTTTTCCAATTTTTAATAGCTAAATCATAATTATTTGTTTGAGTTAATATGTGCCCTTTATGATTATACGCTTCTACATAATCATTTTTTATATTTATTGCTTCATCACAACATTTTAGTGCATCCTTAAATTTACCAATTCTTTGGAAAACTATGGATAAGTTTTTATAAATTTCTGGATTCTGATTATTTATCTTTATTGCATCATTGAAAAAATTTATTGATTTTTCATAATTTCTACTTTGGTAAGCAATTATTCCAAGTAGGTGCAATACATCTATATCTTTAGGATTTTCTTTTAAAATTTTTAACAATAGGTTGTTTGCATTTAATAAATCGCCTTTTTTATGAAAGTTTATGGCCTCTTCAAATTTTGGGTGCATGTTTTCAGTATTATTAAACAATTAATTATAATCCTATTTTTCTTTAATTGTACTTATTTAAGTTTGCTTTCTAATCTTTATTGTTATAAATAATGGTTTTTTTGGTTTTGGGCGGTTAGCTCAGTTGGTAGAGCATCTCGTTTACACCGAGGGGGTCAAAGGTTCGAGTCCTTTACTGCCCACCAAAATTGGGGGTGTAGCTCAGTTGGTTAGAGCGATCGCCTGTCACGCGATAGGTCGCGGGTTCGAGTCCCGTCACTCCCGCCACATAATTGATAATTATTTGCAATTAATCAAATAAATAAGAAAAATGTGACTCTAACTCTGCTGTTAATTGTTAAAAAAAATTATATAAAAGAAATGAATGATATTAGAATTTTTAAAAGACTATTTTCCTATCGCATTATTTTTAATTATTGCGCTAATTTTAAGTATAGGCTTTATAGTCTTAAACTTTTTGTTTTCACCAAAAAAACCAGATCCAGAAAAACTCTCTGCTTATGAATGCGGTTTTGAACCATTTAACGATTCTAGAATGGAATTTGATGTTAGATTTTATTTAGTAGCAATTCTATTTATCATTTTTGATTTAGAAATAGCTTTTTTATTTCCATGGGCTATCTCTTTAGGTCAAATTGGTTTTTTAGGATTCATATCAATGATGATTTTTTTAGGAATATTAACAGTTGGTTTTATTTATGAGTGGAAAAAAGGCGCTTTGGACTGGGAATAAATTATATGGATTTAGATAAATCTCAAAAAATACCAGATGAATTTAAAAAACTAGCAGAAGATTTTAGTGAAAAAGGTTTTATTACCACTTCATTTGATAATTTAATTAATTGGGCCCGATCTGGCTCACTACACTGGATGACTTTTGGTTTAGCTTGTTGTGCAGTAGAAATGATGCAAACTTCAATGCCAAGATATGATCTTGAAAGATTTGGTGCTGCTCCAAGAGGGTCTCCAAGACAATCTGATGTGATGATTGTTGCAGGAACATTAACAAATAAAATGGCGCCAGCATTACGAAAAGTTTATGATCAAATGCCCGAACCAAGATATGTTATATCAATGGGAAGTTGTGCAAATGGAGGAGGGTATTATCATTATTCTTATTCTGTAGTAAGGGGATGTGATCGAATAGTTCCTGTAGATATTTATGTTCCTGGTTGCCCACCTTCAGCTGAAGCATTGCTTTATGGAATATTACAACTTCAAAAGAAAATCAGAAACAAAGGTTCTTTGGAAAGATAAAATTAAAAATGTCAAAAATAGAAGATCTAGAAAAAAAAATTAACTCAGAGCTTACAACCAAAATAAAAGAAAGCAAAATAAAACATGATCAAATTTATATTTCAATTAATAGCGAAGATTTAATTGAAACAATAATGTTACTTAAAACTAACGAATATACTAAATTTAGACAATTAATTGATACAACCGCTGTGGATTATCCTGAAAACCAAAAAAGATTTAATTTAATTTATTTGCTTTTAAGCCATGAATTAAACAAAAGAATTATATTGAATTTTTTTATAAATGAAAATCAACAAGTTCCTTCTTTAACAAAAATTTTTCCTTCTGCTAATTGGATGGAAAGAGAAATTTTTGATATGTATGGCATTAAATTTACTGATCATCCTGATTTAAGAAGAATACTTACAGATTATAATTTTGAAGGTTACCCGTTAAGAAAAGATTTTCCTTTAACAGGACACAACGAAGTAAGATATAGCGAAGATGAAAAAAAAGTAATTTATGAGCCTGTTAAATTAGAACAGAATTATAGAAATTTTGACTACGAAAGTCCCTGGGAAGGAACAAAGTATATTAAGGATCAAACTAAAAAATAATCATGCCAAAACAATCTAAAACTTTAAATTTAAACTTTGGACCACAACATCCAGCTGCGCATGGTGTTTTAAGATTAATATTAGAACTTGATGGTGAGATAGTTGAAAAAGCAGATCCACATATAGGGTTACTTCATAGAGGCACTGAGAAATTGATAGAAAATAAAACTTATGCTCAAGCAGTACCTTATTTTGATAGACTGGACTACGTTGCTCCAATGAATCAAGAACATGCATTTGCTTTAGCAATAGAAAGAATTTTAAAAATAAACGTTCCTATAAGAGCCCAATTTATAAGAGTGTTGTTTTGTGAAATTGGAAGAATACTAAGCCATATTTTAAATATAACAACACATGCACTAGATGTTGGTGCTTTAACACCTTCTCTTTGGGGTTTTGAAGAAAGAGAAACATTAATGACTTTTTATGAAAGAGTATCTGGATCAAGATTACATGCAAATTATTTTAGAGCTGGAGGGGTACACCAAGACTTGCCTAGAGGTCTATCAGAAGATATAGGAAAATTTTGTGAAGGATTTCCCAAAATTATAGATGACCTAGAAAATTTATTAACTGACAATAGAATTTTTAAACAACGAAATGTTAATATAGGTATTGTTTCAAAACAAGATGCCTTAGATTATTCTTTTTCAGGTGTTATGCTAAGAGGATCAGGAGTTTCGTGGGATTTAAGAAAATCTCAACCATACGAATGTTATGATCAGTTAGATTTTAAGATTCCGGTTGGAAAGAATGGCGATTGTTATGACAGATATTTATGCAGAATTGAAGAAATGAGAGAAAGTGTAAAAATTATTAATCAATGTCTCCGATTGATGCCAACTGGACCTATTAAAACAATGGATGGAAAAATAAGCCCTCCAACTAAAGAAGAAATTAAAAATTCAATGGAAGCTTTAATTCATCATTTTAAACTTTTCACCGAAGGATACAGAGTGGATAAAGATGATATTTATACCTGTGTAGAAGCGCCAAAAGGTGAGTTTGGAGTTTATTTAATATCCGATGGTTCAAATAAACCTTACAAATGTAAAATTAGAGCACCAGGATTTTCCCACTTACAAGCAATGGATTATTTAATCAAGGGGCATATGTTAGCCGATGTTCCAGCGGTTTTAGGGTCATTGGACATAGTCTTTGGAGAAATCGATAGATGAGTTTAAAAAAAATTTCAAAAAACCAACCTGAGAATTTTCAATTTAATGAAGAAAATTTATTAAGAGCTAAAGAAATTATGCAACAATATCCAAACGGGAAACAACAAAGTGCAGTCATGGGTTTGTTATATTTAGCTCAAAAACAAAATGATAATTGGATACCTTTAGCTGGTCTTAAATATATAGCAAAAATTTTAGATATGCCATATATAAAAGTTTATGAAGTAGCTACATTTTATAGCATGTACAATTTAACTCCTGTTGGAAATTATTTCATTCAAGTTTGTACTACTACACCATGTATGATTAGAGGTGCTTATAAATTAGTTGAAGCCTGCAAAGAAAAAATTTCAGAAAAAGAAAATCAACTTTCTGCTAATAAAAAATGTTCATGGACTGAAGTTGAATGTTTAGGCGCATGTGTAAATGCTCCAATGATTCAAATTAACAATGATTATTTTGAAGATCTTGATAAAGAAAAAACTTTAAAAATTTTAGATCAAATATTAAAAGAAGAAGTTCTTAAACCAGGATCATATAGAGGAAGAAAAAATTCTGAGCCAGAAGATAATAGAAAAACCCTTTTAGAAATTAACAATGCTTAAAGACAAAGATAGAATTTTTAAAAATTTATATAATGATTTAGGTGACGATATTGATTCATCAAAAAAAAGAGGAGATTGGTCTAATACAATAGAAATATTTGAAAAAGGAAGAGAATGGATTATTAATGAGATAAAGTCATCAGAACTCAGAGGAAGAGGAGGAGCTGGATTTCCTACAGGTTTGAAATGGTCATTTGTGCCTAAAGAAGTTGGCACCAAACCACATTATTTGGTAATTAATGCTGATGAATCAGAACCAGGCACATGTAAAGATAGAGATATTTTAAGATTTGAACCACAAAAACTAATTGAAGGATGTTTATTGTCTTCATATGCAGTTAATGCTCATAAGTGTTACATCTATATAAGAGGTGAATATTTCAACGAAGGACAGAATCTTCAAAAAGCTATTAACGAAGCATATGAAAAAAAATTAATAGGAAAAAATGCTTCTGGCACAAATTGGGATTTTGATATTTATATTCATTATGGAGCTGGAGCATATATATGTGGTGAAGAAACTGCTTTATTAGAAAGCTTAGAGGGTAAAAAGGGACAACCAAGATTAAAACCACCCTTTCCAGCTTTAATTGGGTTGTATGGATGTCCAACAATCATTAACAATGTAGAAACAATCGCTGTTGTTCCAACAATTTTAAGAAAAGGCGCTAAATGGTTTGCTTCTTTAGGAAAGCCAAAAAATACTGGAACAAAAATTTTTTGTATTTCAGGAAATGTAAATAATCCATGCAATGTAGAAGAAGAGATGGGAATACCATTAAAAGAACTTATAGAAGAACATGCGGGCGGTGTTGTTGGTGGATGGGAAAATTTACAAGCAGTTATTCCTGGGGGCTCTTCGATGCCTTTATTACCAAAAAAAACTTGCGAAACAATTTTAATGGACTTTGACTCTTTAATTAAAGAAAAAAGTGGTTTAGGTACAGCAGGAATTATAGTGATAAATAAAGATCAAGATATTATTAAGTGCATGGCTAGAATTGCCCGCTTTTATAAACATGAAAGCTGTGGCCAATGTACACCTTGTAGGGAGGGATCAGGATGGATGTGGAGAATGCTTGAGAGAATGTCCAAAGGAGAAGCTTCTAAAGATGAAGTTGATATGTTGATGGATGTCACAAAACAAATCGAAGGTCATACAATTTGTGCATTCGGTGAAGGTTCTGCTTGGCCAGTTCAAGGTTTACTGAGACATTTTAAAAAAGAAATAGAAAAAAGAAATAATTTTAATCCATTAATTAAAACTAACAAAAATATACCATATTTAGTAGATCAACACTTATTAGATAAAGATAATGCTTAAGATAAAAGTTAATAATAATGAAATAGACGTAGAAGAAGGTCTAACTGTTTTACAAGCATGTGAACAGGCAGGAGCTGAAATTCCTAGATTTTGCTATCATGAAAAACTCTCAATAGCAGGTAATTGTAGAATGTGCTTAGTAGAAATTGAAAAATCTCCTAAACCAGTTGCTTCGTGTGCTATGCCAGTTTCTGAAGGCATGAATATTAAAACAAATACTAAACTTGTGGAAAAATCTAGAAAAGGTGTAATGGAATTTTTATTAGCTAACCATCCCTTAGATTGTCCTGTATGTGATCAAGGTGGAGAATGTGATTTACAAGATCAATCAATGTTTTATGGGGTAGATAAATCTAGATACAAAGAAAATAAGCGTGAAGTACCAGAAAAATATATGGGTCCACTGATAAAAACTCAAATGACCCGATGTATTCATTGCACTCGTTGCGTAAGATTTGCAACAGAAGTGGCTGGAGTTACTGAACTAGGAGCTATTGGGCGTGGAGAAGATATGCAAATCACTACATATCTTGAAAAATCAATGGAGTCAGAACTATCAGCCAATGTAATTGATTTATGTCCAGTTGGTGCTTTAACCTCAAAACCTTATGTTTTCGAAGCAAGACCATGGGAGTTAAAAAAAACAGAATCCATAGATGTTATGGATGCAGTGGGTTCAAACATCAGGATCGATACATATGGTTGGGAGGTTAAAAGAATTTTACCAAGAATTAATGAAGATATAAATGAAGAATGGATTTCGGATAAAACAAGATATTCATGCGATGGATTAAAAAATCAAAGATTAGATACACCGTATATAAAAAAAAATAATAATTTTGAACCAGTAACTTGGGATTCAGCGTTTAATTATATTGTTGAAAAAATAAAGAAAACCACTTCTGATAAAATTGCTGGATTAACAGGAGATCTAAGTAATATGGAAACAATGTATATTGTAAAAGAATTTTTTCAAAAAACTATAAAATCAAATAATTTAGAATCAAGAACAAATAATTATTATGTGAATACAGAAAAAAGAGAAAATTATTTATTTAATTCAAAATTAAATGGAATAGAAAAAAGTGATTTAATTATTTTAATAGGTACAAATCCAAGATATGAAGCAACTATTTTAAATGCCAGGATTAGAAAATCTTATCTTGCTAACAATTTGGAAATTTTTTCTCTTGGTGATGTTGGTGATCTTACCTACCCTTATAAAATAATTAAAAATGAAACGGAAGTAATTAAAAATATTATTGAAAATAAACATGAACTATCTCAAAAAATAAAAAAAGCGCAAAGACCAATTATTATATTAGGACAGTCTGTTCTTAAACTTAATTCTGGTCAATATATTTTTGAAGAATTAAAAAAATATTTAACTTCCATAAATAAAATATCAAAAGAATGGAATTCTCTAAATATTATATCTAATCATGCTTCTACTGTTGGATCTTATGATTTAGGCATAATAAATAAAACCAATAAGGAAAACATAGTTTTAGAAGCAATAAAAAAAAATGAATATGAAGTTTTATTTTTGTTTGGCCAAGATAATATTAAATTCAACAAAAAAAAAGAATTTATTATTTATATAGGTAGTCACGGAGGTAATGGTGCCGAAAACTCTGATGTAATACTTCCAGGCGCTGCTTTTACTGAACAAGATGGCTATTTTACTAATTTAGAGGGAAGAATACAAAAAGCATATAAAGCTTCTTATCCTCCTGGAGAAGCAAAAGAAGACTGGTTAATTATAAATGAATTATCAAAACTTATTAAAAGAAAAAAAATTTATAATTCTAAAGATGAATTAATTGATAGTATGATGAATTATCTCAAGTTAAGTAAAAATACAAAGAATATTCAATTTAATGAAACAAATTTTCACAATGAAAAAATTATTATAGATAATTTAGACTATTATTATTCTAACATTATTTCTCGTGCTTCCAACACAATGTCTCAATGCAGAAATGAAAAAGTTAAAGTAAAAAAAACAGGAACAGATGGATAATATTTATCATTATTTAAATTTATTATTTATAGAAAGTTACAAAATTCTATTTTTATTAATACCAATACTTGTTACAGTTGCAATGATTGTTTGGCTAGATAGAAGAGTTTGGGCTTTAGTTCAAAAGAGACGTGGCCCAAATGTAGTAGGGCCGTTTGGTCTCTTTCAATCTCTCGCTGATGCATTAAAATATATTTTTAAAGAAATTATTATTCCTGCAAGTTCTAATAAGGTTATTTTCATTTTGGCTCCAGTTACAACTATGACTTTGGCTCTAATAGCTTGGGCTGTTATCCCTTTTGATGTAAATTTTGTTTTAGCTGATATAAATGTTGGTATACTTTACTTATTTGCAGTTTCCTCCTTAGGTGTTTATGGAATAATCATGGGAGGATGGGCTTCGAATTCAAAATATCCTTTTCTCGGAGCAATCAGATCTGCTGCTCAAATGGTTTCTTATGAGGTTTCAATAGGAATAATAATAATAAATGTTTTATTATGTGTCGGCTCATTAAATTTGACCGACATAGTTTTAGCACAAAAAAAAATATGGTTCATATTTCCTTTATTTCCCATGTTTGTGATTTTTTTTATATCGGCATTAGCAGAAACTAACAGACCACCATTTGATTTACCTGAGGCAGAAGCTGAACTTGTTGCAGGATATCAAACTGAATATTCCGGAATGATGTACGCTATGTTTTGGTTGGGCGAGTATGCAAATATTTTGTTAATGTGCGCTCTTGGTTCTATTTTATTTCTTGGTGGATGGCTATCTCCAATTAATATTTATCCATTTACAATTATACCTGGAACTTTATGGTTAATATTTAAAATTCTTTTTTTATTTTTAATGTTTTCATTAGTTAAAGCAATTGTTCCAAGATATAGATATGATCAACTTATGAGATTAGGCTGGAAGATATTTTTACCTTTTTCATTATTTTGGTTAGTTTTAACATCAAGTTATTTATATTATTTTAACTTACTTCCAACGAATTAAATTATGAAATTTTCGAGAATTATAAAAACTATTTTTTTACTAGATTTTTTAACTGCATTAATTCTAGCTATAAAAGAAATATTTAAACCTAAAAAAACAATTAATTATCCCTTCGAAAAGGGTCAAATAAGTCCTAGATTTAGAGGAGAGCACGCTCTTCGAAGATATCCAAATGGAGAAGAAAGATGTATTGCCTGTAAATTATGTGAAGCAGTATGTCCTGCTCAAGCTATAACAATTGAATCTACTGAGAGAGATGATGGTAGTCGTAAAACTACTAGATATGATATTGACATGTTAAAATGCATATATTGCGGACTTTGTGAAGAGTCTTGTCCAGTAGATGCTATAGTGCAAGGTCCTAATTTTGAATTTGCTACCGAAACTAGAGAAGAGCTTTATTACAATAAAGAAAAACTTTTAGATAATGGCGATAGATGGGAAAGTTTATTAGCAGCAAATATAAAAGCTGATAAACCTTTTAGATAGAACTATGATTGCACATTCTTTATTTTTTTATTTTTTTTCTTTCATAGCTATTATTTCAGCTATAATGGTGACTGCTTCTAAAAATACAGTTCATTCTGTTTTTTTTTTAATTTTAGATTTTATAAGTATTTCTTGTTTATTTATAATGATTGGAGCAGAATTTCTTGGCATGATTATGCTTATAGTTTACGTTGGAGCTGTAGCTGTTCTTTTTTTATTTGTTGTGATGATGTTAAATGTAGCACAACAAAATAGTGAATTAATCCAAAAAAATAATAAATACACACATTTACCAATAGGTTTAATAGTAAGTTTAATTATATTCTTTGAATTAATTATAGTTATTGGTGGATGGAAGTTTAAACCAGACATTATTAGCTCAAATTATATAAGTATTAATTCAAATATTACTAACACTCACTCAATAGGAAATGTTTTATACACAGACTATATTCATCTATTTCAATTAAGTGGAATTATACTCTTGGTAGCTATGATTGGAGCAATAGTTTTAACATTTAAAAAAAGATCGGGAATAAAAAGACAAAGCTATATTGAACAAATTTCAAGAGAAAAGTCGACAGGTGTATCTTTGATTGATGTAGAAAGTAATAAAGGAGTTAATATTGATGACTGAAATTGGTTTAGGGCATTATTTAACTTTAGGAGCAATAATTTTTACTATTGGAGTAATAGGTATTTTTTTGAATAGAAAAAATTTAATAGTAATTTTAATGTCAATAGAACTTTTGTTGTTGGCTGTTAATATTAATCTTGTTTCATTTTCCATTTTTTTAAATGATTTGAGTGGTCAAATATTTACATTTTTTATTTTAACTGTTGCTGCCGCAGAAGCAGCTATAGGCCTTGCAATTATAGTAGTTTATTACAGAAATTCAGGAACCATACTAGTTGAAGAAATTGATAAGCTGAAAGGTTAATTATGGAAATTTCAATTTTATTTTTTCCTTTGATTGCCTCAATTATTTCTGGTTTTTTTGGTAGATATATTGGGGACAGAAATTCAGAAATTGTAACAAGTAGTCTTGTTTCAATTTCAGCGTTCTTGTCTATTTATGTTCTCTATCAAGTAATAGTCAATCAATACGAAGAAAATATTGTTATAGTAAATTGGATTACATCGGGGTCATTGAGTGTTAATTGGTCTATGTTAATAGATCCCTTATCTGCTGTGATGTTAGTCGTTGTTACGTCAGTATCTTCTTTAGTACATATTTATTCAATTGGTTATATGAGTCATGATCCACATAAATCTCGATTTATGGCATATTTATCTTTGTTTACTTTTGCAATGTTAATGCTTGTCACAGCAGATAATTTTATCCAATTATTTTTTGGTTGGGAAGGAGTTGGTCTTTGTTCGTATTTCCTAATTGGTTTTTGGTTTAAAAAAGAAAGCGCTAATGCTGCTGCAATAAAAGCATTTGTAGTTAATAGAGTAGGTGACTTTGGATTTGCATTAGGAATTTTTTTAATTTTTTATTTATTTGGTACAGTGAATTACTCTGAAGTATTCCAACTTGTTCCAAAAGTCTTAGATAAAAATTTATTATTTTTAGGTTTAAAGATTAAAGCTATAGATTTAATTTGTTTACTCTTATTTATTGGAGCCATGGGAAAATCTGCCCAGATATTACTTCATACTTGGCTACCTGATGCGATGGAGGGACCAACGCCAGTTTCTGCATTGATTCATGCTGCAACTATGGTTACAGCTGGAGTTTTTTTAGTAGTCAGATGTTCTCCAATTTTTGAATATTCTCCTCTGATATTAAGTCTAGTAACAATTATTGGAATGACTACTGCGTTTTTTGCAGCAACAGTAGCTTTAGTTCAAACTGATATTAAAAAAATAATTGCTTATTCTACATGCAGCCAGCTTGGTTACATGTTTTTTGCTACTGGTGTAGGCGCTTATAATGTAGCAATGTTTCATTTGTTTACTCATGCTTTTTTTAAGGCATTATTATTTTTAGGAGCTGGTTCAGTTATTCATTCTCTTAACAATGAACAAGATATTCAAAATATGGGAGGAGTTTGGAGAAAAATTCCTTATACATGGGGGCTTATGATTATTGGAACTTTAGCTCTTACTGGCTTTCCTTTTTTGTCAGGCTATTATTCAAAAGATGCAATTATTGAATTTGCATATCTTAGAGGCAATACAGTTGGATATTTGGCAGCATTTATTGGCATATTTACAGCGTTTTTAACAGCAATTTATTCTTGGCGTTTAATTTTTAAAACTTTCCATGGAGATTATAACAATAAAGATTTGTCAATTAATGAAATGCAGGAGTCTCCATATATAATGATAGTACCTCTAATAGTGCTTGCGGTAGGTTCAATTCTTGCAGGTTTTTTGTTTAAAGATTTATTTATAGGAGTAGGAAATGAAGAATTATTTTGGAAAGAATCAATTAAATTTTTAGTACCACTTAGTGATGAACATCCACCATATTCGATACTTTACTCAACTCCTATATTAGTAATTTTATCAATACCAATTTCTTATTATTTATTTGTAAAAAATAAAAATATTACAAAATGGTTTGCTGAAGAAAATAAACCTTTATATAAATTTTTATTAAATAAATGGTACTTTGATGAATTGTATGAATACTTATTTGTAAAACCATCAAAAAAAATGGGCACATTTTTTTGGAAAAAAATTGATATTAATTTAATCGATAAATTTGGTCCTGATGGAGTTTCAAATTTAATAAAAAAACTAACTGTTAAAGCTGTTAAATTTCAAAGTGGCTATATTTATCAATATGCTTTTGTCATGCTACTAGGTTTTACAGCTTTACTTACTTATTTAATTGTTTCAAAATGAATTTTCCTATTTTATCTTCTTTAATACTGTTACCAACTGTGGGTGCAATTTTTATTTTTTTAACTAAATCATCTAGTAAATCTAATTACAATAGTTCTAAATATCTTGCTTTGTTTACTTCTTTCTTTAATTTTGTTTTATCAATCTACCTTTGGTATATATTTGACCCAAATACTTCTAATTTTCAATTTGTTGAAAATCGTGATTGGTTAAATGGTTTTATAAATTATAAAGTAGGTATAGATGGAATATCTATTTTATTTATAGTTCTATCTACCTTAATAGCTGCTTTATGTATAGTTAATGTGTGTAATCATATAACTAACAAGTTAAAAGATTTTTTGATTGCTATACTTTTAATGGAAAGCTTAATGATAGGTGTATTTTGCTCTTTGGATTTAGTAATTTTTTATCTTTTTTTTGAAGCTGGTTTAATACCAATGTTTTTAATTATTGGTATATGGGGAGGTCCAAGAAGAGTCTATTCAGCATTTAAATTTTTCTTATTCACTTTATTAGGCTCAGTTTTAATGTTAGTGGCTATTATTTCAATTTATTGGATTAATGGAACAACAGATATAATAGAATTATATAATTTAGGTATAGAACCTAAATATCAAAATCTTCTTTGGTTAGCTTTTTTTAGTTCCTTTGCAGTCAAAACACCGATGTGGCCTGTACACACTTGGCTACCAGATGCACATGTAGAAGCTCCTACAGCAGGATCAGTCCTTTTAGCAGCAATTTTATTAAAAATGGCAGGATATGGTTTTATTAGATTTTCAATTGGATTATTTCCCTTAGCTTCAGAATATTTTGTCCCTTTAATATATTTTCTAAGTTTAGTAGCAATAATTTACACGTCATTAGTGGCTTTAATGCAAGAAGATATGAAAAAATTAATAGCTTACTCGTCTGTAGCTCATATGGGCTTTGTTACATTAGGAATTTTTACATTCACAAAACAAGGTTTAGAAGGAGGAATAATACAAATGATAAGTCATGGACTAGTTTCCGCGGCACTTTTTTTATGTGTTGGCGTTGTTTATGAAAGAGTACATTCAAGATTAATAGTAACTTATGGTGGACTAGTTTCTATAATGCCCAAATATGCAGTTTTATTTATGATTTTTACTCTTGCTGCTATAGGATTACCAGGCACAAGCGGTTTCATTGGTGAATTTTTAATACTTATGGGAGTTTTTAAAAAGAGCTTTTGGGTTGCAACTATTGCAAGTCTTGGAGTGATTTTAGCAGCAGCTTACATGTTATGGTTATACAAAAGAGTTGTGTTTGGAAAAGTTATTAATAAAGAATTGCTTAATATGTTAGACCTAAGAAAATCTGAAATTTTTATTTTAGTAGCATTGGCTATACCAACTATATTCTTTGGATTTTATCCTGAACCCTTATTAAATACAATTGATGTTTCTATCAATAATTTAATAGAAACATACAATAAGCAAATTTTTTTAAATAAATAAAAATGGAAAATTTTAATTTTATTCTTTCTGAAATTTTTATTTCTATAAGTATAATGATTTTATTGTTAGTTGGTGTGTTTAAAAAAAATAGTTCTAATCTAGTTTATTCATTAGCAATAATAGTTTTAGTAATTTCATTGGGATTAATATTTAATTCTCATTCAAAAGATGAAATATATTTTTTTAAAGATAGTTATAAAATAGATCAGCTTTCAATATTCATGAAGATTATTACAATTATTTCAGGCATTTTCGTTTTAATTGCATCTTTTAATTATATAAAATCAGAAAAAATTTTTAAAATCGAATATGGGATTTTGATTTTATGTTCAATTCTTGGAATGCTTGTGATGATTAGTGCCTATGATTTAATAGTTTTTTATATAGGACTTGAACTTCAATCTTTAGCTTTATATGTTCTTGCAGCATTTAATAGAAACAATATTAAATCTTCAGAAGCAGGTTTAAAATATTTTGTTTTAAGTGCTTTATCTTCAGGAATTCTTCTTTACGGATGTTCATTAATTTATGGATATTCTGGTACTACAAACTTTGATTTAATAGCAAAAAACATTCTACTTACTGAACTTGGAAATGTTTTTGGTTTAGTTTTTATTTTAGTCGGTCTTGCTTTTAAAATATCTGCAGTTCCTTTTCATATGTGGGCCCCAGATGTATACGAAGGATCACCCACTTCTGTCACATTATTTTTTGCAATTGTTCCTAAAGTTGCAGCATTAACTGTAATTATAAGATTTTTATATGTCCCATTTGTAACGTTAATAGATCAATGGCAAGTGATAATAATTTTTCTATCTTTAGCTTCCATGATTTTTGGTGCTATTGCAGCTATTGGCCAAAAAAATTTAAAAAGACTAATAGCATATAGTTCAATTGGTCATATGGGTTATGCTTTAGCTGGATTGGCTGTTGGAACAAATTCAGGAATTCAAAATTCAATAATTTATATATGTATTTATTTGATAATGAATCTAGGAATTTTTTGTTGTTTATTTACTTTAAAAAGAAACGATAAATTTTATGATAACGTTGAAGATTTATCTGGCCTATCTAAGAACCACCCTCTAATCTCTTTTTCTTTTTTAATATTACTATTTTCTTTAGCCGGAATACCACCACTTGCAGGTTTTTTTGCAAAATTTTATATATTTATTTCCGTGATAGAGGAATCGATGTATTTCTTAGCAATTGTAGGACTATTATCCTCTGTTATATCGGCTTTTTATTATTTAAGAATTATTAAAATAATTTATTTTGATGAGGCCACTGACAAATTTGATCAAGTTAACGATTTAGGTTTAAAAATTACATTATGTCTTTCTACAATAATAATATTACTATATTTTATATACCCATCTGCTTTGATCGATTTAGTGACAAATATAAATATTATTTAATGAAAATTAAAAAATACAAATATAAACTTGTTACTAGCACTAATGACATTGCAATAAAATTAATAAAAAATAAAAATATTAATGCAGGTTTTGTTTTAGCTAATAAACAAAAAAAAGGTAGAGGTCAAAGAGGAAAAAAATGGATTTCATATAAAGGAAATTTGTTTGTTTCAATTTTTTATAGAATAGAAAAAATGAATTTATCATTAACAAAATTAACGATAATTAATGCAAAACTTATAATTAAAATGATTTCTAATTACTATAAGAGAAATATTAAAATTAAAATGCCAAATGACATTTTAATTAATAAAAAAAAAATATGTGGAATTTTGCAGGAAACAATTCAAAAGAATAAAGAAAGATATTTAATTGTTGGAATAGGTTTAAATTTAATAAAAAGCCCTAAAATTAAGGATTACCCGACTACTAATTTATATGAATTAACTAAAAGAAAAATAAGTGTTAATAGAATATCTAAAGAACTTATATTTATTTATGAGCAATTTTTAAAAACAAAAAATATTTAAATGATAATAATTGGAGACATAGGCAACACTGATACTAAAATTTGTATCGTTTCATCAAACTATAAAATTTTAAAGAAATTAACAGTACCAACAAAAAATATTAATAATAAATTTTTAAAAGAAAAATTATATTCTTTTTTTAAAAAAAAATATAATATTAAAAAATCACTATTTTCAAGTGTTGTTCCAGATAAATTTAAGATAATTAAATTCTTTATATTTAAAAAATATAAATCTAATTGCTATGAATTAAAAGACTTGAAATTGAATAAAATTATTAGAATTAAAGTAAATAGAAAGCAAATTGGATCTGATAGATTGGCAAATAGTATTGGCGTTATGTCAAATAAAAATTATATAATTTTAGATTTTGGCACAGCAACTACATTTGATGTTGTTATAGGAAATATTTACAATGGAGGTGTAATCGCTCCTGGTTTACATATTTCTTTAAATAATTTAATTAATAATGCAAAGTTAATTCCCAGTGTAAATTTAAAAAAAATGAAAAAAGTTATTGGAAAAAATACAGTTAGCGCTGTTAGATCTGGCTTTTTTTGGGGTTATATTGGATTAATTGACAATATTATTGAATTAATAAAAAAAGAAACTAAAAAGTCTTTTAAAATTATAATAACTGGTGGCTTTTCAAATTTATTTGTTAATTCACTTAAATACAAGGTTACTATTGATAAAAATATTACCTTAAAAGGCTTAATTAGATCAGCTAAGTTTTTTAATTTTTAAATATGCAAGAAGAATTATTATTTTGTCCACTTGGTGGTTCTGGTGAAATTGGAATGAATATGAATTTATTCGCATATGGCAAACCTGATAATCAAAAATGGTTAATGGTTGATATTGGTGTTACTTTTGCTGATGATAGTGTGCCTGGAATAGATTTAATATATGCTGACCCAGGTTTTATAATTGATAAAAAAGATGATCTTTTAGGAATTGTTTTAACACACGCTCATGAAGATCATATTGGTGCAATAGCTCATATATGGCCCCAAATTAAGTGTAAAATTTTTTCTACAGCATTTACAGCAGCATTGATAACTGAAAAATTTAAAGAAAAAAAAATTGATATTGGAAAAAATTTAAAAATTGTAGATTTAAATGGTACCGTTGAATTAAAGCCATTTAAAATAGAATTTATAACACTTACACATTCAATATTGGAACCAAACGGACTAAGAATAGAGACCCCAGCTGGAAACATATTACACACTGGGGATTGGAAATGTGATCCTAATCCTTTAATTGGAGACAAGATTAACTCCAAGAGATTAAAAGAAATAGGAGACAAAGGTGTTCTAGCAATGATTTGCGATTCTACAAATGTTTTTAGCGAAGGAAGAGCTGGATCTGAGTCAGATGTAAGAAAAAGTTTATTTAATATTATGGGGCGATTAAAAAAAAGAATTATTGTAACTTCATTTGCTTCAAATGTTGCAAGAATGGAATCAATATTTTTTTGTGCCGAGCAATTAGGTAGACAAATTTCATTAGTTGGCAGATCTATGCATAGAATATATAAAGCTGCAAAAAAATGTGGATATTTGAAAAATCTAATTGAACCAATTGATCCAAGAGAAGCAAAAAAAATATCAAGAGAAAAAATTATATATTTATGTACCGGTAGCCAAGGTGAACCAATGGGTGCAATGATGAGAATTTCATCCTATGTTCATCCTGATGTTTTTATAGAAAAAGATGATACTGTAATTTTTTCTTCCAAAATTATACCTGGTAATGAAAAAAAATTATATAAATTACATAATCAGTTAGTAAAAGAGGGTATAGAAGTAATTTCTGAAGAAAATGAATTTGTTCACGTTTCTGGACATCCAAATAGAGAAGATTTAAAAGACATGTATAATTGGGTTAAACCAAAATCAGTAATTCCGGTTCATGGCGAACATAGACATATGATAGAACATATAAATTTTGCAAAAGAAATGCAGGTTCCTTACCCTATACAAGTTGAAAATGGAGATATTGTAAAAATTTATCCAGGAAAAAAACCTGAAATTTATGACAAGGCACCACATGGAAAACTTTATTTAGATGGTAATATTCCCGTTGAAGAAGACTCCAAGTCTATAAAAGAGAGAAAAAATTTAGGTAGTAATGGATATATAGAAATTACTTTGTTAACTAATGCAAAAGATATTATAAATAAAAAACCAATAATATCATTTAAAGGACTGCCAATTTTAAATCATGAAGATTTTGTTTTCGAATTAGAAAAAGAGATTATAAAAATTTCTAAAACATTTACTATAAGCAAAAGCAAACAAAGAGAAAATCTTATTGAAGCTCTCAAAATAGGTTGCAGAAGGTATACTAAAGAAAAAACAGGTAAAAAGCCTTTTACAAACATTAATATAGTTAAGGTTTAAAAGTATGAATTTAATATTATAATAATATAATCAAATAATGTTTTTATCAAAATTATTAATTCCAATTCTTAAAAATAATCCTGCTGAAGCAAAAATAAAGTCACACCAACTTATGTTAAGAGTTGGTATGATAAAACAATCATCAGCCGGTATTTATTCTTGGTTGCCATTGGGATTCAAAGTAATGAAAAAAATTGAAAAAATTGTTAGAGAAGAACAAGATAATATTGGAGCACAGGAATTATTAATGCCTACAATTCAATCGAGCGATATTTGGAAAGAGAGTGGACGTTATGATGATTATGGTGAAGAAATGCTTAGAATAAAAGACAGGCAAAATAGAGAAATGCTTTATGGCCCAACTAATGAGGAGTTAATTACAGATATTTTTAGATCTAGTGTCAAATCATATAAATCTATGCCACAACTTTTGTACCATATTCAATGGAAATTTAGAGATGAGTTAAGACCAAGATTTGGAATAATGAGGTGTAGAGAATTTTATATGAAAGATGCTTATTCTTTTGATTTAAATGATGAAGAGGCAAATTTTTCTTACAATAAATTCTTTTTAGCATACTTAAACACTTTTAAACGATTAAATTTATCAGCAATACCTATGGCAGCTGATACCGGTCCTATTGGTGGAAATTTATCACATGAATTTATAATTTTAGCTGATACTGGCGAGAGCAAAATTTACACAGACAAAAGAATTTTTGATGTAAATTTTAATGATACCGTCATCGAAAATAAATCATTGAAAGATTTAAGAAGTAATTATGAAAAATATTATGCGGTAACCGATGAAAAATTTAACAAAAAAGAATTTGAAAAAAATGTTCCAGAAGAGCACAGACTTATTACTAAAGGAATTGAAGTGGGTCACATTTTTTATTTTGGTGACAAATATTCTAAACCAATGAACAGTTCAGTAGACCATCAAGGAAAAAAAGTTTTTGTTAAAATGGGATCTTATGGTGTAGGGGTTTCAAGGTTAGTAGGTGCTATAATAGAAGCTAAATATGATGACAAAAACGAAGTAATGAAGTGGCCTTTGTCTGTAGCTCCATATGAATGTGCCATTCTTGACTCTGGAAATAAATTAGATGGGCACAAAGTTTCAAAAAAAGCTCTTAATGTATTAGATAAATTAAATATGTTGGATCTCATAGTTGATGACACAGAAGATAATATTTCATCAAAAATTAAAAAATTTAATCTTATAGGTGTTCCTTATCAAATTATATTAGGAAGTAAAACGCCTGATGATGCAGTTGAGTTTAGAGAGGTTGGTGGAAAATCTGAAATTATTAAGATTTCTGACTTGAATAAAATTGAAAAAATTATTACTAGTAAAAGAAGTTAAATTGATTTCACAATTAGAAAAAAAAATAATATTTAGATATTTGAAGCCAAAAAGAAAAGAAGGTTTTTTAAATATTATATCTATATTTTCTTTTATTGGCATTTCACTTGGTGTTGCTGTCTTAATAGTAGTTATGTCAGTAATGAACGGCTTTAGAAGTGAATTAATCGACAAAATTGTTGGTTTTAATCCTCATGCGGTAATAGAATTTTACAGCGAAAAAAAAGATTTGAAAATTTTAGAAGATTCAAAACTTGGAAATAAAATTAAAAATATATTAACCTCAAATGACGGCGAGGGAATTATCATTCATAGAAATATCACAAAGGGCATTATGTTAAGAGGTTATTTAAACAATCAATTCAATCAATTATCTGTCATAAATAATAAAAACTTCGAAGGATCAAAAATCTTAACAAAAAATTCTATTTCTATTGGGAAAGAATTAAGTTTTAATTTAAATTTAAGCATAGGAGATAAGGTTACAATAATGTCCCCATCTGGAATTCAAACAATTGTTGGCAACTTGCCTAAACAAGAAACTTTTATTATTTCATCAATTTTTGATAGTGGTATTTCGGATTTTAATGAAAATATAGCTTATATAAATTTAATACATTTAGAAAATTTATTTGATTTAAAAAAGGAAAACAGAAAACTTGAAATTTATTTTTTTGATCCAACAAATATAGAAAATCATAAAATAAAATTAATAAAATTATTTGATAATGATTATATATATACTTGGGCTGATCTAAATAAATCCTTATTTTCTGCTCTAAAAGTTGAAAGAAATGTAATGTTTATAATTTTATCATTAATTATAATAGTGGCTGCATTCAATATAATTTCCGGATTGACAATTTTAGTTAAAAATAAAACTCGCGATATTGCAATTTTAAAATCAATAGGTGTACAAAATAAATCAATTACAAAAATATTTTTTATGGTTGGTTTTATTATAGGTATTACTGCAACTTTATTTGGAATTATAGCTGGCGTTACTTTTTCTTTATATATTGAAAACATAAGAGAATTTTTAAGTGTTGTTTTTAATTTAAGTTTATTTCCTGAAGAAATTTATTTTTTGAGTAAAATGCCATCTGAAATAAATATTAATTCTATTTTAATAATCGCATTATCTTCTATAATTGTTACAGTTTTAGTTTCTATTTATCCAGCAAGACAAGCATCTAAACAAGACCCAATAAAATCACTAAAATATGACTAATTTAATAGAACTTAAGAATCTGTCTAAATATTATTTAATTAATAAAAAAATATATATTTTAAAAAAAATAAATTTTAAATTTAAAAAAGGTTTTATTTATTCTTTAGTTGGACCATCAGGCTCCGGTAAATCAACCTTACTCAACCTTATTTCCCTTGTTGATAAGCCTTCATCTGGAGAAATTATAATTGATAAAAATATTATAAGTAAAAATAACAATGAAAAAAACGATGAAATTAGAGCCAAAAAAATAGGAATTATATATCAACAAAATAATCTTCTAAATGATTTCACGGCTTTCGAAAATGTTTGTTTAGCAAAATTAGCGGTTGAAAATAATAAAGAAAAGGCAATCTCTGAGTCTAATAAAATTATTAAAAAATTTGGTCTTTCAAATAGACTTAACCATTTTCCAGCTGAATTATCTGGTGGCGAAATGCAAAGAATTGCTATTTCTAGAGCTTTAGTAAATAAACCGTCAATAATTTTAGCTGATGAACCTACGGGTAGTCTCGATCATACAACATCAAAACAAGTTTTTAAAATTTTACATAATTTAAGAAGTCCAGATAGAATAATAATTTATGCAACTCATAATAGATTATTTGCTAATATGGCAGATTGTAAATTAGAAATAATTGATGGTAATATAAAACCATCCAATGAAAGAAAATATCAAAAATTCTTATAATCATTTAAAGATTCATTCGCAGTATTCTATATGTGAAGGAGCTCTTAAAATTGATCAACTCAAAGATTTCTGCAAAAAAAATAAAATTAGATCAGTAGGCCTATCCGATACTCTAAATCTATGTGGTGCTTTAGAATTTTCTGAAGCTCTATCTAAAATTGGCACCCAACCTATAATAGGAACTCAGATAAATTTTAAATATAAAGAAAGTATTGGTTTAATACCACTATTTGCCATGAATATGGACGGTTATAAGAGAATAATTGAACTCTCTTCTAAGTCATATCTTGAAAACAAAGATAATTCAGATCCTTATTGCAATTTCGACGAACTTAAAAAAGAGAATAAAGGTATAGCTATATTTTCAGGTACAATAGATGGATTAGTAGGTAAATTGTTTAATGAAGGAAAATATGAAGATATTTTAGATATTTATTCAACTTTTAATAAAAATTTTAAAAATAGCTTTTATATTGAAATTCAAAGGCACGGAGATGCTAACGAAAAGTCATTTGAAAAATATAATCTACAAGTATCAAATGAACTGAATATCCCTATTATTGCTACAAACGAAGTTTTCTATCTTGATAAGAGTATGCATGAAGCACATGACGCTCTTATTTGTATAGGCAATAAAACTTATGTAAATGATAAAAATAGGAAAAAATATACCAACCATCATTATTTTAAAAATGATCTAGAGATGAAAGAATTATTTTCTGATATTCCAGAAGCTTTAGAAAATAATTATAATTTTCCATTTCTTTGTAGTTTTAAACCTGAATTTTCAAAACCAGTTTTACCAAATATTAGTTCAGATAAAAGCGGAAATGCAGATGAAACTTTAATAAATGAGTCTTTAGATGGTCTCAAATCAAAATTTTTAAATTATTTTAACAAAAATATAAATGATATCAGTTTAGATAAAGATTTTATTATTTATAAAAAAAGATTAGATCATGAATTGAATATTATAAAAGAAATGAAATATTCCAGTTATTTCTTGATTGTATCTGACTATATAAAATGGGCAAAAAAAAACGATATACCAGTTGGACCAGGAAGAGGTTCTGGTGCCGGTTCTCTAGTTGCTTGGTGCTTATCTATCACTGATATTGACCCAATAAAATTTAATTTAATTTTTGAGAGATTTCTTAATCCTGACAGAATATCAATGCCAGATTTTGATATAGATTTTTGTGAAGAGAAAAGAGATTTAGTATTTAAATATTTAACAGATAAATATAAAGATAGTGTAGCTCATATAATAACTTTTGGTAAATTGAAGGCTAGAATGGTTATTAGAGATGTTGGAAGAGTTATAGGTCTGCCGTATGGATTTGTAGACAGTATATCAAAAATGATACCATTTGATCCGTCGCGACCAATGAGTTTAAACGAATGTATAAATAGAGAGCCAAGACTTCAAAAATTAATAAAAGAAGATCCTAGAGTAAAAAAATTAGTGGAATTTTCATTAAAACTTGAAGGTTTAAATCGAAATGTAGCTACCCATGCTGCTGGAGTAGTAATTGCTGATAAAAAATTAACTGATACCGTGCCTCTATACAAAGATAATTCTGCAAATTTACTTCTTCCTTCAACTCAATTTGACATGTATTCGGCAGAAAATGCAGGATTAATTAAATTTGATTTTTTAGGTTTAAAAACTCTTACTGTAATAAATAATACTGGAAAACTTGTAAAAAATTCGAATAAAGATTTTGATATTAAAAAAATTAATTATGAAGATCAAAAGGTCTTTGATCTATTATCTTCAGGTAAAACTGTTGGCCTGTTTCAACTTGAAAGTTCTGGAATGAGAGAAGCTTTGATTCAAATGAGACCAAACCATTTAGAAGATATTATTGCTCTTGTAGCTCTTTATCGTCCTGGTCCAATGAGCAATATTCCAATTTATAATGATTGCAAGCATGGAAAAATTAAACCTGACTATCTTCACCCTAAACTTGAAGGGATATTAAAACCAACATATGGGGTTATTATTTATCAAGAACAAGTAATGCAAATAGCACAAGAATTATCTGGATTTACAGCTGGAGAGGCTGACATTCTTAGAAGGGCAATGGGTAAAAAAAAAAGAGCAGAGTTAGAAAAACAAAAAGAAAGATTTATAGAAGGTGCTTTAAATAAAGGCATAAGAAAAGATGTAGCTGCAAATATCTTCTTAAAAATTGAACCATTTGCAGAATACGGTTTTAACAAAAGCCATGCAGCAGCTTATGCAGTAATAGCTTATCAAACAGCATTTTTAAAAACTTACTACCCAAATGAATTTTTTTCGGCATCTATGACAATGGATATTTCAAATCAAAATAAACTAAGTGAATTTCATGAAGAATTAAAAAGATTAAATATTAATATTGTTAGACCTGATATAAATAAATGTTTTGCAAATTTTAAATCTATAGATAACAGTTTTTTTTATGCTTTAGGAGCGATTAAAAATGTTGGTTTTGAAGCTGTATCAAATATAGTAAAGGAAAGAGAAGTCAATGGTCAGTTTAAGTCGATTAATGACTTTATAAAAAGAGTTAATCCTAAAGATATAAATAAACTTCAATTGGAAGGCCTTGTTAAAGCTGGTGCTTTTGACAATATTATTAATAATAGACAGTCAATTTATAATTCAATTCCACATATAATACTTAAATCAAAAAATATTTCTGAAAATAAAATTGCTAACCAAATTGATTTATTTAGTGATGACAATATTAAAGAAGAAAATTTTTTAGAAAAAATTGAAGACTGGAAATTTGAAGAAAGGCTTTCAAAAGAATTTGAATCATTAGGTTTTTTTATTTCCAATCACCCTCTTAATCAGTTTAAAAATATCTTTGATGAATATAATATAATTAATTATTTAGATTTTAATTTAAACAAAGATATTCAAGAATCCAACATAGTAGCAACCGTTCTTAAACTTCAAGAAAAAAAGACACAAAAGGGTAGCTCATACGCCATTCTTAAATGTACTGACTTAGGAAGTGTTTTTGAATTATTTATTTTTTCAGAGATGCTTGAAAAAAATAGAGATTTATTAGTTGAAGGAAATTCAATCTTAATCACTTTAATTAAAAGTATAGATGATGACATAAATAGATTTAAAAGAATAAATATTAGGAAAATTGCTGATTTAAAAAAAATAATAGAGAGCCCAATTAATAGTATTAAATTTAATTTAAAAAATGAAAATTCTTTAGATGATATTTCTGAAAAATTAACTAATACTAATGGAATTACCGAAGTAGAACTTGTTGTTAATAACAAGGATTATAAAATTTTATTCAAATTAAAAAATAAACGTAAAATTGATAGAAAATCTATTAATTTGCTTAAAAATACTAATATTTCATCAATAATTAGCTAAAAAAAACTTGTTTTAATATCAATTAGTTTGTAAATAACGTTTAAATTAATACGCACACAATTTGTGGTTTTATACCTCCGGTCCTTAAATG
This sequence comes from uncultured Pelagibacteraceae bacterium, assembly GCA_902634485.1. GTDB lineage: Bacteria > Pseudomonadota > Alphaproteobacteria > Pelagibacterales > Pelagibacteraceae > Pelagibacter. The sequence goes on along the minus strand of CACPKA010000005.1, from coordinate 18,104 downwards.
GAAATGATTGTGGTGGCATAACCGGGAAAAAATATGAAAATACCAATTATAACTATACAACAGCTTTTAGAAGCAGGTGTCCACTTAGGGCACAAAACCTTGCGATGGAATCCAAAAATGAAAAAATATATTTTTGGAAAAAGGGATTCCATACATATTATAGATTTAACTCAAACACTTGAGCTAACAAATGTAGCTTTGGAGAAAGTTTATAATACAATTATCAATAATGGAAAAATACTTTTTATATCAACAAAAAAACAAGCAGCAGAATCTGTAGCGACTTTAGCAAAGGAAACTAATCAATACTATGTAAATTATAGATGGTTAGGTGGAATGCTAACAAATTGGGGGACTATATCAAATTCAATTAAAAAACTTGAAAAACTTAATATAGATTTAGTTGCAGAAAATAGAGGTTTTACAAAAAAAGAACTTTTAAAAATGACAGTTCAAAGAGATAAACTTCAAAGATCATTAGGCGGTATATCAGAAATGAAAAAGATTCCTGACTTAGTTTTTATAATTGATACTAATTATGAATCTTTAGCAATAAAAGAATCAATTAAACTTGGTATTCCAATCATAGCAATTTTAGATACAAACTCAGATCCTGGTGGAATTGATTTTCCTATACCTGGTAATGACGATGCTCGTAGATCTATTGACCTTTATTGCAATTTGCTCAAAGAAACTATTAACAATGCAAAAGAAGAAGGACCTAAATTTGAACAAACAAATCAAAAAAAAGAATCAATTCAAATTGAAAAGAGTGGTGGGGAAAAAAAACTATCTTAAACTTGAATGAGTGATTTAGAAAAAATTAAACAGTTAAGGCTTTCCTCGGGTGCAGGATTTAAAGATTGTGGTATTGCCATTGAAGAGGCAGGTGGAGATTTGGATAAAGCAGCTGAAATTTTAAGAGTTAAAGGAATTTCCAAAGCATCCAAAAAAATGTCTAGAGTTGCGAAAGAAGGTGTTGTTGCTGTTAGTGGAGACGAGACCAAAAAATCATTAATTGAAATTAATTGCGAAACTGATTTTGTTGCAAAAAATGAAAATTTTATCGATTTTGTTAAAGAAGTTAGTGTTTTAAATAATTTAGTTAACTCAGATTCTGAAAAACTCAAAAATTCAAAAATGAAAAACTCAAAGACTGTTGATGAGAATTTATTAGATTTAATTTCTAAGATAGGAGAAAAAATTACAATTGGTAGATCTAAAACTTTCAATTACAATGGAGCAAAAAATTTTAATTATTTGCACACTGTAGTTAAAGATAATTTATCAAAATTAGCAGTTTTGATATCAATTGAGACAAAGGATGATTCTGAAGGATTAAAGATTTTTGGAAAACATTTGTCAATGCATGTTGCTGCTTCAGCCCCACTAGCTATTGATTCAAGTGAAATTAAAAAAGAAATTTTAGATAATGAAAGCAAATTGATTTCCGAAGAGCTTAAAAACACAGGTAAACCTGACAATATTATTGAAAAAATAAGTCTAGGAAAGATCAACAAATTCAAGGAAGAAAACGCCCTACTTTCACAACCTTGGGTTATGGATCCAAAAAAGAAAGTTCATGATATAATTAAAGAACTAAATATACCTAATTTAAAAATTAAAGATTTTTATAGGTTAAAAATTGGTGAATAAATGTTTGAAGATAAAATTTATAATCAAAAAATGGACAAAACTTTTGAAGTGTTTACAAAGGAACTTTCTTCACTAAGAACAGGAAGAGCAAATGCAAGCATGTTAGATTTAATTAGAGTTGATGTCTATGGACAAAAAATGCCCATTAATCAACTGGGAACAATTACAACGCCAGAAGCAAGAACAATAAGTATTCAAGTATGGGATTTGAATAATGTAACTTTGATAGACTCTGCTATAAAAAAATCAGATCTAGGTTTAAACCCCCAAATAGACGGACAGTTAATTCGATTACCGATACCCGATTTAAGTGAAGAAAGAAGAAATGAAATAAAAAAAATGATTAAATCAATGGGAGAAAAATGTAAAGTTTCAATTAGAAATATTAGACGTGAGGCAAATGATGAACTAAAGTCATTGCTCAAGTCTAAAGATATTAGTGAAGATGAAGAAAAAAAATCTGAGAAAATAGTACAAAAATACACTGATGAAAATATTAAAAAAATTGACGACAAGGTAACTTCTAAAGAAACAGAAATAATGACCATATGAACCCTATTAAACATGTTGCCATTATAATGGATGGAAATGGTAGATGGGGTTTGAAGTACAAAAAATCAAGAAATCTAGGTCACAGAGCAGGTTTAAATACAATCGAAAAAGTAATTAAAAATACAATAAAAAAAAAAATTAAATTTTTAACAATTTATGCTTTTTCTACGGAAAATTGGAAAAGACCAAAAAAAGAAGTTAATTTTCTATTTAATCTTCTGGAGGAGTTTTTAACAAAAAAAACAAAAGATCTTATAAAACAAGGTATTAAACTGAAAATTATTGGTAATAAAAAAAAGTTTTCAAAAAAATTAATAAAAATTTTATCTAACTCTGAAAATTTAACAAAAAATAATAAAATCTTACAACTTAATTTAGCATTAAATTATGGATCAAAAAATGAGTTAATAAACGCTATGAATTTGATAATAAAAAAAAAAAAATCTATTAATGAAAAAAATATAAAAAAAAATTTATACACTTATGATTCACCGGACCCAGACTTATTAATAAGAACAGGTGACACAAAAAGATTAAGTAATTTTTTATTATGGCAATTAGCATATTCAGAAATTTTTTTTATAAAAAAACTATGGCCAGATTTTAATATTAAAGATTATAATAAAATATTATTAAAATTTTTTAAAACAAAACGTAATTTTGGAAATATATAATGCAACAAGAAACTTCAAAAAGAATTATAAGTTCTATAATTATTATACCAATTGCATTATTTTTCATTTTGAAAGGTTCTTTTTTTTTCATTTTTTTTATGTCAATTTTTTTTTTGGTTACTTCTTATGAATGGTATCAAATGACAAAGAAAAAAATTTATTTTTACCCTGGTCTTTTGTTTTTATTATTTTCCTCTTATTCAGCATTTCTATTTAGAAATGATAATAATGAATCTATATTCTTTTTCTTATTAGTTTTGTTAACTTGTGTAGCAACAGATATTGGTGGTTATATTTTCGGTAAAATATTTAAAGGACCAAAACTAATAAAAATAAGCCCGAACAAAACTTATTCAGGTATGTTTGGTGGTTTTTTTTTATCAATAATTTCAATAAATATTTTTCTTAATTATGATAACTTTTTTGTAAATAGCAATTATGAATTTACACCTGAGCTTTTTTTATTAGTTTTATTAGTTTCATCTGTAAGTCAAATTGGAGACCTAACAATTTCATATTTTAAAAGAATCTCCAAAATAAAGAATACTGGTAAATTAATACCAGGTCATGGTGGTCTTTTAGATAGAGTTGATGGCTTGATTTTTGCCGTACCTTTTTCTTATATTTTATTTAAATTGTTTTATTGATGAAAAAAAAAATTGCAATTTTAGGATCAACTGGTTCCATTGGAAAATCAACAATAGATATAATTTATAAAAATAAAAATAATTTTGATGTAGTATTATTAACTACTAACAATAATTATAATGAAATATTAAATCAAATAAAAAAATTAAAGCCTAAAAATATAATAATAAATAATAATGAAAATTTCTTAAAACTTAAAAAAAAATTTTTAAAAAGAAAAATTAATATTTTTAATAGTTTTAAAAATTTTGATCATAGATTTAACAAGAAAATTGACTTTACAATGTCGGCTATATCAGGACTAGAAGGTTTAAAGCCAACTCTAGATATAATAAAATATTCCAAAACTATTGCTATAGCTAACAAAGAGTCAATAATTTGTGGCTGGAATTTAATAAGTAAAAAATTAAAAAAATATAATACAAAATTTATACCTGTTGATTCAGAACACTTTTCTATATGGTCTTTATTAAGAGACTATAAAGTTAGTTCAATTGAAAAGGTTATTATTACTGCATCAGGAGGACCATTCTTAAACCTACCACTTTCTAATTTTAAAAAAATAAAACCAAAAAATGCCATCAAACATCCTAATTGGAAAATGGGTAATAAAATCTCTATAGATTCTGCAACACTTATTAATAAAGTTTTTGAAGTAATAGAAGCCCAGAGAATATTCAATATTAATTTTAAAAAATTTGAAATACTAATTCATCCAAAATCATATGTTCATGCTATTATAAAATTTAATAATGGACTTTCGAAAATCTTAGTTCATGATTCTGACATGAAAATTCCAATATTTAATTCAATATATGATAAAAATAATTTAGAATATAAAACATCAAAATTGAATATAAAAATATTGAATAATCTAAATTTTAGCAAAGTTAATGAAAAAAAATTTCCTTCAACAAAACTATTGAAATATATACCCGATAATATTTCACTATATGAAACTGTTCTAGTTAGTTCAAATGATGAATTAGTTGACCTATTCTTAAAAGGAAAAATAAAATTTGAAAGCATATCACGTAATTTATATAAAATATTAAGAATGAAGGAATTTGTAAAATTTAAAAAAAGATCACCTAAAAATTACAATGAGTTAATCAATCTAAGCAATTATGTTAGATTGAAAACCAAACATTTATGTATATGATAATACAATGTTTAAAAAAGTTTTATTATTAATACTATTTTTTTCTTCATTTTTCTTCAATTCATATGCAGAAAAAATAAATAAAATAAACATAGTAGGAAATGAAAGAATTTCAAAAGAAACAATCATAGTATTTGGTGAAATAAATCTTAATGATGATTACGATATCAATAAATTAAATACAATTTTAAAAAAATTGTATGACACAAATTTTTTTAAAGATGTAAATATCAATATTTCAAATAAAGTTTTAAATGTTTCCGTTTTAGAAAATCCAATTATACAAAATGTTCAAATAAAAGGAATTAAAGCTAAAAAACTTAAAGAACCTATTTTTGATTCATTAGCATTAAAAAAAAATAATTCTTATAACGAATATTCAGTTAAAAAAGATAGAGATTTATTTTTAAATATACTTAAATCTAATGGTTTTTATTTTGCTAAAATTAAATTAGATGTTTTAGAAAATGATAATAATACAGTATCTTTAATTTATAATGTTGATTTAGGAAAAAGAGCAAAAATTAGTAAAATCAAATTTATTGGAAACAAGATATTTAAAAATAGAAAATTATTTAGAATAATAGTTTCTGAAGAAGATAAATTTTGGAAATTTATATCACAAAACAAATTATTAAATCAAAGTAGAATAAATCTTGATACTAGGCTTTTAAAAAATTATTACAGAAATAAAGGTTATTATAATGTTAAAGTTGAAAGTACATTTGCAGAATTATTAGATGATGGCATGTTTGATCTTACCTTCAATATTAATGCTGGACAAAAATTTTATTTTAACAAATTAAATTTAAAACTTCCCGACGACTATAGCCGTGACAATTTTATTAGAATAGAAAATTTATTTGAAAAACTTGAAAATAAACCTTATTCATTTAACTCGATAGAAAAAATTATTAATGAGGTCGAATTAATTGCCTTAAGAGATCAATATGAGTCAATAAATGCAATGGTAGACGAAACTATTGTAGATAATGATAAAATTAACTTCACTATATATTTAGATGAAACCGAAAAGTATTTTGTTGAAAGAATAAACATAATTGGAAATAATATTACAAGAGAAGATGTAATAAGAAATAATTTAATTCTAGATGAAGGTGATACTTTTAATAAAATTTTACATAAAAAATCTATAAATAATTTAAAAGCCTTAAATTTTTTTAAATCGGTAGAGACAGATGTCGCTCAAGGATCTGATAAAGATAATAAAATTATAACTATAGAGGTTGAAGAAAAACCTACAGGTGAAATTTCTGCAGGTGCTGGCGTAGGTACGAGTGGAACTATGATTGGATTTTCTGTTAAAGAAAATAATTTCCTTGGAAGAGGTATAGAGTTTGCAACTAATCTTGAATTGACTGATGAGAGTATTAGAGGAAGATTTGGAGTATCTAACCCAAACTTTAGAGGTACTGACCAATCAATTTTTGCGAGCATTGAAAGTAGTGAATTAGATAGATTAAATGTTTTTGGCTACAAAACTACTAAAACTGGTTTCAGTTTTGGATCTAAATTTGAATACTACGAAGATTTTTATTTATCGCCATCTTTGACAACTTATTATGAATCTTTAAAAACTGATTCATCCGCATCTAATATATTGAAAAAACAAAAAGGAACATATTTTGACACCGATCTAAATTATTCACTTGATTACGACAAACGTAATCAAAAATTTCAGACTACAGATGGATATAGAAGTGTATTTAGTCAATCTATACCAGTGGTTAGTGATTCTTATGGTCTTATTAATGGATACGAATTTAATTTTTATCAAGAGTTAATGGATGACATGATTAGTAGCTTCAGTTTTTTTGCAAGATCTGTAAATTCAATTACTGGTGATGATGTAAGAATTTCTGAGAGGTTATATATGCCAAATAGCAAGTTAAGAGGATTTCAAAAAGGTAAAGTTGGACCAGTTGATAGCAATGACTACGTAGGAGGAAACTATATATCGTCTTTAAATTTAGCAGCTACATTGCCAAATGTAATGCCTAATTGGCAAACTGCTGATTTTTCAGTTTTTTTAGATGCAGCTAATGTATGGGGTGTTGATTATAGTTCATCTATAGATGACTCTAATAAAATACGAAGTGCTGCAGGAATAGCTCTCGATTGGCATACACCAGTTGGACCGCTTAGCTTCTCATATGCTGGAGTTATATCAAAAGCAGCTACAGATAAAACTGAAGCTTTTAGGTTCAATCTAGGTACAACTTTTTAATGAAATATCTTGTAAAGTTTTTTGTAATTATTTTAATTACATTTTGTTTTAATACTTTAAAAGCTGAAAATATATCGATTGTTTATATTAATATGGATAAAGTTATGAACGAAACTTCTGCCGGTAAATCTTTAAAAGTTCAATTAGAAAAAATACATAAAGAAAATATCTCTGAATTTGCAAAAATTGAAGAAAACCTTAAAACTGAGGAGGCTTCTATAGTTTCTCAAAAAAATATTTTATCTTCTGATGAATACAATAAAAAAGTTAATATTTTAAAAGAGAAAATAGAAAAATATAAAAAAAATAGAAAACAAAAAATTGATTATGTTTCAAAAAAAAAAATTGAAGCTACATCAAAGCTATTAAAAGAAATCAATCCTATAATTGCAGATTATTCTACAAAAAAGGGTATTTCTATAGTTCTAAAAAAAAAAGATATAGTTTTAGCCAAGACTGAGCTAGAAATAACTGATGAAATTATTGCTCTAGTTGATACTAAAATACAAAAAATTGACTTAAACTAAAATTAATGAATCCTTTCTTTAAAAATAAAGGTCCATTTAAATTGTCAAATCTTGCTGATACGGCCTCTGAAGATAATTTAATATATGACGTTAAAAATTTAAGTGATGCAAGTCAAAAAGATATTACTTTTTTTCATTCAACAAAATATAAAGATTTAGCTAAAAAAACAAATGCCTTAGCATGTATAACTAAAAAATCACTAATTCAATATTTACCTTCAAAATGTTTAAAAATAATTGACGAAAATGTTCTTTTGTTAACTGCAGAAATTACCGAAAAATTTTATCCTGATTCAGTAACTGATGATATTAATATTAATCTTAAACCTATAAGTGAAATTTTTCCAAATATTAATTCAGGCAAAAATACTTATGTTGGTTCAAATATAAAAATAGGTGATAATACAAAAATTGGATATAATACAATAATTGAGAATAATGTTGTTATCGGAAATAATTGTTTAATAGGTTCTAACGTAATAATTAAAAATTCTATAATTGAGGATAATGTTCATATTTTAGATTCCTCTATAGTTGGAAAAAAAGGTTTTGGTTTTATTCCAAATAAATTAAAAAACTTTAGATACCCACACATAGGTCATGTATTAATAAAAAAGAATGCAGAAATTGGTAGTAATTCTACAATTGATAGAGGCTCTTTATCGGTAACAGAGATTGGGCAAAATACTTTTTTAGACAATCAAGTCCATATTGCACATAATGTAAAAATAGGTGATAATTGTATTATTGCAGGACAAGTAGGAATAGCAGGAAGTTCTTCTTTGGGAAATAATGTTATAGTAGGTGGGCAAGCCGGAATTTCAGGACATCTAAAAATAGGAAATAACGTTCAAATAGGAGGAGGAAGCGGTGTAATAAAAAATATACCTGACAATACTAAAGTTATGGGATATCCAGCTACAGAAATTAGAAATTTTTTAAAAAAATAAATGACTGATACAATTAATAAAAAAGAAATTGAAAATTTGCTTCCACATAGAGAGCCAATGTTATTAATCGATGAATTGATTAATATTAAAAAATTAACTTCCGCTACTGCTATAGTTAACGTAAAAAAAAGTAGTTTTTATGTTCAAGGTCATTTTCCAGACCAGCCAGTTATGCCAGGTGTATTAATCGTAGAAGCATTTGGACAAGCTGCTGCTGCTTTAACAGCTCATGGAATTGATAAATCTACATATGAAAATAAACTTGTTTTTTTAATGAGTATAGAAAAAGCTCGTTTTAGAAACCCAGTCATACCTGATTGTAGATTAGAACTTAATATAGAGGCTATTAGATCTCACGGAAGAGTTTGGAAATATAAGGGTGAAGCATTTGTAGATGGAAAAAAAATGGCAGATGCACAATGGTCAGCTACAATTGTTGATAGGAAATAATTAGCAATATTTCTTGATAAGTAAATAAACTTAATTTTGATATTAAATAATATAAATGATTTATAAAAACTCTGTAATTCATGAAGAAGCCAAAATTTCTGCCACTGCAGAGATAGGGCCTTATGTTGTTATTGGGCCAAAAGTTGAAATTGGAAATAATGTAAAAATACATTCCCATGTTAATATATCTGGCAATACAAAGATTGGTGATGGAACTATAATTTACCCTTTTGCAAGTTTAGGAAACGACCCACAAGATTTAAAATATAATGGAGAAGATACAAAACTAGAAATAGGTCAAAATAATAAAATAAGAGAATATGTAACAATTAATCCTGGTACAAAAGGGGGAGGAGGTTTAACTAAAATAGGCGATAATTGTTTGTTTATGATTTCTTCACATGTCGCTCATGATTGTAAAGTTGGAAATAATGTTATAATTGCTAATAATGTCCCTTTAGGTGGTCATGTTAATATCGAAGACAATGTAGTCATAGGAGGAAACTCTGCAGTCCAACAATTTACAAGAATAGGAAAAATGGCAATGATAGGCGGAATGACTGGTGTATTACATGATGTAATTCCTTATGGACTATCTACAGGTAATAGAAATTCATTGCAAGGATTAAACTTAATTGGTTTAAGAAGAGCAAAATTTAACAATAAAGACATTTTAGGATTAAGCGATGCTTATAAAGAAATATTTGCAACACAAAATCTTACAGAAAATATAAATAAATTAAATGGATCATTTAAAAACAATCCTTTAGTTAAAAATGTAATTGATTTCATAGTAAAAGATAAAAAAAGATCTATTTGTACTCCATTCTCATAAAATGATAGGATTAATTTTTGGTGATACTGATTTTCCAAATATCATTCTAAAAAAAATTAAAAAAAAGAAGATTAAATATTTAATAATTGATTTATCAAAATCAAAAAAATTTGAAAAGGACAAAAAATCTCATTCAGTTTCCATAGGTCAATTTGGAAAAATTATTAATATTCTAATAGAAAATAACTGTAAAAAAGTCTTATTTGCTGGAAAAGTAAATAAACCCAAATTATCTAAATTAAAATTGGATTTTAAAGGTATTTATTATATCCCTAGAATAATCAAAGCATCTAAGCTTGGAGATGCCGCAATACTAAAAGAAATTATTAAAATATTAGCTCAAAACAAAATCAAAACTGTAAAATCACTAACATTTAATCCTGAACTATCTTTAAAGAAAGGTAATTATTCAAAGATTAAACCAAACAAACAAGATCAATTAGATATTAAAAAAGCAATAAAAACTCTAAATAATCTAAGACAGTATAATTTTAGTCAAGGAGTTGTAGTTAGAAATAAAAAAGTAGTTTCTATAGAAGGAAAAGATGGAACTAAAAAATGCTTGAAAAATGCAGAAGCAAAAAATTTAGAAATCATGGAGTTTTAGTTAAGTTTCCAAAAAAGAAACAAGACTTGAGGATCGATCTGCCAACAATTGGATTGAAAACGATTAAACAAAGTAAAACTGCTGGATTAAAAGGTATTGTAGTTAAAAATAAACAGCATATTTTTTTAGATAAAAGCAAATGCATTAAGTTTGCTAATAAAAATAAGATATTTATCTCAGTAGAATGAAAAAGATTTTTATATTAACCGGTGAACCTTCTGGAGATAAACTTGCTTCTAAAGTCATATCCAAACTTCAAAAAAATGATCCCAGTATCGAGTATTCTTGTGTTGGTGGAACTCATTTAAATTCATTAGGAATAAAATCTATTTTTGACCTTAAAGAAATTACTTACATAGGTTTCACAAGTGTTTTTTTAAATATTTTCAAAATTAAAAATAAAATAAACAAAACTGTTGAAGAGATAATAAAATTTAATCCAGATATTTTATTTAGTGTAGATAGTCCAGATTTTACTTTAAGAGTTGCGGAAAAAGTAAAAAGTATTAATCCTAATATTAAAACAATACATTACGTAGCTCCTCAGGTTTGGGTTTGGAGAGAGGGAAGAGTTAAAAAGTTTAAGAAATTCTTAGATCATATTTTATTATTATTTGATTTTGAAAAAAAATATTTTGATAAAGAAAATATTCCAAATACTTTTGTTGGTCATCCATTATTAGAACAGGTATCAAAAGATAAAATAGATCTATCTAACATTATATCAAATGATAAAAAAATTATTTCTCTTTTTTGTGGTAGTAGATCATCCGAGGTAAATTTACTTCTACCTATTTTAATTGATTTTATTAATATGATGAATGCAAAATCTGATAATTTTACTTTTGTTTTTCATGCAACTGATGAGAATAAAAATTTTATCAGTGAAAAAATTAATAATGTAAATTTAGAAAACACTGAAGTTATTTCTGATAAAAATATAAAAAAACAAATACTAAATAAATCTATTTTTGCAGTTTCTAAATCTGGTACAGTTTCTCTTGAAATTTGTAATGCAAAAGTTCCTTCTATAATTATCTATAAAATGAATTTTTTGAATTTTTTAATTGTTAAATTACTTGTAAAAATAAAGTTTGCTAACATCATTAATATTATTAATGACAAAGAAATAATTCCAGAATTAATACAAAAAGAGTGTAATGCTAAAGAGATTTACAATTCTGTTGTTTACTTTTTAAAAAATCCAGAATTAATGAAAAAACAAATAAATAATTGTGAGGAAACTTTAAATAAAATCAGATCAAAAACCTCATCTTCTAATGAAGCATCGTCAGTATTAACTAAGTTTCTTATTAGTTAATCTTTTTGTTACTTCTTCTTTTCCAAGAGAAATAATTATATCATATATTCCAGGTCCAAATTTTGAACCTGTTAAAGCTATTCTCAAAGGCTGCCCAACTCCTTTAAAATTAGTATCATTTGATTTAATTAATTCGTTTACTATAGGCTCTAATGTTTCTTTGCTTAGTTTATCAACGCTACCAAATTTATTATTGAAATCAGAAATGACTTTTTTAGCTTTATCATCTATTAATTTAATGTCGTTTTGATCAAAATTAACCTCATCCACCATTATATATTGACCATTATTAAATATATCTTCTAAGGTTTTAGCTTTATTTTTTAAGAAGATTAGGGATTTTTTAATCTTATCTTTCTTATCTGACTTAATTTCACTTTTATATAATTTGCAATACTCGGTTAGTTGATCGAATAAATCATTTTCATTTATGTTTTTTATATAATGTTCATTCATTGATAAAATCCTACTCATATCTAATTTTGATGGTGATTTACCAATACCTTCAAGATTAAAATATTTAATACTTTCATCAAGTGTGAATATTTCTTTATCCTTATAAGACCACCCCAATCTAAGAAGGTAGTTTCTAAGTGCATCTGGCATAATACCAATTTTAGAATAATCATCTAAAGTTGAAGCTTTGTCTCTTTTAGAAAGTTTTTTTCCATCGATTGTATGTATCAGAGGGATATGCGCAAAAGATGGCACTTTCCATTTCATAGCTTCGTAAATCTGTATTTGTTTGAAAGTATTTATTTTATGATCATCTCCTCTAATTATGTGTGTCATATTCATTTTATGGTCATCAACTGAAGCAGATAAATTGTATGTTGGCGTACCATCATTTCTTAAAATTATAAAATCTTCAATTGTATTATTTTCAATTTCAATATCACCTTGAACTAAATCTTTTAATATAGTAGTTCCATTAATTTTACTCTTAAATCTAATTACTGGTTTAATATCTTTTGGATATTCATTTTCATTCATATCTCTCCATTTTCTATTGTAAATGTAAGGAATTTTTTTTTGTTTTGCTCTTTTTTTTTGCTCTTCTATTTCATCACTTGAACAATAACATTTATATGCATGGCCATTTTTTAATAATTCTTTTGAAACACTAATATGATCGTCTATTTTTTTTGACTGTATGTATTCATCTCCATCATATTCAATGCCAATCCACTTAAGTGATTTAATAATTTGGTCTTTATATTCATCTTTTGATCTTTCTTTATCTGTGTCTTCAATTCTTAAAAAAAAATTGCCTTTTTGGTTTTTAGAATATAACCAATTAAACAAAGCCGTTCTAACCCCTCCAATGTGTAACGGCCCTGTTGGTGAAGGAGCAAATCTAGTTGCTAGTTTTGACATTAAATAGGTTTAGACTATTTTTTTAGAAGTTTCTATATAAAGATACAAGAACACCCTGAATTTTTACTCTATCAGGTCCAAATATTTTTGTTTCGTAATTTTTGTTAGCACTTTCTAGAGCTACAGTTTTACCTTTTCTTCTAATTCTTTTTAGCATTGCTTCATGGTCATCTATTAATGCTACTACAATTTTACCATTATCCGCAGTATCAGTTCTTTTAACAATTACAGTATCACCATCATTAATACCAGCTTCAACCATGGAGTCTCCCTGGACTTTTAGTCCAAAATATTCACCATTTTTTTCTATATTTGATGGAAGTGGAATTCTAGATACTTCATTTTGAATAGCTTCTACCGGAGTACCAGCAGCAATTTTACCTAGGACAGATACTTCTGGATTATTTTCATCCTTGTTAGGATTTTCTTCATCAAGTCCACCTTTAATTACACTTGGAGAAAAACTATTATAAATATCATTGGCAGATGCAGTTTCTGGGAGCTTTATAACTTCTAAAGCTCTTGCTTTGTGGGGTAGTCTTCTAATAAAACCTCTTTCTTCTAAAGCACTTATTAATCTATGTATTCCAGACTTAGATTTCAAATTTAAAGATAATTTCATTTCTTCATATGAAGGAGATACACCAGAAGATCTTAACTTCTTGTTAATAAATAATAGTAAGTTTTTTTGTTTTTTTGTAAGCATAGAACAAATATCGTACATAATGTTCTATAAAAGTTCTTCTAATAGAGCAATAGATTAAAAATGGCACAAAATAAGGCTTTTAGAACTATAAAACTGAAAAAATTGAGTTATTTTTTAAGTTTTTTAAAATTGATTCACCAATTAAAAAAGTTTTTATATTTGTTCTTTGAGAAATATTTAAAAGTTCATCTTTTGTTTTAATTCCGCTTTCAGAAATTAATGGACCTTTATGATTAATTAACACATCATGAATATTATAAGTTGTATTTATATCAGTTTTTAGAGTTTTTAAATTTCTATTATTTATACCAATTAATGCTTCGTTATATTTTAATGATTTTTTTGCTTCTTCAATATTATGAACTTCAACTATTACAGACATGTTAAGATTTAAGGCTTCTTCATAAAGATCGTCAGCAAGCTTTTCATCTACACCAGCAAGAATAATTAAAATTGCATCAGCACCGTAGCTTTTGCAAAGATGAACTTGGAATTTATCTACAAAAAAATCTTTACACAATATTGGGAGTTTAATTTTTTCTTTAATTTTACTTATATGAATTAAATTTCCTAAAAAAAATTCTTCCTCAGTTAGAATTGATAAACAAGTTGCGTTATTTTTTAAATAAATATCTGCAATTTTTACTGGATCATAATTTTCTATAATTACACCTGCTGAAGGGCTAGCTTTTTTAATTTCTGCGATAATTGATATTTTACCATTTATTATATTCTTAGAAATTTTTTCTTTAAAATTTATAAAACTATTATTTTCAGAAATTTTTTTTTTTAAAATTTCTAATGATAAATCTTTTTTTAAATTTCTAATTTTGACTATCTTTTTATCAATAATATTTTGTAGTATATTTTCAGACATTTTTTAGTTTTTCTAAATGTAAATAAGTTTTTCCAGAAAGTATATGATTTCTAGCACTGAAATAAGCATCTTCAAAATTACTTTCTTTTTCTGATACAATTAATCCAGCAGCAGCATTTAACGAAACAGCTTTAGAAAAATCGTTATCTTGACCTTTAAATATATCAATTATTTTTTCTGAATTAAATTTGGCATCATTTCCTACAATATTTTTAAAGCTTTCAGCATTCACATTTAATTTTTTTGGATCAATATGCATTTCAGTTATTTCCCCATTTTTTAATTGAATGATATTTGTTTTATCATATGGAGATATTTCATCTAATCCATCATTACTATTAACGACCCATGCGAACTTTATATTCAAATCTTTTAGTGCATGAGCAAATATATTTAGAAGACTTTTGTCAAATACACCAACAACCTGCCTTTGCACTAATGCAGGACTACTTAAAGGACCAATCATATTAAAAATTGTTCTTTTTCCTATTTTCTTCCTAACAGGACCAACATATTTCATTGCACTATGATAATTAGGTGCAAACATAAATCCAAAGTGATTTTTATTTATCTGATTTTCTATTTCTTTAGGTTCAAAATTAATATTAATCCCTAAAGCTTCTAATACATCTGCTGATCCACATTTTGAAGATACAGCTTTATTTCCATGTTTTGCAACATTAATACCCATACTTGATAACAATAGAGCAGAAGCAGTGGATATATTTAATGTATCTTTTCCATCACCTCCAGTACCACATGTATCAATACAATTATCAATATTTACTCTTTTTGATTTATTTCTTAAAACAGAAACTCCTCCAGCTATTTCGGAAGAAACTTCCTTTTTCTCTGATAGAAAAGTTAAAAAATCAAAAATTTCTTTATCTTTTGCCTTTCCTTCCATTAAAATTTCGAAAGCTTCAATGCTTTCTTTTAAAGATAAATGTTCCTTATTTTTTAATTTAATCAAAAATTTTTCCATTTTTATCCTTTAATAAAATTTTTAAGTATTTTTAAACCATATTTGGTTTTAATACTTTCTGGATGAAATTGTACTCCATGTACATTATAAATTCTATGCTTAACCCCCATAACTATTCCTTCCGAAGTTTCTGCGGTAATTTCTAAATTTTTAGAAAGTGTTTTTTTATCAATTATCAAACTATGATATCTTGTGGCATCAAAAATTTTTGGAATTCTTTTTAAGATACCTTTATTTTTTGAAATAATTTTACTTGTTTTTCCATGAACTATTTTTTTAGCTTGAATTATTTTTGATCCGAATACTTGCCCTATTATTTGATGACCCAAACAAACGCCTAGAATTGGAATTTCTTTATGCAAATCATTCACAATTTTTAAACAATTTCCTGCCTGATCAGGATTGCCTGGACCGGGTGAAATAACAATTTTTTTATATTTTTTTTTTAGAATTTCTTTTGAATTAATTTTATCATTTCTTATTACATCAACATTTGAAGAAAAAACAGAGATGTAATGATAAAGGTTAAAAGTAAAGCTATCATAATTATCAATTAAAATTATTTTCATAAATCACTCAATAGCTTTTAGAAGAGCTTTTGCTTTATTAACCGTTTCATTAAATTCATTTATAGGTTTACTATCAGCAACAATCCCTGCACCTGACTGAACATAAAATTTATTATTTTTTGCCACTGCCGTTCTAAGAGCTATACATGTGTCAAAGTCACCATTAGCTGAAAAATAACCTATTCCTCCAGCATAGACCTTTCTTTTAGTTGTTTCTAACTCATCAATAATTTCCATAGCCCTAATTTTAGGAGCACCAGAAACTGTTCCTGCAGGAAATCCTGATAGCAAAGTATCAAATTTTGAATATTTATTATTAAATATACCTTGAACATTAGAAACTATATGCATGACGTGAGAATATCTTTCTATTGTGAAACTTTCTGTAACTTTAACAGTATTAATTTTTGATACTTTGCCAGTATCATTTCTACCAAGATCTAAAAGCATTAAGTGTTCTGATAGTTCTTTTTTGTCACTTAAAAGATCTTTTTCGTTAAATTTATCTTCTTTTTGATTTTTACCTCGAGGCCTAGTTCCAGCTATAGGTCTAATAGTTATTTTATTATCTCTTAACCTAACTAGTATTTCTGGACTTGCACCTATAATTTGGAAATCATTAAAATTAAAAAAATACATGAAAGGCGATGGGTTTGTTTTTCTAAGTTTTTTATAAATTTCAATTGGATTTTTGGTTAATTTAGTCTCGAATCTTTGGCTTAAAACTACTTGGAATATATCACCAATTTTTATGTACTTTTTTGCCTTTATTACGTTTGATATAAATTTTCTTTTTGAAATATTTGATTTAACAATATTTAAATTTTTATATTTATTTGTTTTAAAAACATTTAGTTTTAAATTTGATAATAAAACCATCTCTTCAATTTGGTTAAGTATATCTTTATATTTTATTTGATAATTGTTAATCTTTTCGTCTTTAAAAACATTGACAATAAAATAAAGTTTCTTTTTAACATTATCGTGGATTATTAAGCTTCTAGGTCTCAATATTCTTGCATCTGGAATTTTTAAATCATCTTTATTATTATTTGGTATATTTTCAATATAACGAATAATATCATAAGAAAAATAGCCAGAAATAAGAGAACATATCGATGGTAATTCTTTAGGTGTTTTAAATTTAAAATTCTCAATTATTTCTTCAATATTTTTTTTAGGATTGCCTTTTAATTTAATTTTTTTCCCCCCCAAATATAATTTGCACTCATGATTATTGAATTCCCAAATTTTATCAGGATTTTTACCAAAAATTGTGTATCTTCCTTTTATAAAACCCTTTTCTACAGACTCGAAAACAAAACTATTTTTCTCTATTAAAAAATTGTTAATTAAATTTTCTACTTCATGAATTCCATCTGTATTTATAGAATAATACAAAGTTTGATTTTTTTTTTTTAAATATTGTGATTTAAATTTGCTTAAATTTATATTTAACATTACTTAAAATAGTTCTTAACTCTTTCTAAAGTTTTTTCATTTATTTTTACTTTATATTTCGAATTAAGAAAGAAATCATACGAGTCGTAAATATTATCTTTTATTTTTTCATTTTCTTCGTATTCATAAATTGCAATATTGCTTATTTTATTTGTTAAACTTTTATAATCAATATTACTTATTTGAATGAGATAAATATTTTTATCTTTATCACCTATGAGTCCATAATTATTTTTAGATAGGGTGTATAAGTATTTTATACTATCTTCTGTAAACTTTTTATTATCTGAAATTGATGAAATTTTTTCAGTTTTGATTTGAGTAGAATTTTCTTTAGATATATTATAAAAATCATTTTTCGAAAATTCTTTACTGCCAATCTTTTTTATCAAGTCATTATATAAATCATACTTATTTTGGTTAAATAACATTTCATTAATTTTAGAGACAAATTCTTGATTATTTATAGACGGCAATATTTTGTTAATTTCATAAATTT